>NZ_JBICLK010000007.1:0-107374 GCF_043105275.1 Pseudomonas sp. TYF_14
AATAATTGGCCCGAAACAAATGTAGGAGCGAGCTTGCTCGCGATGCGCCGCGCGGGCGGCGCTCGATCTACGCAACACCACAAAAACCAAGGCAGGCGCCTTGCCGCCCTGACACAAACAAGCGTAGAACACCTCAGAAAAGCTTGACCGCCAACAGCGGACCTACATCAGTTTCAAGCCAATTATGCCTGTAACCGCAATAACTGACCAAAAAGTCAGATAATCAGGCAAATGGTCGCCGATCATGCTGACATCCTGCTTTTCTCTACCGCTATCCATCATCACCCCGTAGAATGCGCTCCTTTTTTCTTCCGGGGCGGCTTTCAGCAATGAGCTCACACGAACACAGCCCAGGCGCAGCGGCGCCTGCCAACGAACTGGTGCTTGGTCTGGAGGACAAGCCACGGCTGTTGATCGGCCTGCTGGCAGCCCTGCAGCACTTGCTGGCGATCATCGTACCTATCGTCACCCCTGGCCTGCTGATCTGCCAGGCGCTGGGCGTATCTGCACGTGATACCAATTTGATCGTTTCGATGTCGCTGGTGATCTCGGGTATCGCCACCTTCGTCCAGTGCAAACGCTTCGGCCCATTTGGCGCGGGGCTGCTGATCGTTCAGGGCACCAGCTTCAACTTCGTCGGCCCGCTGATTGCCGGCGGTGCGCTGATGGTCAAGCAAGGCACGCCGGTTGAAGGCGTAATGGCAGCCATTTTTGGCGTAGTAATCGCAGGCTCGTTCGTCGAGATGGGCGTGTCGCGCATCCTGCCCTTCGTCAAACGCCTGATCACCCCGCTGGTGACTGGCATCGTGGTGTTGATGATCGGCCTGACGCTGATCAAGGTCGGCTTGATCAGCATGGGCGGTGGCTTTGGTGCCATGGCCAATGGCACCTTTGCCAATGGCGAAAACCTGCTGATGTCGGGCGTGGTACTGGCGATCATCGTCGTTCTCAACCGTATCCCGGTGGTGTGGATGCGCAGCTGCGCGATCGTCATCGCCCTGGCGGTCGGCTATGCGCTGGCCGGATACCTGGGCCGCC
The DNA here is from genome assembly GCF_043105275.1 of Pseudomonas sp. TYF_14. NCBI lineage: Bacteria > Pseudomonadati > Pseudomonadota > Gammaproteobacteria > Pseudomonadales > Pseudomonadaceae > Pseudomonas > Pseudomonas sp. TYF_14. Next base: position 1,039 of record NZ_JBICLK010000007.1, read on the forward strand.
TGGACTTTACCGGCATGCACGAGGCCGCGCTGTTCCAGGTGCCGACACCGCTGCACTTTGGCCTGGGCTTCTCGTGGGCGCTGTTCATTCCGATGCTGGTGATCTACCTGGTCACTTCGCTGGAAGCCATCGGTGACGTTACCGCCACCAGCAAGGTGTCGCGCCAGCCGGTCGAAGGGCCGATGTGGATGCAGCGGATCAAGGGGGGCGTGCTGGTCAACGGCGCCAACTCGCTGCTGGCCGGTCTGTTCAACACCTTCCCTAGCTCGATTTTTGCCCAGAACAACGGGGTGATTCAGCTGACCGGTATTGCCAGCCGTCATATCGGTATGTGGATTGCCGTGATGCTGGTGTTGCTGGGTCTGTTCCCGAGTGTTGCCGGGGTGATTCAGGCCGTGCCGGAGCCGGTGCTGGGCGGCGCGGCGATGGTCATGTTTGGTGCGGTTGCGGCGTCGGGGATCAATATTCTGGCCAGCACCCGGCTGGACCGTCGGGCGCTGCTGATTATTGCCGTGTCGTTGGCACTGGGCCTGGGTGTGGCGCAGGTGCCGGAGTTCCTGGCGCACATGCCGGCGGCGATTCGCAATGTGCTGGAGTCGGGTGTGGCTACCGGAGGGATTTGTGCGCTGGTGCTGAACTGGTTCTTGCCGGAGGGCAAGGAGCAGGCTTGAACCTTGAGACTGAATGAGAGTAGCCCGCGCCCGCTTGCACAAGCGGGCGCGGGCTTTTTTGCTTTATCATGGCACCATTCCTTTGCATGAGTTAGCCATGAAATTCGCTATCGCGGTGTTCTCCCCGGCCCATGCGCCCTCTTCGCGACGCGCCCTGCGCTTCGCCGAGGCGGTGCTGGCCGGCGGGCATGAGATTGCCCGACTGTTCTTCTATCAGGACGGGGTGCACAGTGCCTCGGCCAACGTCGTCGCCCCTCAGGACGAACTGGACGTGGCTGGCCAGTGGCGCACCTTCATACAGACCCATCAGCTGGACGCCGTGGTGTGTATCGCCGCCGCCCTGCGCCGTGGCGTGCTCGACGAAGCCGAGGCCAACCGCTACCAGCGCCCGGCCGTGAACCTGCCCAAGCCCTGGGAACTGTCGGGGCTGGGCCAACTGCACGAGGCCGCGCAAGTGGCCGACCGCCTTGTCTGCTTCGGAGGCGACTGATATGGCCAAGTCCTTGTTGATCATCAGCCGTCAGGCACCGTGGAATGGCCCCTCTGCCCGCGAGGCGCTGGACATCGCCCTGGCTGGCGGCGCGTTCGACCTGCCGTTGGGCATGCTGTTCCTCGACGATGGGGTGTTCCAGCTCGCGCCAGACCAGCAACCCGCCGCCGTGCAACAGAAGAACCTGGCCGCCAACCTGCAGGCGTTGCCGATGTTCGGTGTCGAAGAACTGTTCGCCTGCAACCACAGCCTGGCCCGCCGTGGCCTGGCAGCCGAAACCCTGGCGCTGCCGGTGCAAGTGCTCGATGACGCAGCGCTGACCGCCCTGATAGCCCGTTTCGACCAGGTGATAACGCTCTGATGAAGACCCTGCATGTAATTGCCCATTCCCCGTTTGGCGACGAGCGCCTGGCCAGTTGCCTGCGCCTGCTCGGTGCCGAAGATGCCCTGCTGCTGTGCGGCGATGCCGTGTATGCCCTGCGCAGCGGCAGCGAGCCGCATGGCCATCTGCAAGCCGCCGGCCTGGCCCAGCGCCTGTTCGCCCTGGACGAGGATGTACAGGCCCGCGCGGTCGGCAACGACCTGGCAAAGGCCGTGGACTACGCCGGGTTCGTCGAACTGTCGCTGCAATACGATAAGGTCAACAGCTGGCTATGAATACGCTCACCGTTGGCGATCAGGTGATCGCCCTGGACAAGGATGGCTTCCTGGTCGACCTGCAAGATTGGTCCCACGACGCCGCCGAGGCTTTGGCCAAGCGCGAGGGTATCCCGTTGACGGCGGACCATTGGGAAATCCTCGAACTGCTCCGTCAGTTCTACCAGGAATACCAGCTGTCTCCGGCCACCCGCCCGCTGATCAAGTACACGGCCCTCAAGCTGGGCCCTGAAAAGGGCAACAGCCCGCACCTTAACCGCCTGTTCAACGGCACCCCCGCCAAACTTGCCGCCAAGCTGGCGGGCCTGCCCAAGCCGACCAACTGCATATGACCGAACCTCGTCCGCTCACTCTGGAAACCCCCGCCGAACACCCGTTCGCCGAATTCGTGCGCATTCTCGGCAAAGGCAAGCGCGGCGCGCGTGGCCTGACCCGCGAGGAGGCCCGTGCAGCCATGACCTTGCTGCTGGAAGGCAAGGTCGAAGACACCCAGCTCGGTGCCTTCCTCATGCTGCTGCGGCACAAGGAAGAAAGCGCCGAAGAGCTGGCCGGCTTCACCGAGGCCTTGCGCGCCCACCTGCAGGCGCCACGCATCGCCGTTGACCTGGACTGGCCCACGTACGCCGGCAAGAAGCGTCACCTGCCCTGGTACCTGCTGGCCGCCAAGTGCCTGGCCAACAATGGCGTGCGCATTCTGATGCACGGCGGCGGCGCACACACTGCCGGGCGTATGTATACAGAGCAACTCCTCGACCTGCTGCAGATTCCGCTGTGCCGCGACTGGGCCGCCGTCGGCAACGCGCTGGACCAGCACCAGCTGGCATTCTTCCCGCTGCACGACTGGGCGCCGCAGCTGCAACGCATGATCGACCTGCGCAACACCCTGGGCCTGCGCTCGCCCATCCACTCGCTGGCTCGAGTACTCAACCCGCTGGGCGCTCGCTGTGGATTGCAGAGCATCTTTCACCCCGGTTACCAGGCCGTGCACCGCGAGGCCAGCCGCTTGCTGGGCGACCATGCCGTGGTGATCAAGGGTGATGGCGGCGAAATCGAGGTCAATCCCGATGTCATCAGCCATCTCTACGGCACCACGGCAGGTGAGGCGTGGGATGAAGAGTGGCCAGCGCTGAGCGAACGACGCCATGTCAAGCCGCCCAGCCTGCAGGCAGAGCACTTGCTGGCGTTCTGGCGTGGCGAAGTGGAAGACAGTTATGGCGAGAAGGCCCTGATTGCGACCATGGCGCTGGCCCTGCGTGGTTTGGGACAGCACCGCGAGCAGGCGTTCGTCACAGCGCAAGGCTACTGGGACACTCGAAATAGATCGATTTAGCCGATAATAGAACCCCGATCTTTGCGCTATTTCTTCGAACGATTTGGCCTAGACTGGGCTCCAACGACAAACAACTTTGTTTCAGGAGCTCACAATGGGCCTATTGATCGACGGCCGCTGGCACGACCAGTGGTATGAAAACGGCAAGGACGGCACGTTCAAGCGGGAGAATGCCCAGCGCCGTAATCAGCTGCCCGCCCCCGAGGCCGGCCGCTACCACCTGTATGTGTCGCTGGCCTGCCCATGGGCCCACCGCACCCTGATCTTTCGCGCGCTGAAAGGCCTGGAGCCGTTGATCGACGTGTCGGTGGTCAGCTGGCTGATGCAGGACCATGGCTGGACCTTCGATCAGCAGCAAGGCTCCAGCGGGGACCACCTCGACGCCCTGCAGTACCTGCACCAGCGCTACACCCAGGATGACCCGCACTACACTGGGCGCGTGACGGTGCCTGTGCTGTGGGACAAGAAAGAGAAGCGCATCGTCAACAATGAGTCGGCAGAAATCATCCGCATATTCAACAGCGCGTTCAACGAGCTGACCGGCAATACCCTGGACCTTTACCCCGCATCGCTGCGCCCGACCATCGAAGCACTGAACGAGCGCATCTACCCGGCGGTGAACAACGGTGTGTACCGCGCAGGCTTTGCTACCACGCAAGACGCTTACGAGGCTGCCTTTGAGGATGTGTTCAACGAGCTGGATTACCTGGAAGCCTTGCTAGGCCGCAATCGCTACCTGGCGGGTGAGTACCTGACCGAGGCTGATGTACGCCTGTTCACTACACTGGTGCGCTTCGATGCCGTGTACCACGGGCACTTCAAGTGCAACCTGCGCCGCCTGAGCGACTACCACAACCTGTCGAACTGGCTGCGTGAGCTGTACCAGTGGCCTGGGGTGGCGGGTACGGTGAACATGGAGCATATCCAGAAGCACTATTACATGAGCCACAAGACCATCAACCCGAACGGGATCGTGCCTAAAGGGCCTTTGCAGGACTTTGGCTTGCCGCATGATCGAGAGCGGTTGGCGGGCAAAGGGATTTGGCAGGCTTGAGAAAGCCGGGGCTGCTTTGCAGCCCATCGCAACACAAGGCCGCTCTTACAAGGACCTTGCAATGCCTGGGGCATATGCGATGGGCCGCAAAGCGGCCCCAACGATTTCAGCTGTTCTGCGAACCTTCGAACCAGGCCAGCTTGTCACGCAACTGCACCACTTCCCCCACAATCACCAGGGTCGGCGCATGCACCTCATGCTGGGCCACCAGGTCTGGCAAGTCCGCCAAGGTGCCGGTGAACACGCGCTGATTACGCGTGGTCCCCTGCTGCACCAACGCCGCCGGGGTACTCGCGGCGCGCCCGTGGCGAATCAGCTCGGCACAGATGGTCGGCAAGCCCACCAAGCCCATGTAGAACACCAAGGTCTGCGCCGGCGCCACCAGGTCATTCCAAGGCAGGTTGCTGGTGCCGTCCTTGAGGTGCCCGGTGACGAAGCGCACCGACTGGGCATAGTCGCGGTGAGTCAGCGGAATGCCGCCATACGCGGAGCAGCCGCTGGCCGCCGTAATGCCTGGCACCACCTGGAACGGAATGCAATGCTCGGCCAGCTCTTCGATCTCTTCGCCGCCCCGGCCGAAGATGAACGGGTCGCCACCCTTCAGGCGCAGCACCCGCTTACCCTGCCGAGCCAGATCGACCAACAGGCGGTTGATCTGGTCCTGCGGCACTGAATGGTCAGCACGCCGCTTGCCTACGTAGATACGCTCGGCATCACGGCGACACATATCGATGATGGCGGGTGCGACCAGGCGGTCGTACAGCACCACGTCGGCCTGCTGCATCAGGCGCAAGGCACGGAAGGTCAGCAAGTCCGGATCACCCGGGCCTGCACCAACCAAGTACACCTCACCACCCTGCTGCACCGGTGCGCCGTCCACCATCGCCTGCAACAGACGTTCGGCTTCAGCCCCCTGCCCGGCCAGCTGACGCTCGGCGATCGGCCCCTGGAACACGGTTTCCCAGAAGCCGCGACGCTGGTTGACGTCCGGGTACAGGGATTTGACCTTGTGCCGGAAGCGTGCAGCCAGCCCGGCCAGCTCACCATAGGCCGAAGGGATCCACGCCTCGAGCTTGGCTCGAATCAGGCGTGCCAGTACCGGGGCGTCACCGCCGCTGGAAACAGCGATTACCAGCGGCGAACGGTCCACGATCGCCGGGAAGATCACCGTACACAGGGCCGGCGCATCCACCACATTGACCGGCAGGCTAAGGGCCTGCGCATCGGCCGACACCTGGGCATTCAGCCCAGGGTCGTCAGTCGCCGCGATCACCAGCCGGCAACCGACCAGGTCGGCTGCCTGATAGCCACGCACCAGCACCTCACCGCCACCTTCCCGGGCCAACGCGGCCAACTGGCCGTCGACGTCCGGCGCCACCACGCGCAGCACGCCGCCGGCATCGGCCAGCAGGCGCGCCTTGCGCAAGGCGATCTCACCGCCACCGACGACCAGCACGCGGCCGCCCTGCAGCTTGTGGAACAGCGGCAGGTAATCCATTTAGCGGATGACCTCGACGCCGCCCATGTAAGGCTTCAGCACTTCCGGCACTAGGATCGAACCGTCGGCCTGCTGGTAGTTTTCCAGCACAGCAACCAGGGTACGGCCTACGGCCAGACCGGAGCCGTTGAGCGTGTGCACCAGCTCTGGCTTGCCGGTTTCCGGGTTGCGCCAGCGAGCCTGCATGCGGCGCGCCTGGAAGTCACCACAGTTGGAGCACGAGCTGATTTCGCGGTACTTGTCCTGGCTCGGCACCCACACTTCCAGATCGTAGGTTTTCACCGCACCAAAGCCCATGTCGCCAGTGCACAGGGCCAGCACGCGGTATGGCAGCTCCAGCAGCTGCAGCACGCGCTCGGCATTGGCAGTCAGGCCTTCCAGGGCTTCCATCGACTTGGACGGCTCTACCACCTGCACCATCTCGACTTTGTCGAATTGGTGCTGGCGGATCATGCCGCGGGTGTCACGGCCAGAAGCGCCGGCTTCGCTGCGGAAGCAAGGGGTGTGGGCAACCAGTTTGAGCGGCAGCTGCTTGGCGTCGAGGATTTCACCCGCCACCAGGTTGGTCAGCGACACTTCGGCGGTCGGGATCAGGTAGAAGTCAGCCTCGCCTTCGCGGGTGATCTTGAACAGGTCTTCCTCGAACTTCGGCAACTGGCCAGTGCCCTGCAGCGCGGGCGCCTGCACCATGTACGGGGTGTAGTGTTCCTCGTAGCCATGTTCGCCGGTGTGCAGGTTGATCATGAACTGCGCCAGGGCGCGGTGCAGACGGGCAACCGGACCACGCAGCACAGCAAAACGGGCACCGGACAGCTTGGCAGCCGCTTCGAAGTCCAGGCCACCGCTGATTTCACCGAGGGCCACATGGTCCTTGATTTCGAAGTCGAACGCCTTCGGCGTGCCCCAACGGCGCACTTCGACGTTGTCGTCTTCACTGGCGCCGACCGGCACGCTGGCGTCCGGCAGGTTGGGAATGGTCAGCAGGATGCCATCCAGCTCGGCCTGAATGGCGTCCAGCTCAGCCTTGCCGGCAGCCAGTTCGTTGGCCATGCGCTCGACGTCAGCCATCAGCGGGGCGATGTCTTCGCCCTTGGCCTTGGCCTGGCCGATGGACTTGGAACGGGCGTTACGCTCAGCCTGCAGTTGTTCGGTGCGGGTCTGCACCGCCTTGCGGCGCTCTTCCAGTGATTCGATGCGCGCGACATCCAGGCTGAAGCCACGGGAGGCCAGGCGGTCCGCCACTTCCTGAAGTTGGCCGCGTAACAGTTTGGAATCGAGCATATCGTTCTCTCGTTATATGTAGGTGTTGGTTCAGAATCGGGTCAGGGACAGGCCAGCCCAGGTTGCGAGCAGCCCGCCCACCACGCTGATACTGGTATAGCCCAAGGCAAGGGGCACTTGCCCGCTTTCCATCAGGCGCACGGTATCGAGCGAGAAGGAGGAAAAGGTCGTCAGGCCACCGAGAAAGCCGACAATCAGGCCGGCGCGCAATTCGACCGGCGCCAGCGGCTTGTGCAAGAACAAGCCATAGAGCAAGCCGATCAGCAGGCAGCCAACCAGGTTGACCGCCAGCGTACCGGCATAGAAGTGCCGTGGCCAGTGAGCCGCCACCCAGTTGGTGGTAGCAAAGCGCAACAAGGTACCAGCAATACCACCGGCGCTGACCGCGGCGATGAGTGCAATCATGGTTTTCTCCGCTGGCGGGGGCTGTTGCGGTCGAGGTCAGCCAGGTGGCGCAGCTTCTCGCCAATTTTCAGTTCCAGGCCACGGGGCACCGGCTGATAGTACTGGCGCGGCTCCAGTTCGTCGGGGAAGTAATCCTCACCGGCGGCGTAGGCGTCGGGTTCATCATGGGCATAACGGTACTCGTCGCCATAGCCCAACTGCTTCATCAGCTTGGTCGGGGCATTGCGCAGGTGCAACGGCACCTCCAGCGAACCGTGCTCGGCCGCTTCACGCAGGGCGGTCTTGAAACCCACGTACACCGCGTTGCTCTTGGGTGCGCAGGCCAGGTAGGTGATGGCCTGGGCCACCGCCAACTCGCCCTCGGGGCTGCCAAGGCGCTCCTGCACATCCCAGGCAGCCAGGCACAGGCTAAGCGCACGCGGGTCGGCATTGCCGATGTCCTCGCTGGCCATGCGCACCACGCGGCGGGCGATGTACAGCGGGTCACAGCCGCCGTCGAGCATCCGTGCAAACCAGTACAGGGCGCCATCGGGATTGGAGCCACGCACCGACTTGTGCAGCGCGGATATCTGGTCGTAGAACGCCTCGCCGCCTTTGTCGAAGCGGCGGCGACTGTCACCCAGCAGGCTCTGTAGCATCTCGACGTCGATCTCGCTGCCGTCTTCAGCCAGGTCCGAGGCGTTCTCGAGGAAGTTGAGCATGCGCCGGCCATCGCCGTCGGCTGCGGCCATCAGCATCTTGAAGGCGTCGTCGCCCACCCGCAGGTTGCGCTTGCCCAGGCCACGCTCTTCCGTCAGCGCACGGTTGACCAGCTTGCGCAGGGCGGCTTCGTCCAGGCTCTTGAGCACATACACCCGCGCCCGTGACAGCAGCGCGTTGTTCAGCTCGAACGACGGGTTTTCGGTGGTGGCACCGATGAACAGCAGGGTGCCGTCCTCGACATAGGGCAAAAAGGCGTCCTGCTGCGACTTGTTGAAGCGGTGCACCTCGTCAACGAACAGGATGGTGCGACGGCCATATTGGCCAGCCTGCTGTTTGGCCACCTCCACGGCCTGGCGGATCTCTTTCACCCCGGCCAGCACCGCCGACACCGTTTCGAAGTGCGCATCGCAGAACTGCGCCAGCAACCGCGCCAGCGTGGTCTTGCCGACCCCGGGCGGCCCCCAGAAGATCATCGAGTGCAGCGCACCTTGTTCCAGCGCTTCGCGCAGCGGTTTACCGCGCGCCAGCAGGTGCTCCTGGCCGACGTACTCATCCAGGCTGGACGGGCGCAGACGGGCGGCCAGGGGCTGGGCGACGGGTTCGCTTCGAAACAGGTCCATGGCGAGCTCTGGTTACTCCTTGATCACGTCCGCGCCCTTGGGGATGTCGAACTTGAACTTGCTGTCCGGCACCGCCTGGTTGGCCTTGACGCCATTGAACAGGATGTTGGTGCGCTGGCCGACGCTGTCGATCAGCTGCATGTCATTGATCAGGCCTTTGCGGAACGACACGCGCAGCGAGTCGAACAGGGTGTCCTTGGTCTTTGGCTTGAGGGTGAAGTCCATTACTTCGCCCTGCTCCTTGGACGCAATATCAAAGCTCTGGCTGATCTTCGACACGTCACCGGACAGCAACAAGGCCGGGGTCTGGTTCAGGCGCACGTCGAGCTTCTTGATGGTGGCCTGTTCCAGGTCCGGGTCCCACAGGGTGACGTTCTTGCCGTCCGACACCACCACCTGCTCCTGCGGTGCATCGGTGTGCCAGTAGAACAGGCCCGGGCGCTTGACCGTCATCTTGCCCGAGGTTTCCTGCAGGCTGGTGCCATCGGCGCCCAGGGTCAGCTGGGAGAAGTTGGCCTCGATGGTCTGCGACTTTTCCAGCAACTGGGTCAGGCGTTGTACGTCTTGCTCACCGGCATAAGCAGTAACCGAGCCCAGGGTCAGGGCAGAAACCAACAGCATGCGAATCGCGCGCATGGGAATCCTCATTGAGCGTTGAAAAGGCCTGGCGCCACCGTTGGCGCCAGGCAGGGTGTTCATCAGTCGCGCGGGCCGCCCGGGGCTATCACTTCCCGCGAGCCGTTGCTGTTCATCGGGGTGACAACGCCGGCCATCTCCATCGACTCGATCATGCGCGCGGCACGGTTGTAGCCGATCTTCAGCTTGCGTTGCACGGCAGAAATGGAGGCGCGACGGCTCTCGAGCACGAATTGCACCGCCTCATCATACAGGGCGTCGGTTTCGGCATCGTCACCCTCGCCACCGCCGCCGCCGCCGTCAAAGCCGCTACCGGCCTCTTCGACGCCGTTGAGGATGTCGTCGTTGTAGTCCGGGGCGCCACGCAGCTTCCACGCCTCGACCGTGCGGTGCACTTCGTCGTCGGACACGAATGCGCCGTGCACCCGGATCGGCAGGCTGGTGCCCGGCGGCATGTACAGCATGTCGCCATGGCCCAGCAGCTGTTCGGCACCGCCCTGGTCGATGATGGTACGCGAGTCGATCTTGCTCGACACCTGGAACGCCATACGAGTCGGGATGTTGGCCTTGATCAGGCCGGTGATCACGTCCACCGACGGGCGCTGGGTGGCGAGGATCAGGTGAATACCGGCCGCCCGTGCCTTCTGCGCGATACGGGCGATCAGCTCTTCGACCTTCTTGCCGACGATCATCATCATGTCGGCGAATTCGTCCACCACCACCACGATGGTCGGCAGGGTTTTCAGCGCAGGCGGCTCATCGTCCATGCTCTCACGGCGATACAGCGGGTCATGGATAATTTCGCCGGCTTCCTGGGCGTCCTTGATCTTGCGGTTGAAACCAGCCAGGTTACGCACGCCCATGGCCGCCATCAGTTTGTAGCGCCGCTCCATTTCGGCCACGCTCCAGCGCAGGGCATTGGCGGCGTCCTTCATGTCGGTGACCACCGGGCACAGCAGGTGCGGGATGCCTTCGTAGATCGACAGTTCAAGCATTTTCGGGTCGATCATGATCAGCCGCGCGTCTTCCGGGCTGGACTTGAACAGGATCGACAAAATCATCGCGTTCACACCCACCGACTTACCGGAGCCGGTAGTACCGGCCACCAACAGGTGCGGCATCTTGGCCAGGTCGGTGATCACCGGCTTGCCGCCAATGTCGTGGCCCAGCGCCAGCGTGACGGGCGATTTCTGCTCGTCGTACTGCGGCGTGGCCAGCACTTCGGAGAAGCGCACCATCTGGCGGTTTTCGTTGGGTATCTCGATACCTACCGTGGTCTTGCCAGGGATGACCTCGACCACTCGCACACTGGTCACGGCCAGCGAACGCGCCAGGTCCTTGGCCAGGTTGGCGATGCGGCTGACCTTCACACCGGCGGCCGGCTGGATTTCGTAACGGGTAATCACCGGGCCGGGGTGGATCGAATCCACCGCCACTTCCACACCGAACTCCTTGAGCTTGATTTCCAGCAGCTGGCCGACGCCGGCCAGGGATTCTGGCGAATACTCGATCTTCTTCTGTTCGGCCGGGTCGAGGATGGAAATCGAGGGCAAGGTGCCTTCCACGGCGCTGTCGACGAACAGCGGCGCCTGCTTTTCCTTCATCGCCCGCTTGCTCGGCTCCGGCGCTCTGCTGGCGGCTGACGGCGGCACAATGGTGGGCGCTGCGTGCTGCTGGCGGGGCACCACGGTTTCACGCGGCGCCAATGCCTCAGGCGCCGTTTCACGTGGCGGCACAATCGGTTCGCGCGCAAGGGTTGGCTCACGTGGCTCGACCGGCTGAGCGGGTGGCTCTTCACGCTTGAGGATGCGCTCGCGCAGTGACGGCTTGGCCGGCTCGCGCTTCTCGGCAGCCATCGGCGCGGCCTTGAACACCGGTTCGTCCTCGCGCAGCTGTGCCTCAAGGCGCTTGCGCTCGTTGCGCGCTTCCCACCAGCGGGTGGCAGCCCCTTGCACCAGTTCGAACAGGTCGAGGGTGATCTTGCCGGTCAGGTCCATCACCTTGAACCACGACAGGTCGGTGAAGACGGTCAGGCCGAACAGGAACAGGGCAATGAACATCAGCGTGCTGCCCTGCACGTTCAGCAGGTTGCGCGCCAGGTCGCCCAGGCTTTCGCCCAGTGCTCCACCGGCGGAGAACGGCAGGCTGGCGGGCGGGTGGAAGTGGATATGCGCCAGTGCCGCCCCCGACAACACCAGGAACACCAGGCCAATCAGCCGCCAGGAGAACAGCCAGCCGCTCCAGTCCCATGGCTGGTGGCGTTCGCGGAAAATCTGCCAGGTCTTGACCGCCAGCAGCAGCGGGAAAATATAGGCGAAGTAACCCAGCACCATGAACAGGATGTCGGCGAAGTAGGCACCGGCACGCCCGGCCGCATTCTGCACCTGGTCGACGTTGCTGGTGTGGCTGAAGCCCGGGTCCGACGTATCGTAGGTCAGCAGCGCCATCCACAGGTACAGGCACAGAGCGCCGACAGCGATCAACGCACCTTCCTTGAGGCGATAATGCAGCTGCTGCCGCCACAGTGGCACAGGCAATGGAGCTGGAGTTGCGGTGGATTTCTTCAAAACGCGTCTATTCCTGCGCGTGGTGCGCGTCCAATAGTGATCGGCCGCTGCGCGACCAACGAACCACTACTTTTAACATTACTGCCCGCCAGCCGCCATGGCGGCACGCCGTATGGGGGTTTGGCCGGGGGCGAATTCATATAGCTGCAATTTGAGCATGCATTTTCTTTCGTGACAAAGGCTTATGCTGTGTTTTTGCACAGGTGTGACAGCAAATGTAGCGGATGGTGCCTGCGGTTTGATGAATGTGTAGGAAATTGCCCTGAATTGCCGCAAAACTGCCTCACTTCCCTGTAGGGATAGCCTTGTGCAGGTTACCGCGCTGGCTTTGAAACCCCCAAAGAGATTGACCCCGCTTTTCACCCAAGCCATGCTGCCCTCTCCCCTCCCCCACCGCACGATAGACCATGCTCACCTGGCTGACCCGCGACTCGCTGACCTTCCCGCCCCTGGAAAAGGCGCTGCACGACCCCAACGGCCTACTGGCCGCCGGCGGCGACCTGAGCCCCGAGCGCCTGGTGCAGGCGTATCGCCATGGCTGCTTTCCGTGGTACCAGGACGGCCAACCGATCCTGTGGTGGTCACCCGACCCGCGCACGGTGTTGTTGCCTGACCAGTTGCATGTGTCACGCTCGCTGGCCAAGCTGATGCGCCAAGGCCGCTACCAGGTCAGCTTCGACACCGACTTCCCGGCCGTGATCGCCGCCTGCGCCGCGCCTCGCGACTACGCTGACGGCACCTGGATCACCGACACCATGCGCAACGCCTACTGCGAACTGCACCGCCGTGGCATCGCCCATTCGGTCGAAGTTCGCCAGGACGGCGAACTGGTCGGGGGCCTGTACGGTCTGGCCATGGGCCAGCTGTTCTTTGGCGAATCGATGTTCAGCCGCGCCGACAACGCCTCCAAGGTCGGTTTCGTGACCTTGGTCAACCACCTGCGAGACGCCGGCTTCGTGCTTATCGACTGCCAGATGCCGACCAACCACCTGCACAGCCTGGGCGCCCACGCCATCAGCCGTGCCGAGTTCGCCAGCTACCTGGCACGCCACCTTGACCAGCCCAACAGCGCTTCATGGGTTGCCTAGGCGAGTTCCCGTAGCTGGCTTACACTTAAAACAAAGTCTCACCGAAGGGGTTGATCATGACAGAGTTGGCGCGGTTGAAGTTCTATGCCACTCAGCCCCACTCCTGCAGCTACCTGCCGGAGGAGCAGGCGACCACGCTGTTCCTCGACCCCAGCCAGCCGATGGACGTGCACGTGTACGCCGATTTGTCGGAAATGGGCTTTCGCCGCAGTGGCGACCACCTGTACCGCCCACACTGCCAGAACTGCAACGCCTGCGTGCCGGCGCGCATCCCGGCGGCGCGCTTCATCCCCAACCGCCAGCAGCGTCGCATACTCAAACGTAACGCCGACCTGACCGTAACCGCAGCGCGCCCGGCGTTCAAGGAAGAGTACTTCGAGCTGTACCGGCGCTATATCGAAACGCGCCACGCCGATGGCGACATGTACCCGCCCAGCCGCGATCAGTTTTCCACCTTCCTGGTACGCGACCTGCCGTTCTGCTGGTTCTACGAGTTTCGCCTGGAAGGCCGGTTGATGGCGGTGGCAGTGTGCGACCTGCTGCCCAATGGCCTGTCGGCGGTGTACACCTTCTACGAACCGGACGAGGAGCGCCGCAGCCTTGGCCGTTTCGCCATTCTCTGGCAGATCACCGAAGCGCTGCGCCAGAACCTGGAGGCGGTTTACCTGGGCTACTGGATCAAGAACTGCAAGAAGATGAACTACAAGACGCAGTACCGACCTATCGAGCTGCTGATAAACCAGCGCTGGGTCACCCTCAACTGAAAGCATTGGCTTGACACGCAGTTTTCCGGCATAATCCACGCCACTTTTTTGCCCGGTGCGGATATGCGTCGGGCTAACATTGGATCCGAGGGCTCAACTGCATGTCGAAAGAAGACAGCTTCGAAATGGAAGGTACTGTCGTCGACACCCTGCCCAACACCATGTTCCGCGTGGAGTTGGAAAACGGGCACGTCGTAACCGCGCACATCTCCGGAAAGATGCGCAAGAACTACATCCGCATTCTCACTGGCGACAAGGTCCGCGTCGAACTGACGCCGTACGACCTGAGCAAGGGCCGCATCACCTACCGTGCGCGCTAAGCTCAAGCCATGAAAAAGCCCGGCCAGGTGCCGGGCTTTTTTGTGCCTCAAGAAATTGCAGGGGCTGCAAGGCAGCCCCTGCACATCACGCGACCTCAGCCGTGGTTTCGAAGTCGAACACCAGTTCGCCATCGCGCAGGTCGACATGCACCACGCCACCATGCTCGGCCAGCTCGCCAAACAGGATCTCCTCGGCCAGCGGCCGCTTGATCTTGTCCTGGATCAGCCGCGCCATTGGCCGCGCGCCCATCTGCACGTCATAGCCCGAAACCGCCAGCCAACCGCGTGCTTCATCGCTGACTTCCAGCAGCACACGCTTGTCTTCCAGCTGCGCCTGCAATTCGATAAGGAACTTGTCGACGATGCTTTTGATGGTCTCCGTGCTCAGGCGGCCAAACTGGATGATGGTATCCAGACGGTTGCGGAACTCTGGCGTGAAGCTCTTGCGGATCACTTCCATGGCATCGGACGCGTGGTCCTGATGAGTAAAGCCGATCGACGCCCGCGCCGCAGTTTCTGCACCGGCGTTGGTGGTCATGATCAGGATCACGTTACGGAAGTCGGCCTTGCGCCCGTTGTTGTCGGTCAGGGTACCGTGGTCCATCACCTGCAGCAGCAGATTGAAGACTTCCGGGTGGGCCTTCTCGATTTCGTCGAGCAACAATACGCAGTGCGGCTGTTTGGTGATTGCCTCGGTCAACAAGCCACCCTGGTCGAAACCGACATAACCCGGCGGCGCACCAATCAAACGCGACACGGTGTGGCGCTCCATGTACTCAGACATGTCGAAACGCACCAACTCCACACCCAGCGCCTTGGCCAATTGCCGCGCCGCTTCGGTCTTGCCGACGCCGGTAGGGCCGGCGAACAGGAACGAACCCACCGGCTTGTCTGGCGACTTGAGGCCGGCACGGGACAACTTGATCGCGGTGGCCAGCGAGTCGATTGCCTGGTCCTGGCCAAACACGGTCAGTTTCAGGTCGCGCTCAAGGTTGCGCAGCAGCTCCTTGTCGGAACTGGTGACGTGCTTCGGCGGAATTCGCGCAATCTTGGCGACGATGTCCTCTACTTGCGGCACATCGATGCGCTTGACGCGACTGGCCTCTGGCTGCAGGCGCTGGTAGGCGCCAGCCTCGTCGATCACATCGATGGCCTTGTCAGGCATGTGCCGGTCATTGATGTAGCGCGAAGCCAGTTCGGCAGCGGCGCGCAGGGCCTCGTCGCTGTACTCGATGTTGTGGTGGCTTTCGAAACGCCCTTTCAGGCCGCGCAGAATGCCCACGGTGTCTTCGACCGATGGCTCGCTGACATCCACCTTCTGGAAGCGACGCGCCAGGGCACGATCCTTCTCGAAGATGCCGCGAAACTCCTGGAACGTAGTCGAACCGATGCAGCGGATTTCACCCGACGACAGCAGCGGCTTGAGCAGGTTGGAGGCATCCATCACCCCGCCCGACGCCGCACCGGCGCCGATGATGGTGTGAATTTCGTCGATGAACAGGATGGCCTGCGGACGCTTGCGCAGCTCACCGAGCAGCGCCTTGAAGCGCTTCTCGAAGTCACCACGGTATTTGGTACCGGCCAGCAAGGCGCCCAGATCAAGGGAGTACACCACGCTCTGCGCCAGCAGGTCAGGCACCTGACCATCGACGATGCGCTTGGCCAGGCCTTCGGCGATGGCCGTCTTGCCCACGCCTGCCTCACCCACCAACAGCGGGTTGTTCTTGCGCCGACGAGCGAGGATTTGCGCCACACGCTCCACTTCCTGCTCGCGACCTACCAGCGGATCGATACGGCCGGCACGGGCCAGCTCGTTCAGGTTGCTGGCGTAGGCGTCCAGCGGGTTGCTCGAAGAGGAGGTTTCGCCCCCCTCATCGTCCTGCATGTCCTGCTCGCTTTCAGACTGTGCGCCATGCCCTGGCACCTTGGAGATGCCATGGGCGATGTAGTTGACCACGTCGATACGGGCCACGCTCTGCTGCTTGAGCAGGAACACGGCCTGGCTTTCCTGTTCGCTGAAGATCGCCACCAGCACGTTGGCGCCGGTCACTTCGCGCTTGCCAGAGCTTTGCACGTGGAACACGGCACGCTGCAGCACGCGCTGGAAGCCCAGGGTCGGCTGGGTTTCACGGTCTTCGTCGTTGACAGGGATCAACGGCGTGGTGGAGTCGATGAACTCTTGCAGGTCATGCTTGAGCTTGTCGAGATTGGCGCCACAGGCGCGCAGAACGGTCGCGGCAGCCTCATTGTCAAGGAGTGCCAGCAGCAAATGCTCGACGGTCATGAACTCATGACGCTTCGAACGGGCCTCCTTGAAGGCAAGATTGAGGGTGACTTCGAGCTCGCGGTTTAACATAGCTTCACCTCATACCCAAGTGGTCGGCGATTAACCGTCCTTCTCGATTTCACAGAGTAGCGGATGCTGGCTTTCCCTGGCGTATTGGTTGACCTGCATGGCCTTTGTTTCGGCGATGTCACGGGTAAACAATCCGCACACTGCCCGCCCCTCGGTATGGACGGTCAGCATGATCTTGGTCGCCAGCTCGCGGTTCAGACTGAAGAACGTCTCGAGCACTTCGACGACGAAATCCATTGGTGTGTAGTCATCGTTGAACAAAACCACCTTGTACATCGGTGGCGCCTGCAGGATCGGCTTGGCTTCCTGAACTGCAAGACCTGAGCCGTCGTCCTCATTCGATTGCGGGCGATCCTGATTGAATGTTAGTCGAATCTCACTAGGTGCATGCATGGAAAGAATTTCATCATGAGCGTCAGGTTAAGGTTGCGGGTTGACTGCACAGGCCACCGCCAGCGCAAGCGCCGCGTGACCTTGACTATCGGCAAAACGGTGTTACAACCAATAAGAACCCACCGTGGTCGATAAAGATCCGCGCAGTCAACCAGATTTTTCGCAAGGTTCGTATGCGGATGAAGTGGATGATACTCCAGTGATGGAGTCCTTTGCAGAGGGACATAGGGATGGCAAGCGGTAAAGTCAAGTGGTTCAACAATGCCAAGGGCTATGGATTCATCAATGAGGAAGGTAAATCCGATGACCTGTTCGCCCATTATTCCGCCATCCAAATGGACGGATACAAGACCCTGAAGGCTGGCCAGGCCGTGGTATTCAACATCGTCCAGGGCCCCAAGGGCTTGCACGCCGTTGAAATCAAAGATGCCGCGGCCGCTGCGGCAGAGGCTGCCAGAGCCTTGGGCGAGCCGCAAAGCGAAACTGCAAAAGCCTGACTGCCTGCGCTGTGCCGATAGACGAAAAAACCGGCCGCTTCTTTAAGGGAGGCGACCGGTTTTCTGTTGCCTTACATGTGTTTAATCATTTCATCGCCAAAGCCTGAGCTGCTTACCAGCTTGGCGCCCTCCATCAACCGCTCGAAATCGTAGGTCACGGTCTTGGCCGCAATGGCGCCATTGGTGCCCTTGATGATCAGGTCGGCGGCCTCGGTCCACCCCATGTGGCGCAGCATCATCTCTGCCGAGAGGATCACCGAGCCCGGGTTGACCTTGTCCTGCCCGGCATACTTGGGTGCCGTGCCGTGAGTGGCCTCGAACATGGCCACGGTGTCGGACAGGTTGGCGCCCGGGGCAATGCCGATACCACCCACTTCCGCCGCCAGGGCATCGGACAGGTAGTCACCGTTGAGGTTGAGGGTGGCGATCACGTCGTACTCGGCCGGGCGTAGCAGGATCTGCTGCAGCATGGCGTCGGCGATGGCGTCCTTGACGATGACCTCGCGACCGGTCTTGGGGTTCTTGAACTTCATCCAAGGGCCGCCATCAAGCAGTTCAGCGCCGAACTCGTCACGCGCCACCTCGTACCCCCAGTCCTTGAAGGCACCCTCGGTGAACTTCATGATGTTGCCCTTGTGCACCAGGGTCAGTGATTCGCGGTCGTTATCCACCACATACTGCAGGGCCTTGCGCACCAGACGCTTGGTACCCTCCTTCGACACCGGCTTGACGCCGATACCACAGTCCTGGTCGAAGCGGATCTTGGTGACCCCCATTTCCTCCTTGAGAAACTTGATCACCTTGTTCGCTTCAGGCGACCCGGCCTTCCACTCGATGCCGGCATAGATGTCTTCGGAGTTCTCGCGGAAGATCACCATGTCGACGTCGCCCGGCTTTTTCACCGGGCTCGGTACACCCTGGAACCACAGCACCGGCCGCAGGCACACATACAAGTCCAGTTGCTGGCGCAGGGCCACGTTGAGCGAGCGGATGCCGCCACCGACCGGGGTGGTCAGCGGGCCCTTGATCGATACCACGTAATCACGCACGGCATCGAGGGTTTCCTGCGGTAGCCAGGTATCCTGGTCATACACCTGGGTGGCTTTCTCGCCAGCGTACACCTCCATCCAGGCAATCTTGCGCTTGCCGCCGTAGGCCTTCTGCACGGCGGCATCGACCACCTTGATCATTACCGGCGAAACATCGACGCCGATCCCGTCGCCTTCGATGTAAGGAATGATCGGATGATCAGGCACGTTAAGCGAATGGTCTGCATTGACGGTAATTTTGGTGCCGTCGGTCGGAACCTTGATTTTCTGGTATCCCATGCTTGCACTACTCCGCTGTCGGGTGTGGTTTGGACATTGTGCGATCCACTGAGCCTAAACCACATCTGCCGACCTGCAAGGCATGCGACAACCCGCCGCATTGCCGCTTAGTCTTTGGTCTTATAAATGGGCCGATATCACTTGGCCTTGCTGATTAGCCCAAATGGTTTGGTATACTCCGCCGCGACCGAAGGGTCATCGGGGCGAATCCCAGGAAAATGCGGACCGCCCTAGGCCATGAATGGCCATAAAGCCTGGGTTGTTACCGCAGCTCAGCACTTGACGCTCGACTGATGCATCCACCATCACCGCTCGCAGCCTCTCGACTTTCCGCTCATGGTGCTACCAGGGCGATGCGCCTACCCTGCGCACCACGAGACTCGAGCACGCTCAGCACACAGAGAGTTAACCCGCATGCCCACCCGTTCCAAGATCATCTATACCTTCACCGACGAAGCCCCCGCCCTCGCCACTTACTCGCTGCTGCCGATCATCGAAGCGTTCACCGCTTCGGCTGACATCGCTGTCGAAACTCGCGACATTTCCCTGGCTGGCCGTATCCTTGCCGCCTTCCCGGAGCAACTGGGCGCAGAGAAGCAAGTAGGCGATCACCTGGCGGAACTGGGCCAGCTGGCTACCACCCCTGAAGCCAACATCATCAAGCTGCCGAACATCAGCGCCTCGGTACCGCAGCTCAAAGCCGCGATCAAGGAACTGCAAGGCAAGGGCTTCAACATCCCTGACTACGCCGACGAGCCGGCCACCGCGGAAGAAAAAGAATCCCGCGCCCGCTACGACCGCATCAAGGGCTCCGCCGTGAACCCGGTGCTGCGCGAAGGCAACTCCGACCGCCGCGCGCCGCTGTCGGTCAAGAACTACGCCCGCAAGCACCCACACAAGATGGGCGCCTGGGCCGCTGACTCCAAGTCGCACGTTGCCCACATGACCCAGGGCGACTTCTACGGCAGCGAAAAAGCCGCACTGATCGAAGCTGACGACAGCCTGCGCATCGAGCTGGTCGGCAAAGACGGCAGCACCACCGTGCTGAAAGAAAAGACCGCCGTCAAAGCCGCCGAAGTCATCGACTGCGCCACCATGAGCCGCAAGGCCCTGAAAGCCTTCATCGCCGAGCAGATCGCCGATGCCAAGGCCGCTGGCGTGCTGCTGTCGGTGCACCTGAAAGCCACCATGATGAAGGTCTCCGACCCGATCATGTTCGGCGTCATCGTCGAAGAATTCTACAACGACGTGCTGACCAAGCACGCCGCTGCCCTGGCCGAAGTAGGCTTCAACGCCAACAACGGTATCGGCGACCTGTACGCCCGCATCAAGGACCTGCCAGCCGACAAGCAGGCCGAGATCGAAGCCGACATCCAGGCCCTGTACGCAGAGCGCCCAGCCCTGGCCATGGTCAACTCCGACAAAGGCATCACCAACCTGCACGTGCCGAGCGACGTGATCGTCGACGCCTCGATGCCGGCCATGATCCGTGACTCGGGCAAGATGTGGAACGCCGCAGGCGAACTGCAAGACGCCAAGGCCGTGATCCCGGACCGCTGCTACGCCGGCATCTACCAGGCCACCATCGAAGACTGCAAGGTCAACGGTGCCTTCGACCCGACCACCATGGGCAGCGTGCCGAACGTTGGCCTGATGGCGCAGAAAGCCGAAGAGTATGGCTCCCACGACAAGACCTTCCAGATCAAGGCTGACGGCGTGGTTCGCGTAGTCGATGGCAAGGGCAACGTCGTGCTGGAGCAGAACGTCGAAGCCGGTGACATCTTCCGCATGTGCCAGACCAAGGACGCGCCGATCCAGGATTGGGTCAAGCTGGCCGTCAACCGTGCCCGCCTGAGCAACACCCCGGCGGTGTTCTGGCTGGACCCGGCTCGTGCCCACGACGGCGTCATGATCGAGAAGGTGCAGAAGTACCTGAAAGATCACGACACCACCGGCCTGGACATCCGTATCCTGGCACCGGTCGACGCCATCAAGTTCTCCCTGGCCCGCATCCGCGAAGGCAAGGACACCATCTCGGTGACCGGCAACGTGCTGCGCGACTACCTGACCGACCTGTTCCCGATCATGGAACTGGGCACAAGCGCCAAGATGCTGTCGATCGTGCCGCTGATGAACGGCGGTGGCCTGTTCGAAACCGGCGCCGGCGGTTCGGCTCCGAAGCACGTGCAACAGCTGGTTGAAGAGAACTTCCTGCGTTGGGACTCGCTGGGTGAATTCCTGGCCCTGGCCGCTTCCCTGGAGCACCTGGGCAACACCTACGACAACCCGCGCGCCAAGGTTCTGGCCAACACCCTGGACCAGGCTACCGGCAAGTTCCTCGACACCAACAAGTCGCCATCGCGCAAAGTCGGCGGTATCGACAACCGCGGTAGCCACTTCTACCTGACCCTGTACTGGGCCGAGGCCCTGGCCGCTCAGACGGACGACGCTGCCCTGCAGGCACGCTTCGCACCACTGGCTAAAACCCTGGCCGAGAACGAAGCGACCATCGTCGCCGAGCTCAACGCCGTTCAGGGCAAGCCAGCCGACATCGGCGGCTACTACGCCCCGGATGCCGAGCTGACCGCCAAGGTGATGCGCCCAAGCCAGACCCTGAACAGCGCCATCGCTGCCCTGTAAGGTTCGCTTGAAGTAACAGCACAAACCCCGGCCACGCACCGGGGTTTGTGCTTTCTGGATAAATGATATCTGGCGGCCTGCATCGGCCTTTGTAGGAGCGGGTTTACCCGCGAATGCGTCATTTGCCTCACCATCGCATTCGCGGGTGAACCCGCTCCTACAGGGGTCATGCACGCCTTCAAGGAGCTGTTCATGACCTGGCAACCCCACATCACCGTCGCCACCATCGTCGAGCACGAAGGCAAGTTCCTCTTCGTCGAGGAATTCAAAGCCAACCAGCACGTCTTCAACCAGCCTGCCGGCCACCTCGAACCCAACGAGACCCTGCCCCAGGCCGCCCTGCGCGAAACCCTGGAGGAAACCGCCTGGGAAGTCGAGCTGACCGGCGTGGTCGGCATCTACCTGTACACCGCCCCCAGCAACGGCGTGACCTACCAGCGCGTCTGCTTCGCCGCCCGCCCCGTGCGCCATCACGCCGACCTGGCACTGGACAGCGACATCGTCCGCGCCGTGTGGCTGACCCGCGACGAACTGCTGGCCGACCCCACTCGCTGGCGCAGCGAGCTGGTGCCGCGCTGCCTGGATGACTACCTCAAAGGCCCGCTGCACAGCCTCGACCTGCTACGCGACTGACGCGGCGCCGCGGGTTTGATAGAATCGGCGTTTTTCCCCCTTGATACACACCGGTACCCATGACCAGCCCAGCACTTAAAGACCCCGCCAAGACCCGCGTCATCGTCGGCATGTCCGGCGGCGTGGACTCTTCCGTCTCAGCCCTTCTGCTCATCGAGCAGGGCTACCAGGTGGAAGGGCTGTTCATGAAGAACTGGGAAGAGGACGACGGCACCGAATACTGCACCGCCCGTGAAGACCTGGCCGACGCCCAGGCCGTGTGCGACCGTATCGGCATCAAGCTGCACACCGCCAACTTCGCCGCCGAATACTGGGACAACGTGTTCGAGCACTTCCTTGAGGAGTACAAGGCCGGCCGCACACCCAACCCCGACATCCTCTGCAACCGCGAAATCAAGTTCAAGGCGTTCCTCGACTACGCCCTGTCGCTGGGTGCCGACCTGATCGCCACCGGCCACTATGTGCGCCGCCGCGATACTGGCGCGCTCACCGAACTGCTCAAGGGCCTGGACCCGAACAAGGACCAGAGCTACTTCCTGCACGCCGTCGGCGGCCAGGAAATCGCCCGCACACTGTTCCCGGTCGGCGAACTGGAAAAGCCCGAAGTACGCGCCATCGCCGAAAAGCACGGCCTGGCCACCGCCAAGAAGAAAGATTCCACCGGCATCTGCTTCATTGGCGAGCGCCGCTTCAGCGACTTCCTCAAGCAGTACCTGCCGGCCCAGCCGGGCGACATCGAAACCACCGAAGGTGAAGTGATCGGCCGCCACCATGGCCTGATGTACCACACCATCGGTCAGCGCCAGGGCCTGGGCATTGGCGGCCTGAAGGATGCCAGTGACGAGCCGTGGTACGTGCTGCACAAGGACCTGGCCCGCAACGTGCTGGTGGTCGGCCAGGGCAACGAGCACCCATGGCTGTTCTCCCGCGCCCTGCTGGCCTCGGAAATTTTCTGGGTCAACCCGGTCGACCTCGGCAGCCCACGGCAGTTGACTGCCAAGGTGCGCTACCGCCAGAGCGACCAGCGATGCACCCTGGAACGCACCGCCAGCGGCTACCGCGCCGTGTTCGACGAGCCTCAGCGCGCCGTGACGCCGGGCCAGTCGGTGGTGTTCTACGACGGCGAAGTGTGCCTGGGCGGCGGCGTGATCGAGGCTGCCGAGCCGTGGAGCCCGCGCGCATGAGCAACCTGCAGGAGCAGCTGATCGCGTTGGGTGGTGTGTTCCAGGCCGCCGTGCTCGTCGACCGCATCGCCCGCACCGGCCAGGCCAGTGAAGCCAATATCGGCTGCATGCTGGGCAGCCTGCTGGTGCGCGACCCCAAGGACACCCTGGAGGTGTTCGGCGGTGACGACCTGAACCTGCGCGACGGCTACCGAGCGCTGATCGGCGCCCTCGAGCGCGACCCCAACAGCCTGCAACGCGAGCCGCTGCGCTACGCCCTGTCGATGCTGGGCCTGGAGCGCCAGCTGAACAAGCGTGGTGACCTGCTGGACACCATCGGCAACCGCCTGCCGCAAATCCAGTCGCAGGCCGAGCATTTCGGCCTGGTTCACGAAAACGTCATCGCTTCCAGTGGAGCCTTGTACCAGGACACCCTGAGCACCTTGCGCCAGCGCATCCAGGTGCACGGCGACATGCGCTTCCTGCAGCAGCCCAACAATGCCTCGAAGATCCGTGCCCTGCTGCTGGCCGGCATCCGCGCCGCGCGACTGTGGCGGCAGCTGGGCGGGCACCGTTGGCAGCTGGTGTTCAGCCGGCGCAAGTTGCTGAACGAACTGTACGACATGATGCGCAGCCCCAACTGACGGGCTGGGCAGCCCGCTTCCACAGGGTCTGCCACCAGATCCAAATTGGGCCGACCTTTGGTCAGCCACCCGACCCAGGCGCATTTTTCATGTATGATATGCGCCCTTCCAAAAGCCTGACTGTCCGAGAACACCCCATGCAGCTTTCTTCGCTCACTGCGGTTTCCCCTGTAGACGGCCGTTATGCCGGCAAAACCCAGGCCTTGCGCCCCATTTTCAGCGAATTCGGCCTGATCCGTTTCCGCGCCCTGGTCGAAGTGCGCTGGCTGCAGCGCCTGGCCGCCCACCCGCAAATCGGCGAAGTGCCGGCGTTCTCCGCCGAAGCCAACGCCCTGCTGGACAGCCTGGCCACCGATTTCAAGCTGGAGCACGCCGAGCGCGTCAAGGAAATCGAGCGCACCACCAACCACGACGTCAAGGCCATTGAATACCTCCTCAAGGAGCAGGCCGCCAAGCTGCCTGAGCTGGCCAAGGTCAGCGAGTTCATCCACTTCGCCTGCACCAGCGAGGACATCAACAACCTGTCCCACGCCCTGATGCTGCGCGCCGGCCGTGACGAAGTGCTGCTGCCGCTGATGCGCCAGGTCGCCGACGCCATCCGCGCCCTGGCCCACGCCCACGCCGAAGTGCCAATGCTGTCGCGCACCCACGGCCAGCCGGCTTCGCCGACCACCCTGGGTAAAGAGCTGGCCAACGTCGTGTACCGCCTGGAGCGCCAGATCGCCCAGGTTGCCGCCGTGCCGCTGCTGGGCAAGATCAACGGCGCCGTGGGCAACTACAACGCCCACCTGTCGGCCTACTCGCAGATCGACTGGGAAGAGAACGCCCGCGCCTTCATCGAAGACGAGCTGGGCCTGCAGTTCAACCCGTACACCACCCAGATCGAGCCGCACGACTACATCGCCGAGCTGTTCGACGCCATCGCCCGCTTCAACACCATCCTGATCGACTTCGACCGTGATGTGTGGGGCTACATTTCGCTGGGTTACTTCAAGCAGAAGACCGTCGCCGGCGAAATCGGCTCGTCGACCATGCCGCACAAGGTCAACCCGATCGACTTCGAAAACTCCGAAGGCAACCTGGGTATCGCCAACGCGCTGTTCCAGCACCTGGCCAGCAAGCTGCCGATCTCGCGCTGGCAGCGTGACCTGACCGACTCCACCGTGCTGCGCAATCTGGGCGTGGGCTTTGCCCACAGCGTCATCGCCTTCGAGGCCAGCCTGAAAGGCATCGGCAAGCTGGAAGTCAACGAAGCTCGCATCGCCGCCGACCTGGACGCCTGCTGGGAAGTGCTGGCCGAGCCGATCCAGACCGTGATGCGCCGCTTCAACATCGAAAACCCCTACGAGAAGCTCAAAGAGCTGACCCGTGGCAAGGGCATCACCCCAGAAGCGCTGCTGACCTTCATCGACGGCCTGGACATGCCAGCCGAAGCCAAGGCCGAGCTCAAGCAGCTGACCCCCGCTACCTACATCGGTAACGCGGCAGCCCAGGCCAAACGCATCTAAGCTGAGCGTCGCGTACAACGCCCGGCCTGGCCGGGCGTTTTTATTCCCGTACGAAAATTACGTTTTTTCAATAGGTTGAACATGAATCCTGATACTCCACTGCAGCTGCTCGGCGGCATCTCGGCCCGCGAATTCATGCGCGACTACTGGCAGAAGAAGCCGCTGCTGGTACGCCAGGCCTTCCCGGACTTCATCAGCCCGATCGACCCCGACGAGCTCGCCGGCCTGGCCCTGGAAGACGAAGTCGAGTCGCGTATCGTGCTGGAGCACGGCGCACACCCGTGGGAGCTGCGCCGCGGCCCGTTCAACGAAGACACCTTCGCAGAGCTGCCGGAAAAAGACTGGACCCTGCTGGTGCAGGCCGTTGACCAGTTCGTTCCGGAAGTGGCCGAACTGCTGGAAAACTTCCGCTTCCTGCCCAGCTGGCGTATCGATGACGTGATGATCAGCTTCGCCGCCCCGGGTGGCAGCGTCGGCCCGCACTTCGACAACTACGATGTGTTCCTGCTGCAAGGCCACGGCCAGCGCAACTGGAAGATCGGCCAGATGTGCAGCAGTGACAGTCCGCTGCTGGAGCACGCCGACCTGCGTATCCTGGCCGAGTTCGAGCAGAGCGGCGAGTGGACCCTGGAGCCCGGCGACATGCTCTACCTGCCACCGCGCCTGGCCCACTACGGCGTGGCCGTGGATAACTGCCTGACCTACTCGGTCGGCTTCCGCGCACCGAGCGCTGCCGAGGTGCTGACCCACTTCACCGACTTCCTCGGCCAGTTCCTGCCCGACGAAGAGCGCTACAGCGACGCCGACGCCCAGCCGGTCAGCGACCCGCACCAGATCCAGCACGATGCCCTCGACCGCCTCAAGGCGCTGCTCGACAAACACATGGGCGACAAGGACCTGCTGCTGACCTGGTTCGGCCAGTTCATGACCGAGCCGCGCTACCCCGAGCAGATCGTTGGCGAAGAGCTGAGCGAGGAAGAGCTGATCAATGCCCTTGAGCAAGGCGCCATCCTGATCCGCAACCCCAGCGCACGCCTGGCCTGGTCCGAGTTCGAAGACGACCTGCTGCTGTTCGCCAGCGGCCGTAGTTGCCCACTGCCTGGCAAACTGCGAGAGCTGCTGAAGCTGGTATGTGCGGCCGACGCCCTGCACATCGATAACCTGGCCGAGTGGCTGCAGGATGAGGATGGCCTGATGCTGGTACAGCAGCTGGTCAAGCAAGGGAGCCTGGGATTCGCCAATGAATAAGATCAGCGTTCGCCTCGCCGATTGGCACAAAGACAACGCCGACATCCGCCGTATCCGTGAAGCCGTGTTCGTCGCCGAGCAGCACATTCCGCCAGAGCTGGAGTTCGATTCGGAAGACCAGGACGCCCTGCACTTCCTGGCCCTGGAAGGCGACTATCCGATCGGTACTGCGCGCCTGCTGGCCGACGGCACCATCGGGCGCATCTCGGTGCTCAAGGACTGGCGTGGCTTGAAGGTGGGCGATGCGTTGGTCAATGCGGTCATCGTCGAAGCGCAGAACCGCGACCTGAAACAGCAGATGCTCAGCGCCCAGGTGCACGCCACGCCGTTCTATGAGCGGCTGGGCTTTCGCGTAGTCAGCGAGGAATTCCTCGAAGCTGGCATCCCGCATGTCGACATGGTGCGCGACTCGCGCGCCTGATCCATCACCTGCACTGGCCTCTTCGCGGGTTTACCCGCGAAGAGGCCGGCTCAGGCGATATACATCCCCGCTGACAAAAAACCTGTACATCCATCCAGATAAAACTTGCCTCTGCGCCCCCGCTTGCGCATCCTATGGCCCACCACCCCGATGAAGCGTCCCCGGCCATGCGCCTGTTTCTCTGCGAAAAACCCTCCCAGGCAAAAGACATCGCCAAAGTGCTCGGCGCCAACCGCAAAGGCGACGGCTGCTGGCAAGGCACCGACATCTGCGTAACCTGGTGCATCGGCCACCTGCTGGAAACCGCCCCGCCCGACAGCTACGACGAACGTTACAAGCGCTGGAACCTGGCCGACCTGCCGATCATTCCAGACAAGTGGAAGATGCTGGTAAAGCCCAAGACTGCCAGCCAGTTCAAGGCGGTCAAGCGCCTGCTCGGTGAAGCGCGGGAGCTGGTGATTGCCACCGACGCCGACCGCGAAGGCGAAATGATTGCCCGCGAGCTGGTCGAGCATTGCCGCTACCGGGGCCCGGTGCAGCGCCTGTGGCTGTCGGCACTGGACGACGCCTCCATCCGCAAGGCCCTGGCACGCCTGCTGCCAGGCCACGAGACGTTCAACCTGTACCACTCGGCGCTGGGCCGCTCGCGCGCCGACTGGCTGATCGGCATGAACATGAGCCGGCTGTTCACCTTGCTGGGCCGCCAATCCGGCTACCAGGGCGTGCTGCCGGTAGGCCGCGTGCAAACGCCGACCTTGCGCCTGGTGGTCGACCGCGACCGCAGCATCGCCAACTTCGTGCCGGTGCCGTTCTGGGCCATCGACGTACAACTGGAACACGCCGGCCAACACTTCAATGCCCAATGGCGCGCCCCCGAAGACGCCTGCGATGACCAAGGCCGCTGCCTGAAGCAAGACCTGGCACAGCGGGCCGCCACCGACATCGGCCATGCCGGCACTGCCCGAGCGGTAAAGGTAGCGACCGAGCGTGTGCGCGAAGCAGCACCGCTGCCCTTCGACCTTGGCACCCTGCAGGAGCTGTGCTCGAAAAAGTTCGGCCTTGGCGCCCAGGAAACCCTCGACATTGCCCAGGCACTGTACGAAACACACAAGCTGATCACCTACCCGCGCAGCGATTGCGGCTATTTGCCACAAAGCCAGCACGCCGAGGCACCCGCCATCCTCGCCGCCCTGCAACGGGCCGATGCCAGCCTGGCGCCGCTGCAGCCCTACCTGGAGCCGCAACGCCGCTCGCGGGCGTGGAACGACGCCAAAGTCAGCGCTCACCATGGCATCATCCCCACCGCCGCCGCCAGCGACCCCTCACGCCTGCCGGCCAAGCACAAGGCCGTGTATACCCTGATCCGCGCCCGCTATCTGGCGCAGTTCCTGCCCAACCATGAGTACGACCGCACCCAGGCCGACTTCGACTGCGCCGGTCATGCGCTGCGTGCTGTAGGCAAGCAGATCGTCGAGCCGGGCTGGCGCCGCGCCTTGCCCGAGGCGCTCACCCCGGCCAAAGGCCGCGAGGCACCACCGGCCCAGGTGCTGCCGGCGCTTCGCGAAGGCCAGGACTGCAACGTACACGGCCTGCAACTGAAAGACCTGTGGACCCAGCCACCCAAACCTTTTACCGAAGGCGACCTGATCAAGGCGATGAAAAACGTGGCCAAGCTGGTGGATGACCCTCGGCTGAAGCAGAAACTCAAGGAAACCACCGGCATCGGCACCGAGGCCACCCGCGCCAGCATTATCCAGGGTCTGCTCGACCGCGGTTACCTGGTGAAGAACGGCAAGGCGCTGTCGGCCACACCTGCGGCCTTCAGCCTGATCGACGCCGTTCCCCGCGCCATTGCTGATCCCGGCACCACGGCGATCTGGGAGCAGGCGCTGGACATGGTGCAAAGCGGCGAGATGCCCCTGGAAGAGTTCGTTGCCCGGCAGTCGGCGTGGATGGGCAAGCTGGTGGAGCGTTGCAGCGGCATGCGCATGACCATCAGCGGGCCAGCGGCCGGGGCGGCCCCGCTCTGGAAAAAGAAACGTCGCGGTGGCGGGAAGAGCAAAGCGACTGGAAGCAAGGCGACCCCAAGCAAGCCACGGCAGGCGCGAAAAAAGCGAGCCCCCCTGTAGGAGCGGGTTCACCCGCGAAGAGGCCAGCCCAGGCAGCACATTAACAATAGGCAAACCACAAACCCCGACCAACACATTGGCAACGTGAAATTTAACTGCTAACTTTTCATGAAAATAAACATAATAATTTTCACGGAAATCCCGCATGTTCAAACAATCCGCCCAGCACGTCGCCAGTTACTACGCCCAGACCTACCCCACCAACATCCCATTACGCCCTACCCTGCAAGGCACCCAGGACGCCGATGTGCTGATCATCGGCGCCGGTTTCAGCGGCCTGCACACTGCCCTGCGGCTGACCCAGGCCGGCAAGCGCGTAACGCTGCTGGAAGCCAGCCGGGTTGCCTGGGCGGCTTCCGGACGCAACGGTGGCCAGGCGCTGTTGGGCTGGTCGTGCGACATGCCGCCGCTGGAGCAGGCCCTTGGCATCGAACGCACCCAACGGCTATGGGCCAGCATGTGCTGGGCCGCCGAAGAGATGCGCGAACTGCCCCAACGCCACGGCTTCGACATCGACTACCGGCAGGGCAGCCTGTGGACTGCGGTATTGCCGCGCCGGGTGAAAATGCTCGAAGAGGCCCTGCATGATGCCGAGCATAAATGGGGTTACGACGCCCTGCGCCTGATCGGCCGTGACGAGTTGCCGCAATGGATCGACAGCCCGCGCTACCAGGCCGCGCTGTACGACGCCAAAGGTGCCCACCTCAACCCGCTGAAACTGGCACAGGGCCTGGCCAGTACCATCGAGGCTGCCGGCGGGCAAATCTACGAACAGAGCCAGGTGCTCAGCTACCAGCAGGCTCGCGACGGCTATGTCGCCCGTACCGACCGTGGCGAAGTTCGCTGCCAGGTATTGGTGCTGGCCTGCAACGCCTACATCGATCGCCTTGACCGCGGCCTGTCGCGCCGCCTGTTGCCCGTCGGTTCCTACCAGGTCGCCACTGCGCCTCTGGATGCCGACTTCGCCCATTCGTTACTACCTCGCAACAGTTGCGTGATCGACAACCAGTTCGTACCCGACTACTTCCGCCTGACCCCAGACCACCGCCTGCTGTTCGGCGGTGGCTGCACTTACCTGGGCGGCATCCCCAAGGACGTCGCCAGCGCCACCCGCCCGTACCTGGAGCGGGTGTTCCCTCAACTGGCCGGGGTGGCCATCGACTATGCCTGGGGCGGCCACATCGATTGCAGCATCAAGCGCACCCCGGACGTCGGCCGCGAGGGCCAGCGCTACTGGCTGCAGGGTTTCTCCGGCCATGGCGTTCTGCCGACCCTGGCGGCGGCGCGTGCGGTCAGCGATGCCATTCTCGGCGATGAAGACCTGTTGGCGCTGTACCAAGGCATCGACAACGGCCGCTTCCCCGGCGGCGACCTGCTGGCTGCGCCTTTGGAAGCTGCGGCAAAGGCCTGGTACCGCATGCGCGACCGTGTCTGAAGGGCATCAGTGTTGCCTGTGCGGGCCTCTTCGCGGGTGAAAGGGACCTCACAGTGTAGGAGCGGGTTCACCCGCGAAGAGGCCCACACAGGCAACACAACTTCCTGATACCCGCCAAAATCCCTCCTATTCTCAATAGCTCCCTTCGCTTCCTGCACCCAGGAGACACGACCATGAGCTATGTAACCACGAAGGACGGCGTACAGATCTTCTACAAGGACTGGGGCCCGCGCGATGCACCGGTGATCCACTTCCACCACGGCTGGCCGCTCAGTGCCGATGACTGGGACGCGCAGATGCTGTTCTTCCTCGCTGAAGGCTACCGCGTGGTCGCCCACGACCGGCGGGGCCATGGCCGCTCCAGCCAGGTATGGAACGGCCACGACATGGACCACTATGCCGACGACGTAGCCGCCGTGGTCGCCCACCTGGGCACCCAGGGTGCCGTGCATGTCGGCCACTCGACCGGCGGCGGCGAGGTGGTGCGCTACATGGCCCGGTACCCTGAAGACAAGGTGGCCAAGGCCGTGTTGATCGCGGCCGTCCCCCCCTTGATGGTACAAACCCCCGGCAACCCCGGTGGCCTGCCCAAGTCGGTATTCGACGGTTTCCAGGCCCAGGTTGCCAGCAACCGGGCGCAGTTCTACCGGGATGTGCCAACAGGGCCGTTCTACGGCTACAACCGCCCTGGGGTCGATGCCAGCGAAGGCATCATCGGCAACTGGTGGCGCCAAGGCATGATCGGCAGTGCAAAGGCCCATTACGATGGCATCGTGGCGTTTTCCCAGACCGATTTCACGGAGGACCTGAAGGGCATCCAGCAGCCGGTGCTGGTGATGCACGGCGACGATGACCAGATCGTGCCCTATGAAAACTCCGGGGTACTGTCAGCCAAGCTGCTGCCCAATGGCACGCTGAAAACCTACGAAGGCTACCCGCATGGCATGCCCACCACCCATGCCGATGTGATCAATGCGGATTTGCTCGCCTTCATCCAAAGCTGATGTGAACGCCTGCACGGGTCTTTTTGCAGTCACTAAGTCCTGTTGAGAGACCCGCTCCCCCATGAGCCACTTGGTGGCTTGCACTGCACTTAGGGGTTTGAAACTAGCATTTCTACCAGTTGCTCATCCGGGCAAAATACGATGAGATCACTCAACTCATCCTGAACGTGTTGACAGCCATGCTCACATTCAAACAAACACCTGACTCAGCCGCCTCCCTGACTAATGCCCTTCGTCACTTCGCTTACTCATGCTACGGCTATAAACCACAGGCCCAGTTTTTGCTCGCTACGGGTTTCAACGGCCAGTACATTGACCTTTTTTCAGGCCACTACCAGCTTGGAAGTTACCGTACCTACAACACCGGCCTCATGAGATTCCACTCGCCTGACAGCGATAGCCCTTTCGACGGGGGTGGGCTCAACGCTTATGCATATTGCTCAGGAGACCCCATTAACTACCATGACCCTTCAGGTCATGGTCCAGTTTTGTCCAAAAAATCTTTTTTACCAAAAAAGAAAACGATCATGCAGCGACGCGAGGCGGCGCTTAAAGCAATCAATGAGAACCCTGTGCTCGAAGCGTTCCAAGGCATTGCCGAGAACAGTGTTATTAAAAAAGAACTGAAAACCCTTTCTGACACAGGTAAAGCCCTGAACCAATTCACCGACTTAATGGAGAACAAACTTATCAGCATAGACAAACAGGGACAACTGAAGTACAAGCTAATGGACGACTTTGAGAGCTTACGATTTCAAATCCTGGAGGACGAAGTGATGAAAAATGACAAGACATTGAACAGTCTTTTGTCAGCATACCCTCGAGCCAACGAACCTGAACCAAGTCTATCATCAGCTTCATTATCACCCGCTACAAAAAACAAATTAACCAGAACGCAAAAGGGAAACTGAAGCACGCAATCGGGCATATCGGACACTGACAGTGGCTGCTTGATGGCATTACCATAGCCGCTAACTGTAGCGTTTGTGCTGCCGACCAACTGCCTGAAGCCTCCCATGCCCTTCGAACTCACCGTAGAACCCCTTACCCTCCTCATCCTGGCGCTGGTCGCCTTCGTCGCTGGATTCATCGACGCCATCGCCGGTGGCGGCGGCCTGCTCACCACTCCGGCCCTGCTCACTGCCGGCATGCCGCCGCACCTGGTACTGGGCACCAACAAGCTCAGTTCCACCTTCGGCTCGGCCACTGCAGGTTTCACCTACTACAAACGCAAACTGTTCCATCCGGCGCAGTGGCGCCCGGCATTGTTCGCCACCCTGACCGGGGCGTCGCTCGGCGCCGTCATCGCCCACTACATGCCAGCCGAATGGCTGAACAAGATGCTGCCAGTGATCGTCTTCGCCTGTGGCATCTACCTGTTGTTCGGCGGCACGCCCAAGGCGCCGCTGGATGCCGATGCACCGATCAAGAAAAAGTGGCAAGTCCCGCAAGGCTTCACCCTGGGCTTCTACGACGGCGTAGCCGGCCCGGGTACCGGGGCGTTCTGGACGGTCAGTACCCTGCTGCTGTACCCCATCGACCTGGTACGCGCCAGCGGCGTGGCGCGCAGCATGAACTTCGTCAGCAACATCGCGGCGCTGACGGTTTTCATCATTTCCGGGCAGGTGGACTATATCGTTGGCCTGTGCATGGGCCTGTCGGTGATGGTCGGCGCCTTTTTCGGCGCACGCACGGCGATCAGTGGCGGCAGCAAGTTCATCCGCCCGGTGTTCATCACCGTGGTGCTGGCGTTGACCGTGCGCTTAGCGTGGCAACACTGGTTCGGGCAGGCCTGACCCTTTGTACCCGATCATGAGGCCCATCAGCCGTACTATCATTTATGCCAGTTGAGGGGTGCGCAAGGAACTGTAAACATATAACACCTCTTATCAACGGAAATATCTAAATGCAAAGCAACGTTATTTCCTTACAATATACCTGTTATGGCGCCTCAGCTATGCCAGGGAATATTTACGCACTGGGTTTCACGGGCGCACCTCGCGACATATGGACAGGCTGCTACCTACTGGGAAACGGCAAGCGTACTTATAACCCGAATTTGATGAGATTCCTCTCGCCCGATAGCCTAAGCCCTTTCAGCAAAGGAGGCATAAACGCCTACTCCTATTGCTCTGCCGACCCAATAAACAGGCTAGATCATTCAGGCCAGAGTTGGATCAAGAAACTGTTCAGTCGCCCCGAACCTGCTTATAAGATGACAGAGATAATAGCCGCTCACGACCATCCAGAACTGCAAAAGTACTCGGGGTGGCGTTTCAGCAGCAAGGCAACTGGCTGGGATGTTAAAATGGCAAAAAAGCTACCAAAACGACTGGCAGAAAAGGCTCAGCTTGAGCGTGACATACCAGAAGCAGCACAACTTCTGTCGCATAACATCCTCCCAAAGCTGGTAAAGCGATTACAGTATCTCACCGCTAAGATCGAAGCCACTGTCAGCAGGCTTACAGAACTACAGTCTGGATTGACACTCCACGAATTAGCCGCTGTTCTGGCACAAAATCCAGGCCTTCCACCACCGCCGTATTCCGAAACTAGCCCAGAGAGCTTAGGTCTCCCCAACCCTTTTTTTCGGGCAATGAATACCATACGCAGGGCAGGGAGCTCCCCCCAAGCGACACCAGATCGAGCATATACCAGTAATCAGAATAACGATTCCTGAATACCCATCGACCCGGTTCGCGCCAGCGACGTGGCGCGCAGCATGAACTTCGTCAGCAACATCGCGGTGCTGACGGTGTTCATCATTTCCGGGCAGGTGGACTACATCGCCGGCCTGTGCATGGGCCTGTCGGTGAGGGGCGATGAACACTTCTCACTGCAGCTAGGACGGGAAAGCCGGGATATCACAGCCCAGCCGCCGCGCAACATACAGATCGATCAGATAACGGGCAATGGACCGCCCGGCCGGCAGCGGCGGCAAGTCGTGGACGCTGAACCACTTGGCGTCCTCGATCTCGTCCGGCTGCATGACAATCTCGCCCCCGGCATACTCGGCATGGAAACCCAACATCATCGAATGCGGAAACGGCCAGCACTGGCTGCCGACGTACTGAATGTTCTTCACCTCCACCGCCACTTCTTCGCGCACTTCGCGCACCAGGCAGTCTTCGGCCGATTCACCCGGTTCGGCAAAACCTGCCAAGGTGCTGTACACCCCGGTGACGAAACGCGGCGAACGCGCCAGCAGGATTTCATCGCCGCGGGTCACCAGCACGATCATGCTGGGTGAAATTCGCGGATAGCTGCGCAGGTCGCAGGGTTGGCAATACATCGCCCGCTCCCAGCGAATTTGCGTCATCGCCTGGCCGCAACTGCCGCAGAAGCGATGCTCGCGGGCCCAGGTGCCGATCTGTGCGGCATAGCCCAGCACCTTGTAGGTGTCGAAGTCGCCTTCGAGCATGAACGCACGCAGGCCGCGCCAGCTGCAGCCAGGCACATCAGTGGCGCTGCGCAGTTCCAGCAGGAACACCGGCTGGCCGTAAAAGTGGCCGATGCCATGCTCGCACAGCACGTCGAGGTCCTGGCGCTTTAGCCAGTCGCGGGGGAACAGCGCGCCGTTGGCGTCCACCAGAAACCCTTCAGGGCTGCGGGCCACGGCTAGCCCCCCGGTCATCTGTGGGTCGAGTACTGCAGTAGTCCAGCGTGCTGACATGTCGGGGGTTCCTTTACTGCGCGTCCCCCGGCCCGATCAGTCGGCGAACGTCGGTTTCTGTTTGCTCATGTGCGCCGCCACAGCCACACGCAGGTCTTCGGACTGCAGCATTGCGGCGTTCCAGGTGGCAATGTAGTCCAGGCCATCGTCGATGCGATGGTCACGCATGTAGCTGAGCATTTCCTTGGTGCCGGCCACGGCGATCGGCGATTTTGCGGCAATCTCGCGGGCGATGGCAAAGACGCCGTCCATCAGTGCAGCCTGATCATCATAGACTCGGTTGACCAGGCCGATGCGCAGCGCCTCGTCGGCCTCGACATTGCGCCCGGTAAACGCCAGCTCCCGCATGATGCCGTCGCCAATGATGCGTGGCAAACGTTGCAATGTGCCGACATCGGCCGCCATGCCCATGTCGATTTCCTTGATCGAGAACTGCGCGTCACTGCTGCAGTAGCGCATGTCGCACGCCGAGATGAGGTCGATGGCGCCGCCGATGCAGTAGCCCTGCACGGCCGCCAGTACGGGTTTGCGGCACGTGTCCACAGCGGTGAACGAGGCCTGCAGCCGCTGGATGGTCTTGCGCAGGAAGCGTGCATTGCGGCCCACGTCCTTGCCCATCTGCCCGGCCAGCGAGGCCAGCATCATCAGGTCGATACCGGCGGAGAAATGCTTGCCGGCACCGCTGATCACCACAGCACGCACGGCATCGGTGTCGTCGATCCACTGGAAGATGTCGATGATCTCTTCCCAGAAAGCCGCGTTCATCGCGTTGACCTTCTCCGGGCGATTGATCTGAACGTGGGCGATGCTGTCGATCAGTTCGACCTTGAATGCACTGTACTCGGTCACGGGCGGCACTCCTGTGGGTGAAAGGCTCATGGCAGCGATGGTAACCCAGCCCAATGGCCGTACTTGTGCCAAAAACGGGACTGTGCGCCTTGCCTAAGACGCGCAGATCCGGCACCGTGCGCCATCGCTGAATCATAAGGATACATATTCATGTCGCGCTCCCTGACCGGCGCCCTCGCTCACGGTTTCCTGGGCCAGTCGCCGCTTTGGTACAAAGCGGTCATCTGCCTGTTCCTGGTGCTCAATCCGCTTCTACTGGCAACCATTGGCCCGGCTGCAGCCGGGTGGGCGCTGGTAATCGAGTTCATCTTCACGCTGGGCATGGCGCTGAAGTGCTACCCGCTGATGCCCGGCGGATTGTTGCTGATCGAAGCCCTGCTGTTGCAGATGACCACGCCGCAGGCACTGTACGAAGAACTGCAGCACAACTTCCCGGTAATCCTGCTGCTGATGTTCATGGTCGCCGGTATCCATTTCATGAAGGAACTGCTGCTGTTCCTGTTCTCGCGCATTCTGCTGGGTGTGCGTTCAAAAGCCATGCTGTCGCTACTGTTCTGCGTCCTGTCGGCATTCCTTTCGGCGTTTCTCGATGCGCTGACGGTGACGGCCGTGATCATCAGCGCCGCGGTCGGCTTTTATGCGGTCTACCATCGCGTGGCGTCCGGCGCCAACCCGCGTGAAGACAGCGCACTGGACAGCGACCAGCAAGTGGCGCAGTTACACCGTGACGACCTGAACCAGTTCCGCGCGTTCCTGCGCAGCTTGCTGATGCACGGCGCAGTGGGTACCGCCCTGGGTGGCGTGTGCACGCTGGTGGGCGAGCCGCAGAACCTGCTGATCGGCCACGAGATGGGCTGGCACTTCGCTGACTTCTTCCTCAAGGTGGC
The DNA here is from genome assembly GCF_043105275.1 of Pseudomonas sp. TYF_14. Lineage (NCBI taxonomy): Bacteria > Pseudomonadati > Pseudomonadota > Gammaproteobacteria > Pseudomonadales > Pseudomonadaceae > Pseudomonas > Pseudomonas sp. TYF_14. The sequence goes on from NZ_JBICLK010000007.1 coordinate 37,930, forward strand.
GCCCGTGTCGATACCGGTGCTGGGTGCCGGCCTGCTGACCTGCGTGTTGCTGGAGAAGCTGCGCCTGTTCGGCTACGGCACGCTGATGCCTGAGACAGTGCGCCAGGTACTGGCTGCCTATGCCGCCGAGGACGATGCCGCACGTACCCAGGCCCAGCGCATCGCGCTGTGGGTACAAGGGCTTGCTGCCCTGATCCTGATCATCTGCCTGGGGTTGCATGTGGCCGAGGTCGGCCTGATCGGCCTGATGGTGATCGTACTGATCACGGCCTTCACCGGCATCACCGACGAGCACCGCCTGGGCCGTGCCTTCCAGGACGCCATGCCATTCACTTCGCTGTTGGTGGTGTTCTTTGCCGTGGTCGCGGTAATTCATCAGCAACAATTGTTCAGCCCATTGATCAGCTGGGTGCTGACGCTGCCGGCCGAACAGCAACCGGGCATGCTGTATCTGGCCAACGGTTTGCTGTCGGCGATCAGCGACAATGTGTTCGTTGCCACCATCTACATCACCGAAGTGAAGCAGGCATTTCTCAACGGCAGCATGAGCCGCGAGCATTTCGAAACACTGGCGGTGGCGATCAACACCGGCACCAACCTGCCAAGCGTGGCGACGCCGAACGGGCAGGCGGCGTTCCTGTTCCTGCTGACCTCGGCCATTGCGCCGCTGATCCGGCTGTCGTATGGGCGGATGGTGTGGATGGCGCTGCCCTATACCGTGGTGATGGGCGGGTTGGGATGGTGGGCGGTGACGTACTGGCTGTGAGGTGCTCTGTTTGGCGCGGGTGCATCAGGTCTGAAGGTGCATGGCTTTAGGGTGATGCCGTTTGTGAGATCGAGCGCCGCCCGCGCGGCGCATCGCGAGCAAGCTCGCTCGTACATCTGTTTCGGGCCAGTTATTCCTGAGGCAGAGGCGCGCGCCCCTTGGTGCCCACCTCGATATTGTGTGGAACAAACAAGGCGGTCGCCCGCGCTGGCGCAGGCGATACTGGCCCGAAAAAATGTAGGAGCGAGCTTGCTCGCGATGCGCCGCGCGGGCGGCGCTCGATCGTACGGGCGAAATAACCCTTGAGACATGCGCCCTGCAGCCATAATGCAATTTAAAGACATGCCCCACTCCCATACAACTTTTGCCCCGCGAACGCATCAAACCCCAGGTACGCCCTATCCGCTCCAAGGAGGTCACCCATGGCGCTGCGCACAACACTGTTGCTTTCCTGCATGACCCTGGCCCTGCTCGGCTGCGCCGGCAACGATCACCCGGCACCGCCGCGTACCCAGCAGGTGGACCTGCAACGCTATCAGGGTACCTGGTACGAACTGGCACGCCTGCCGATGTTCTTCCAGCGTAACTGCGTGAAGTCCGAGGCGCGCTACGGCTTGCGCGAGGACGGCCGTATCGATGTAACCAACCGCTGCCAGGAAAAGGACGGCCAATGGAATGAAGCCAAGGGCATCGCCGAGGCTCAGCAACCGGGCAGCACCGACAAGCTGTGGGTGCGCTTCGACAACTGGTTCAGCCGCCTGGCACCGGGCCTGACCAAGGGCGAGTACTGGGTGCTGTACCACGACAAGGACTACCGCGTGGCACTGGTCGGCCACCCTAACCGCGAGTACCTGTGGCTGCTTTCGCGCACGCCAGCGGTCACCGACCAGCAGCGCGAGCAACTGCTGACAATCGCCCGAGACCAAGGGTATGACACCAGCAAGCTCATCTGGCGACAGGATAACTAGCGGGCGGTCGACGGCGGGTGGCAATCCGGCTAAGGTGTGCGCCCCGTATCACCTTGGCCGCTTCTGGCCTGAAACAGGAGCCTGAGCATGGACCTGCTGTTCCTCGGCACCTCCGCCGGGGTGCCCACCAAGGCACGCAATGTCAGCGCCACAGCCGTGATCGAAGCCAGCGGCAGCCACTGGTATCTGGTCGATTGCGGCGAAGGCACCCAGCACCGCCTGCTGCACACCCCGCTTTCGATCCGCGACCTGCGCGCGATCTTCATCACCCACGTGCATGGTGACCATTGCTTCGGCCTGCCCGGCCTGCTGGCCAGCGCGGGCATGAGCGGGCGCACCCAGCCGCTGGAAGTGATCCTGCCCGCCGTACTGCACGACTGGGTACGCCAGGGCCTGGTTGCCAGCGACACCTTCCTGCCGTTCGAGCTGCGCCTGTTGCCCGTGGAAGAGCTGATCGCATGGCGCAGCGAGACCCTGCAGGTGACCACCGTGCAACTGTCGCACCGGGTGCCCAGCGTGGGTTTCGTATTCACCGAAATCAACCCTGAGCCACGCCTGGACATCCAGCGCCTGGACGCCGAGGGCATAACGCGTGGTCCGCTGTGGGGCGAGCTGGCCAAGGGGTTGACCGTGACGTACGACGGGCAACTGCTGAACGGCAACGACTACCTGCGCCCTTCGCGTCCGCCCCGGCGGGTGATCGTGTGCGGGGACAACGACAAGCCAGAACTGCTGGCAGCCGTCGCCAGGGGTGCGGATGTACTGGTGCACGAAGCCACCTTCACCCAGGCGGTGGTCGAACGCACCGGGGGCACGTTCGGCCACAGCACCGCCGCTGAGGTGGCACGCTTTGCCGAGGCCGCTGGCGTGCGCAACCTGGTACTGACGCATTTCAGCGCCCGCTACCAGAACGACCCACGGCGCAGCTCGCACATCGACAACGTGCGCGACGAGGCCCTCGCCCATTACAGCGGGCAGTTGACCCTGGCGCAGGACCTGCAGCGCTATCACCTTGGCCGTAACGGCCTTCTTGAGGCCAGTGCCTAGGCCGCCAGGCGCCCATTGGCAATTGCCTCCGACGCCGCCAGCATCGCCCGCAACAACACCGCGCAGCCCGCCGCCAAGTCATCGGGCGTGGCGTTCTCGATCTCGTTATGGCTGATGCCGTTTTCGCACGGCACGAAAATCATCCCCGCCGGCCCCAGCTCGGCCAGGAAGATCGCGTCATGCCCCGCGCCACTGACGATGTCCATGTGCGGCAGGCCCAGCGCCTTGGCCGACTCGCGCACGGCGTCGACACAGCCTTTGTCGAAGTAAAGCGCCGGGAAGTCGGCCGTGGGCACCAACTCATGGCTCAGGCCATGCTTGGCACAGGTCGCCTCGATCACCCCGCGCACCTCGGCAATCATCGCATTCAACTGCTCGCCCTCCAGGTGGCGGAAGTCGAGGGTCATGCGCACTTCGCCCGGGATCACGTTACGCGAGCCCGGGTACGCCTGAAGGCAACCCACCGTGCCACAGGCGTGGGGCTGGTGGGCAAGCGCCGTGCGGTTGACCGCCTCTACCACAGCGGCTGCCCCCACCAGGGCGTCCTTGCGCAGGTGCATCGGCGTAGGGCCGGCATGGGCTTCAACACCGCGCAGGGTCAGGTCGAACCACTTCTGGCCCAGGGCGCCGAGGACCACGCCGATGGTCTTGGCCTGGTCCTCAAGGATCGGCCCCTGCTCGATATGCGCTTCGAAATACGCCCCCACCGGGTGCCCCGACACAGCACGCGGACCGGCGTAGCCAATGGAGTTCAACGCTTCGCCAACGCTGACACCCTGGGCATCGCGCTTGGCCAGGGTGTCTTCCAGGGTGAACTTGCCGGCGAATACCCCAGACCCCATCATGCATGGCGCAAAACGCGAACCTTCTTCGTTGGTCCACACCACCACTTCGAGCGGCGCTTCGGTTTCCACGCCCAGGTCGTTGAGGGTGCGGATCACCTCCAGCCCGGCCATCACCCCGAAGCAGCCATCGAACTTGCCGCCGGTGGGCTGGGTGTCGATATGGCTACCGGTCATCACCGGCGGCAGCTTGGGGTTACGGCCCGGGCGGCGGGCGAATATGTTGCCGACGGCGTCGATGCTGACCGAGCAACCGGCCGCCTCGCACCACTGCACGAACAGATCGCGGGCCTGGCGGTCGAGGTCGGTCAAGGCCAGGCGGCAGACACCGCCCTTGGCAGTGGCGCCGAGCCGGGCCAGGTCCATCAGCGACTGCCACAGGCGGGTGCTGTCGACGTGACGGGCGTTGGTCTTCAGGATCTCTTTGACGGGGGTCACGGGCTTCTCCTTCAGGCTTCTTATTGTTTGTACGGGCCTCTTCGAGGCCTCAAGGCAAGGGTTTGGCCAACCGCACCGGGTTGCGTGCCGCCAAACCGCCAAGCGCGGCGTACAGTGCACCGCCCAGCAACGAGCCGGTGAACCAGCCATAGTCGTAGAACCAGCTGAAACTGCTGTTGCCAATCGCCATTACCGTCAGCCCTACTGGCAAGGCGAAGGCGGCAAAACCGGCCCAGTTCCAAGCGGGATACACGTCGTCGCGGTATAGCCCGGCCAGGTCCAGCTTCTGCCGCCGGATCAGGAAGTAGTCCACCACCATGATGCCGGCAATAGGCCCCAACAAGCTGGAATAGCCCAGCAGCCAGTTGGAATACACGCTCTCCAGGCTAAGGTCGGAGACAATCAGGCCCAGTTTCTTCAGCAGTTCATGCCCCATCAGCGCCAGGCCGATAAAGCCGGTCAGCCATACCGCGCGGCTTCGGCCGATCAGGCGTGGGGCAATGTTCTGGAAGTCATTGGTAGGCGACACGATGTTCGCCGCGGTGTTGGTCGACAGCGTGGCGATCACGATCAGCGCCATGGCCAGGGCCACCCAGAACGGGCTTTGAATCTTGCCGATCAGGCTGACCGGGTCGGACACCGTCTCGCCCACCAGCGACGCCGAAGCGGCGGTCAGCACCACACCCAGCGCAGCGAACAGGAACATGGTCAGCGGCAGGCCGAAGATCTGCCCGAGAATCTGATCCTTCTGGCTGCGGGCGTAGCGGCTGAAGTCGGGAATGTTCAGCGACAGTGTGGCCCAGAAGCCCACCATGGCCGTAAGCCCGGCGCAGAAGTAACTGACCACGCTCGCCCCTTCCGGACGCTTGGGCGGCTGCGCCAACAGTTCGGTCATCGACATGTGCGGCAAGGCCCAGAACAGCAGACCGACGCCCACTGCCACCAGCAGCGGTGCCGACAGCGTTTCCAGCCACTTGATCGACTCGGCGCCGCGCAGCACCACCCACAGGTTCAGGCACCAGAAGATCATGAAGCCAATCACCTCGCCTGTCCCGCCCAGCGCCTTCCAGCCGTCGAACACCGAACCCAGGAACAGGTGAATGGCCAGCCCGCCAAACATGGTCTGGATACCGAACCAACCACAGGCCACCACCGCGCGGATCAGGCACGGTACGTTGGAGCCGAGGATGCCGAACGACGAACGCAGCAGCACCGGAAACGGGATGCCGTACTTGGTGCCGGGAAAGGCATTGAGGGTAAGCGGTATCAGCACGATTACGTTGGCCAGCAAAATCGCCAGCAGCGCTTCGCCAACGCTGAGGCCGAAGTAGGCGGTGAGCACGCCGCCGAGGGTGTAGGTGGGTACGCAGATGGACATGCCCACCCACAGGGCGGTGATGTGCCATTTGTTCCAGGTGCGCTGGTGCACCTTGGTCGGTGCTATGTCGGGGTTGTAGCGCGGGCTGTCGAGGACATCGCTGCCCTCGGACAGCTCGAACAGGCCATCTTGCTCGACCACTTCCGATCTGCTCTGTTGCATAGGCCCTTCTCCAGTTTTTCTTCTATTTTTTCGCTCATCAGGCTGATTCGATGACCGGAGTTCGCACGCGGAATTGTGCTTAGAAATCTCGACCAGATTTTCATCTTGTCAAGTTAGTCAAATACCAGGAAAACCCCGGCGCCCATTCGCGCGTTAATTTTTTCCTATTGATATCAACAACTTAAAAACCACAAATTTAATGGGAAAATTTTCTTGCTGAATCCAGAATCAGCATCTAGCCTCGAATCTTGTCAGGACTGACAGGATTGACCGCCCTGCCCGCCCTGCATCCATGACAATGCAAAGAACCGGCCAAGACCGGTCAGCCTGCGAGGAAAACGGCATGTCCCTGTTGATCCGTGGCGCCACCGTGGTTACCCACGAAGAGAGTTACCCCGCCGATGTCCTGTGTGCCGATGGCCTGATCCGTGCCATCGGGCAAAACCTCGAACCGCCCACCGACTGCGAGATCCTCGACGGCAGCGGCCAGTACCTGATGCCTGGGGGCATCGATCCGCACACCCACATGCAGTTGCCGTTCATGGGCACGGTGGCCAGCGAGGACTTCTTCAGCGGCACCGCTGCGGGCCTGGCTGGCGGCACCACCTCGATCATCGACTTCGTCATTCCCAACCCGCAGCAGTCGTTGCTGGAGGCCTTCCACACCTGGCGTGGCTGGGCGCAGAAAAGCGCCAGCGACTATGGCTTCCACGTCGCCATTACCTGGTGGAGCGAGCAGGTGGCCGAAGAGATGGGCGAGCTGGTGGCCAAGCACGGGGTGAACAGCTTCAAGCATTTCATGGCCTACAAGAATGCGATCATGGCCGCGGACGATACCCTGGTGGCCAGCTTCGAGCGTTGCCTGCAACTGGGCGCGGTGCCCACCGTGCATGCCGAAAACGGCGAGCTGGTGTACCACCTGCAGAAAAAGCTGCTCGCCCAGGGCATGACCGGGCCGGAAGCCCACCCGCTGTCGCGCCCCTCGCAGGTTGAAGGCGAAGCGGCCAGCCGCGCCATCCGCATTGCTGAAACCCTCGGCACGCCGTTGTACCTGGTGCACATTTCCAGCCGCGAGGCACTGGATGAAATCGCCTATGCCCGAGGCAAGGGCCAGCCGGTGTATGGCGAGGTGCTGCCCGGACATCTGCTGCTGGACGACAGTGTCTACCGTGACCCGGACTGGACCACCGCCGCCGGTTATGTGATGAGCCCGCCGTTCCGCCCACGCGAACACCAGGAGGCGCTGTGGCGCGGCTTGCAGTCGGGCAACCTGCACACCACCGCCACCGACCACTGCTGCTTCTGCGCCGAGCAGAAAGCCATGGGCCGCGACGACTTCAGCCGCATCCCCAACGGCACCGCCGGCATCGAAGACCGCATGGCAGTACTGTGGGATGCCGGGGTCAACAGCGGGCGTTTGTCGATGCACGAATTCGTCGCGCTGACCTCTACCAACACGGCGAAAATCTTCAACCTGTTCCCGCGCAAGGGCGCTATCCGCGTGGGTGCCGATGCCGACCTGGTACTGTGGGACCCGCAGGGCACCCGCACCATCTCCGCCAAAACCCACCACCAGCAGGTGGACTTCAACATTTTCGAAGGCCGCACCGTGCGCGGCATCCCAAGCCACACCATCAGCCAGGGCAAGGTGCTCTGGGCCGATGGCGACCTGCGCGCCGAGCCGGGCGCGGGGCGCTATGTGGAACGGCCGGCGTACCCGGCGGTGTATGAGGTGCTGGGGCGCCGGGCCGAGCATCAGCGGCCGATGCCTGTTCCGCGCTGAAGTCATTGGGGCTGCTGTGCAGCCCATCGCGACGCAAGGCCGCTCCCACAAGGACCGCGATCGCCTGTGGGAGCGGCCCCAGAATCGACCGCAATACCTGTCGCCTGCACCAAAAAAAATAGAGAGGCTACAACCGTGACGAACGCCCTGAACCATTTGCCGCGCCCCCGGGCCGGCGCCGACCAGTTGGCCGAGCGCTTCAGCGACCTGGCCCCACCCCTCACCGCGCGTCAGGCCGCCCTGGAAAGTGCACGCTGCCTGTACTGCTACGACGCCCCCTGCGTCAACGCTTGCCCCAGCGAAATCGATATCCCCTCGTTCATACACCGCATCAGTGACGAAAACCTGCAAGGCGCCGCCGAGCGCATTCTTTCGGCCAACATTCTGGGCGGTAGTTGCGCCCGCGTGTGCCCCACCGAAATCCTCTGCCAGCAAGCCTGCGTGCGCAACAACGCCCAGGAATGCGCGCCGGTGCTGATCGGCCAGCTGCAGCGTTACGCCCTGGACAACGCCCAGTTCAGCGCACACCCGTTCAAGCGCTCGGCAGCCACCGGCAAGCGTATCGCCGTGGTGGGCGCCGGCCCGGCAGGGCTGTCCTGCGCCCATCGCCTGGCCATGCACGGGCATGACGTGGTGGTGTTCGAGGCCTGCGACAAAGCCGGTGGCCTCAACGAGTACGGCATCGCCCGCTACAAGCTGGTAGACGACTATGCCCAGCGTGAAGTGGATTTCTTGTTGGGCATTGGCGGTATCGAAGTCCGCCATGGCCAGCGCCTGGGTGGCAACCTCAGCCTGGGCGAACTGCGCGATCAGTACGACGCGGTGTTCCTGGGCCTCGGCCTGAATGCCGTGCGCCAGCTAGGGCTGCCCGACGAGGAAGCCCCCGGTGTGGTCGCCGCCACCGAATACATCCGCGAGCTACGCCAGGCCGATGACCTGAGCCAGCTCCCGTTGGCCGACCGCTGCCTGGTGATCGGTGCTGGCAACACGGCCATCGACATGGCTGTGCAGATGAGCCGTCTGGGTGCCCGCGACGTCAACCTGGTGTACCGCCGTGGCCACGCCGACATGGGCGCTACCGGCCACGAGCAGGACATTGCCAAGGCCAACCAGGTACGCCTGCACACCTGGGCCCGCCCTGATGCCGTGCTGCTGGATGACGCCGGCAAGGTCCGCGGCATGCGCTTTGCCCGCACCGAGCTGGCGGAAGGCCGCCTGCGCGATACCGGCGAAACCTTCGAGCTGGCTGCGGACGCCATTTTCAAGGCCATTGGCCAACGCTTTGACGATGCCAGCCTCGGCGACCCGGTGGCTGCGCAACTGGCCCGCGAGGGTGAGCGCATCCGCGTTGACGAAAACCTGCAGACCAGCCTGCCGGGCGTGTACGCAGGCGGCGACTGCACCGCGCTGGGGCAGGACCTTACCGTGCAGGCCGTGCAACACGGCAAGCTGGCCGCCGAAGCCATCCATGCCCAACTCATGCTCAACGTGGAGGCAGCGTAAATGGCCGACTTGTCTATCGTATTTGCCGGCATCAAGGCACCCAACCCCTTCTGGCTGGCCTCCGCACCGCCAACCGACAAGGCCTACAACGTGGTCCGCGCCTTCGAGGCCGGCTGGGGCGGCGTGGTCTGGAAGACCCTGGGCGAAGACCCTGCGGCGGTCAACGTGTCGTCGCGCTACTCGGCGCACTATGGCCCCAACCGTCAGGTACAGGGGATCAACAATATCGAGTTGATCACCGACCGCTCTCTGGAAATCAACCTGCGTGAAATCACCCAGGTGAAGAAGGACTGGCCCGACCGCGCACTGATCGTGTCGCTGATGGTGCCGTGCATAGAGGAATCGTGGAAGTTCATCCTGCCGCTGGTGGAAGCCACGGGGGCCGATGGCATCGAGCTGAACTTCGGTTGCCCGCACGGTATGCCGGAGCGCGGCATGGGGGCAGCCGTCGGCCAGGTGCCGGAATATGTGGAAATGGTCACCCGCTGGTGCAAGACGTACTGCGCGCTGCCGGTGATCGTGAAGCTTACGCCGAACATCACCGATATCCGCCAGTCGGCCCGCGCCGCGCACCGGGGCGGGGCCGATGCCGTGTCGTTGATCAACACCATCAACTCCATCACCAGCGTCGACCTGGACCGCATGGTGGCCCACCCGATTGTCGGAGACCAGAGCACCCATGGCGGTTACTGCGGTTCGGCAGTGAAGCCGATTGCCTTGAACATGGTGGCGGAAATCGCCCGTGACCCGGAAACGCGGGGCTTGCCGATTTGTGGCATTGGCGGCATCGGCAACTGGCGTGACGCCGCCGAGTTCATGGCCCTGGGCAGTGGCGCCGTGCAGGTGTGCACAGCGGCGATGCTGCATGGCTTCCGTATCGTCGAGGACATGCAGGACGGCCTGGCACGCTGGATGGACCAGCATGGGCATCCCACTATCGAAGCGTTCCGCGGGCAGGCGGTGGGGCATACCACCGACTGGAAATACCTGGACATCAACTACAAGTCGGTCGCGCACATTGACCAGGAGGCGTGCATTGGTTGCGGGCGCTGCCACATTGCGTGCGAGGACACCTCGCACCAGGCGATTGCCAGCACGCTGAAGGCTGACGGCACGCATGCCTACAGTGTGATCGAAGAGGAATGCGTAGGCTGTAACCTGTGCCAGATCACCTGCCCGGTGGAAAACTGCATCGAAATGGAGGCACAGGATACCGGCAAGCCGTACCTGAACTGGACGCAGGATCCGCGTAATCCGTACCGCGAGGCCAGTTGAAGCAATGGGGCTGCCATGCAGCCCTTCGCGGGCTTGCCCGCTCCCACAGGTTCTGCGCTGTCCTCAGAAATGGCGCAGTCCTGCGGGAGCGGGCAAGCCCGCGAATGCCGCGCAGCGGCCTTCATCGCCGGTTCACGGCTCCAGCCCGATCCCCCGCAAGATCACGCTGGTCACGGTTTGCACGGCACTCTCGAACGCCATGTCCGACAGCACCTCGCCGCCGTTGAGCAACTGAACCTGGTAACCAAAGTCAGCATAGTGCTGGGTAGACGCCCAGATCATATACAGCAACGCCGAAGGCTCTACCGGCAGAATACGCCCCTCTTCCACCCAGCAGCGGATCTTGGCTTCTTTCATCTTCGCCCAGGGCACCAGGCTTTCGTCGAGGTTAACCCCCAGCACCGGCGCCCCGTGCAGCATCTCTTCGGCCCAGATCTTCGAGCCCAGCGGCCGCGAGCGCGAATGGCCCATCTTCGCCCGGATGTAGCTGGTCAGCACCACACGCGGGTCGTCGAAGTTCTCGAAGCACAGGGCGTCCTGCTTCCACACATCCAGCAGGTCCTGCAGCACCGCGCGGAACAGCTCGTCCTTGGTGCTGAAGTAATAATGCAGGTTGGAGCGTGGCAGCTCAGCCTGCTCGGCGATATCGCCCATGGAGGTGGCGCCGTAGCCCTTCTCGGCAAACACCTTTTCCGCCGCTTGCAGGATTTTTTCGATATTGCGTCGGCGGATTTCGATCTTGTGATTGGCCATCAGGCTTGGGCCGTCCACACCGCCAGCTCATAACCGTCAGGGTCGATGAAATGAAAGCGCCGCCCGCCGGGGAAGGCAAAGGTCGCCCGGCTGATTTTCGCCCCGGCAGCTTCGATCCGCTGCTGCGTGGCCTCCAGGTCGTCAGCGTACAGGATGACCAGCGGCCCGCCCGGGCGCACCGGCTCACCCGTGGTGAAGCCACCCGTCAACCGGCCATCGCTGAACTCGGTGTAGGTCGGCCCGTAGTCGGTGAACGCCCAGCCGAATACACTGCCATAGAAGGCCTTGCTCCGTGAGATGTCGCTGACATTGAACTCGATGTTGTCGATCTGCCGGTCAGTACCGCGAATGCCCATGTATGCTCCGTGCCGAAAGGGTTTGGCCTAGTCTACTCCGGTCAAGGCAGTCGCCCTACTCATTCGCTACCCACAACGCGCCCGGTCGCGCGCCGGGCACTGTGCGCGGTGCAGATTCAGCGCGGTGTTGATGATGCCTATCTGGCTGAAGGCCTGGGGGAAGTTGCCGAGCATGCGCTGGCCGGCCGGGTCGTACTGTTCGGCCAGCAGGCCGAGGTCGTTGCACAGGCCGGTCAGGTGTTGGTACAGCGCTTCGGCTTTGGCCTGGCGCCCCAGTAACACATAAACGTCAGCCAGCCAGAACGAACACACCAGGAAGGTGCCCTCTCCCGGCGTCAGGCCGTCGCTGCAGCTGTCACTGTCATAGCGCAGCAGCAGGCCGTTCTTCATCAGACGCTGTTCGATCTGTTCGAGGGTGCGCATGAAGCGTGGGTCATCCGCCGGCAGGAAGCCGGTCAGGGCGATCTGCAACAGGCTGGCGTCCATTTCGGTAGAACCATAGGCCTGGACGAAGAACCGGCCGCTGGGGTCGAGGCCGTGCTCGCACACGTCGCGGTGAATCTCGTCAGCCACCTGGCGATAATGCTGCCCACGCTCGCGGCCTTCTTCCGTGGTGTCGGCCAGCCCTGCGGCGCGGTCGAAGGCGACCCAGGCCATCACCTTGGAGTGCACGAACTGCTGCCGGCCGCCACGCACTTCCCAGATGCCTTCGTCCGGCTCGCGCCAGATACGTTCGACATAAGGCAATATCAAGCGCGAAATGGCGGCGCTGCGCGGGTGGCGGGGCAACCCGCCCTTGATCGCCTGGGTCATCGCATCGGCCAGTTCGCCATAGATGTCCAGTTGCCTCTGCGCCGAGGCGGCGTTACCCACCCGCACAGGCTGAGAATGCTCATAACCGGCCAGCCACGGCAAGGTGTACTCCTGCAGGTCGCGCTCGCCAGCCAGGCCATACATGATCTGCATCTGCTCAGGGTTACCGGCCACCGAGCGCAGCAGCCACTCGCGCCAGGCCTGGGCCTCGTCGAAGTAGCCAAGGTTCATGAAGGCCAGCAGGGTCATGGTCGCGTCGCGCAGCCAGCAGAAGCGGTAGTCCCAGTTGCGCTCGCCGCCCACACGCTCGGGCAGCGACGTGGTGACGGCAGCGACAATACCGCCGGTGGGAGCGTAGGTCATGGCCTTGAGGGTGAGCAGCGAGCGGCGCACCAGGGCGGTATACGGTCCTACCTGCGGGCAGCGGTCGGCGAAGGCCTGCCATTGCTCGCAACTGTTTGCCAGGGCTTGGTCGATGTTGCAGTCAGGCTGCACCGGCAAGTGCGAGGGCTGGTGACGCAGGCTGAAGACCTGGCGCTGGCCCGTGCTGACGCGAAAGCGGCAGCCAATATGGTGGTCGCGGGCTTGCGGGGGCACGGTGCTGCACAGGATCAGCCGGTCAGGGCCGGCGACGGCACTGAGGGTCAGTGGGTCGAGCCGTTCCACCCAGGGCACGCTGCGGCCGTAGTCGAAGCGCATGACCAGATCCATTTCGAAATGGGTTTCGCCAGACAAGCCTTCGACGATGCGCACCACCGAATTGACTTCGCCCAGGGGCATGAAGTCGAGCACCCGGGCACGACCGCTGGCGGTGACCCAAGTGGTTTCCAGCACCAGGGTGTCGCCCAGGTATTGGCGGCTGCTGTGCGTTACCGGGTCGCAAGGGGCCAGGCGCCAGCGGCCATTTTCTTCGTTGCCCAGCAGGGCCGCGAACACCGCGGGGGCGTCGAAGCGTGGCAGGCACAGCCAGTCCAGCGCGCCATCGCGGCTGACCAGCGCCGCACTGCGGCAGTTGCCCAGCAGGGCGTAGTCTTCGATTTGGGCAGGCATCGAGTCTCCTTTGTGTGGTTGCCTGTGCTTGCCCGCGAAAGGGCCGGTACAGGCTTGCAAACCTCTCACCCCAACCGGTGCCACTCCCGCTTGTCGCGGGTCAGCAATTCATTGCCGGCCTCAGGCCCATCTTCGCCAGCCGAGTACTCATGCACTTCGCCGCCCTGGGCCCAGGCATCGAGAAACGGCTGCACCGCTCGCCAGCCGTTTTCGATGTTGTCAGCCCGCTGGAACAGGGTCTGGTCACCGGTCAGGCAGTCATAGATCAGCGTCTCGTAGCCAGTGGCCGGGGTCATCTTGAAGAAGTCCTTGTAGGCAAAACCCAACTCGACATTCTCCATCACCAGCTCTGGCCCGGGCCGTTTGGCTTGCAGGTCGAACCACATGCCTTCATTGGGCTGGATCTGGATTTTCAGGTAGTTGGGTTTGGGCCGTTCCAGCTCCGACTCGCGAAACTGCGCATACGGTGCGGGCTTGAAGCAGATGGCAATCTCGGTGTCACGCACGCTCATGCGCTTGCCGGTGCGCAGGTAGAACGGCACGCCGGCCCAGCGCCAGTTGTCGATCATCACCTTCAGCGCCACGTAGGTCTCGGTCTGGCTATCCGGCGCGACGTTGGGCTCCTGCCGGTAGCCTGGCAACGGCTTGCGCCCCTGCTTGCCGGCGCTGTACTGGCCTCGTACGGAATTCTTCAGGGCCATTTTTGCCGACCATGGGCGAATAGCGCCGACCACCTTGGCCTTTTCACCGCGCACCGCATCGGCGCCGAACGCGGCCGGCGGCTCCATGGCCACCATCGCCAGCAACTGGAACAGGTGGTTGGGCACCATGTCGCGCAGGGCGCCGGTGCTGTCATAGAACGCACCACGGGTCTCGACACCGACGGTTTCCGCTGCGGTGATCTGCACGTGGTCGATGTAGTGATTGTTCCAGAACGATTCGAACAAGCCGTTGGAAAAGCGGCTGACCAGAATATTCTGCACCGTCTCTTTGCCCAGGTAATGGTCGATGCGGTAGATCTGCCGCTCGCCCATCACCTTCAGCAGGCAGGCGTTGAGCGCCTCGGCGCTGGCCAGGTCGGTGCCGAACGGTTTTTCAACCACCACCCGGCGAAAGCCGCCGGCAGACTCGTCCAGCAAGCCGGCCTGCCCCAGGCGCTGCGCCACCTCGGGGAAGAAGCGCGGCGACGTGGCCAGATAGAAAATGGCATTGCCGTGGCGGGTCTTGTCGATGCGCCTGGCCAGGGCCTGGTAGGTGGCCGGATCGAGAAAGTCGCCCGTCTGGTAATCCAGGCGCTTGGCCAGGCGGGCCCATAGCTTCTCGTCCAGGCACTTGGCGCTGCCCTCGCCGCCTTTGTCACGCTCGACCATGAACGCGTGCAGGCGCGCGGCGAAATCCTCGGCGCTGGCCGGGTTATGGTCAACGCCGACGATGCGCAGGTTACGGTCCAGCAAACCGTCACGGCTGAGGTTGTACAGCGCGGGCATCAGCAGGCGCTTGACCAGGTCGCCATTGGCGCCGAACAGGAACAGGGTACAAGGGGGGGCGGCCGCAAGGGTCTGTTTAGTCATTCGCCTTTCTTCTCGACGTGGCCACCGAAGCCCAGGCGCATGGCCGAGAGGATCTTGTCACCGTAGGTGCCCTGTTGCTGGCGCGAACGGAAGCGCGCGAACAGTGCGCTGGACAACACCGGCACCGGCACCGCCTGCTCGACGGCGGCGTCGATGGTCCAGCGGCCTTCGCCACTGTCGGACACCGAGCCACTGAATTGCGACAGCTGAGGGTCGGCCACCAGCGCATCGGCGGTGAGGTCGAGCAGCCACGAGGTCACCACGCTGCCGCGTCGCCACACTTCGGCAATTTCGGCTACGTTCAGGTCGAAGCGCTGGTCTTCGGGCAACTCGTTGCCGCCTTTGCTGCGCAGCAGGTCGAAGCCTTCGGCATAGGCCTGCATCAGGCCGTACTCGATGCCGTTATGCACCATTTTCACGTAGTGCCCGGCGCCCGGTGGGCCGGCATGGATGTAGCCGTGCTCGGCACGCTGGTGCTCGCCGCTGCGGCCATGGGTACGCGGGATGTCGCCCACGCCCGGCGCCAGCGCCTTGAACAGCGGTTCCAGGCGCTCGAACACGTCCTTTTCGCCGCCGATCATCATGCAGTAGCCGCGGTCCAGGCCCCACACGCCGCCGGAAGTCCCGACGTCCAGATAATGCAGGCCGCGCTTGGCCAGTTCTGCAGCGCGGCGCATGTCGTCCTTGTAGAAGGTGTTGCCGCCGTCGATGATCGCATCGCCCGGCTCCAGCATTTCGGCCAGCTGGGCGATGGTCTGCTCGGTGGCGTCACCAGCCGGCAGCATCACCCATACCGCGCGCGGCGCTTTCAGCTTTTGTACCAGTGCACCGAGGTCATGCGCACCCTGGGCGCCTTCGCCCTCCAGGCCGGTGATGGCATCACGGTTGCGGTCGTGCACCACGGTGCGGTGACCGGCGCGCATCAGGCGCCTTGCGATATTGCCGCCCATACGGCCCAGCCCGATGATTCCCAGTTGCATGAGCCAATGCTCCCTTTTCGAAATGGATGACGACAGTCCAGCTTTTCAGATTAGTCCAGCATGCCGCCCGAGGGTTCAGCGACGAACGGCAAGACCACAATAAACAAAAAAGTTCCCAAGCCCGGTGAAAGAATTCAGAATGCGCCCCGCGTGAAGCGTCTACGCTTTGACTTGTCACCAGCCAAAACCGCGAGGTGTGCTCATGGGTACATTGATGCCAGCAACCCCACCCCAGACCCTCTATGTCTCCGTGCGCCGTGATGAGCTGCGTAAACTTAAAGACGAACGTGACCAGCTGCGTCAGCAGGTCGCCCAGTTGAACCTGCTGTTGGCGCAAGCGCGCACCGATGGCAAGGCTGTCAGCATCTGATCTTGCCCATTCCCTGTGGGGGCTGAACCGCTCCCACTTCGCTTAATCGAGCAACCAACTGTTATCGCCATTTTCCAGGACGCCGCCATGACTGGTAGCATCGCCAACCCTGGCAAGCGGCTGTCCTTCATCCATCATCAGCGCCGAGCCGCTGGTGATCGCCGCCCCACAGCCGAGCCTGTCGCCAACCCTGGCGGCCGCCCTGCCGTTGACGAAGAACAGGCTGGAGCCGCTGCTGACGCTGGTGGGGCCGCACAATGGGCAATGGTGAGGGTGACCAAGCAGAACGATGGCAGGCATTGTCGCCACTCCTGAATCATGTAAAGCGCCACGCACTCATGCCGGCAGCGCCAATCAGAATGTCCTCGACAGCCGCCAGTGAACCACCTGGCCATCGATCTTGGGGAAGGGTGTCTGGTGCATGAACACCTGTTCACCCACACTGCGCTCGACGCAGGTGTAATGACCGGGCCATGGGCAAGGGGTGCCAGAAGGCCAGCCAGGAGCGTCCTCGCGCCTGGCGGTTTCCGGGTCGCGGAACTGTTTGCCCAGTCGTCGGTAATGCGCCCTTGCGATGAGTGCCTTTGGAAAAAAATGTGGGGCGCTCTCCAGAGCATCCCCTGGCACAGACCATAAAAACGCTACCAGCGCCGCTTCGAGTGCCCAGTAGCCCAAGTGGTCACCCCGTGCCCGGGCATGGCGATCGTGCCAATAGCAGCCATGCGCCTTGGCATACCACTGTTCGAGATAGCGCAAGAGCGCTTCATGCTGCGCTTGGCCACGCAGGTCGAGGCTCTCCAGCAAGGCGGCGTAGGTCTCGGGGTGAAGCAGCGAGGTCCCCGGGTATGCCTTGCTCAGCCGCAGGAACAGGCGATGCAGCAGCAGGTCGGGGCTGCGCTCGTCGTCCTGGTTCAGCCAGCCCAGCACCTGGTCGACACGATCGGGGTAACCGCACAGCACGGCCAACGACAGCAGCCACAAAGCAACCCGGTATTCGTCCGCCACCCAGGGGCGCAGTTGCTCGCAGGTTGTCGGGTACGCTGAAAAATGCCGGGTGAACTGGGCGAACGCGTAATCAACATAGGCCTCCACCAGTTCCAACGGCTCGCCACCCGAGTAGCGCTGGATGGCCAGCTCCAGTGCCATGTGCGCCCAGTCGCGGCTAAGGCCACGGTAATGATGCTTGCGCTCGGCGGGCCCAGCCAGCAAGGCCTGGAGGTCAGGGTTGGCGAACTCCTGCTCTTTTTCACAGGTCGAGGCGTGGTAATGCTGCTCGACCATCCACGGGTCGCGCTTGATGCTGTCGAACGGGTCCATAGGCCCTCCCGCACGCTATAAGCCTTTCACCAAGCGCCAAACCACGGAGCGCCCATTTTCGCTCGGCATTTCTACGCCTTGCATGAATGTCTGAGGCCCTACAGCCCATTCATCACATACCCACACACCCGTGCGCGGGCAAATTTCACCCGACTTGGCAAGTGCATCCGAATATGGCGCGCTTTGCAGGTGTTCAGGGAAGCTTTTGATCACTTGACGCTTGCGAGCATCGTCTACCAAATCCTTCGGGTAAAAAGGAAGGTCTCTGTAGGGTGCATCGTCGACGCCCCACAGCACAGTGACCAATCCTGCCTCAAATGCCCAGTAGCCAAAGAAACCCGCATCGCTTCGTGCTTTGTGCCGATCATGCCAATAACAGTTGCGCATGCCTCGATACCACTGCTTCAGGTAACTACGCACTGCCTGTTGCTGCTCATCCTTCTCAGTATTTAAAGCATTGAGCAATTCATGATAAGGGCGCTCATGAATCAACGTGCTCCCGGGGACAGTCACCCCAACACGAGAAAACAGTTGTCGCATCAGGATATCTTCACCGTCATCAGGGGCTTCACTCAAATAGCCTGCGACTTGCGTGATGCGCCCGGGTTTGTTGAACAGCACTGCAAACGAGAGAAGCCAGAGTGTGAATTGATACGCATCAGGCTCCCACAGCTTCAAGCTAAAACCCGGATAGGCTTTCTTGTGACGTTGAAATTGGGAAAACAGGTGATCTACATAAAACTCAAGTGAGTCAACGGGCTTACCTCCCGAATAAAGAGCAATGAGTAACTCCATGGACTGAAAGCACCATCTCCAGCTCAACATCTCAACATTTACATATTCGGGACGCTCAACTTCAAGAATAGACTCGGCTCGGCGCTCAACATAGTTCTCCTTCCAAAAAGCAACACTATCAAGATAGGCTGCCTCCTGCAAAAAAGGCTCACGTTTGACCTGTTCAAATTCTGCCATTACACACCCCTAATGAATTACATTACCGACAAATTTTGCATGTTCGTCGAGCTTGACTATTTTCGTTACCACACCACTTTCATCCACGATCATTAACCAACGCTCATACCCGGAGAATGCAATTTCTTCCGCCTGTTTTTTCCCAAGATCTAAGTCAAGCCTAGGTTCAATCCACGCATCACTCATCTGCCTGGCACTCGGAAACCCCTTACTCCCCTTCGTAACCGGCAAACTACCCGGCGAAAACGTGCCCCCCGTTCGATACTTGGTCTCGGTAATAATAAACGGCGGTGGCGGATGGGCATTACGATAGACGCCATCCAGCCCACGCCCGGTGGGTTTCATTTCCAGGCTGCGAGGCCCACGCGCAGCGGACAACAGGTTTTCATGGCCTTTGCCGAGCATGTACTGATCACTGACCACCTCCCCATAAATACCCTTCTGCGCCCGGGTCGCCGTCGCGTGATCGAACACGTGCACATTGGCGCCATGCGCAGCGATTGTCGGCGACGTGGGCACGGGCGGGCCGAGCGCACCCTCGGACCGCTCAAGGTAACGTGGGCGCATGCCGATGCCAGAGGTCACCCGCCCAGCACTCATGGCCATGGGCTCCGGCTTTTGCGCATGCACCCCGGCCTGCGCAACCTGCGCGGGCAGGTCGCTGGCCTGCTCCAGCACCTTGGCCAGCCTGGCATCGAGCTGCATCAGCGCATGCGGGATTTCCCGCAAGGCATGCACCTGCACGGCGTAGAACTGCGCTTCCATGGCCTGCAACCGCACCAACAGGTGCGAGGCCGCCTGGTTGAACGGCCAGTTGCCCAGGTAGCTGCGAAGCTTTGCCGTTGCCGCGAGAACCTTGGTCAAAAACAGGTTCAGGTAGGCCAGCAAGTCCTTTTCATAGCTCGCGAACCTGACCTGGTGCAGCCAGAACTCCACGCTGCCGCGGGTGAACTTGCCGAGAAACGCAACCACTGTCTGCAGGATGACCTGACTTTCACGTATCAACAGCAAGCACAAACCACGCAAGAACGCTGCTGCTTCCTGCCCAACCAGTGCGCCTGCCATCGAGCCCACGGGAGTGCCCACCGCCCCCACCACAGCGCCGATGATCGGCGCGATCAGGGTCATCAGGCAGGCCACCAGCAACACCCACTCTTGCCATTCCGGCGGCTGCGGCGTTGCCTGGCTGCCGTCCGCCGCGTAGCGCTTGCCCAGGCGCAGGCACACCGCAGCCAGGTCACGGGCACTGAGCACAATCACCACCCCCGGCACCAACGACAGCAGCATGTCGGCGATGACCACGCTCAGTGGCCGCTCCTCGGCAAACTCGCCAAGCACCAGGTCACGCAGCCAGCCAAAGCCGTCGGCCACTTTTTCCACCGCTTGGTCCAGCCAGTCAGCTGTCGAACTCATGGCTGGCCACCTGCTGAGGTGCAGCCGGCAAGCAATGCCTGCAAGGCAGCATCCAGCTCGGTTGCAGTCGTCAGCTGCAGCGGGCCCGGGCCAACTTCGTAGCGCACTTGGGCGCTGCAACCGGGAGTGACGCCAGCCAGGCGGGCATAGCCGTTCTGGTCGACCACGCCCTGGCGCTGGGTGCCATCGGACAACGTTGCCACGTAGGCCGTGCCCGCAATCGGCGTACCGTCGGCATGCACCAGGCGAAACTCGATTTCGTCCTGCTCAGGTGCAGGCGGTACTCCGTAACGTGCAGGCGCCTTGACCTGGGCGATGGCGTGTAACAGCAGTGGTTCGGGGCAACCGATTTCGATGCGGCCATCGCTCAGCTTGATAAAGGCCCCGCCGCAGCTCAGGGTCAGCGACGTTCGGCTGTCGATATGCACATGGCCGTGATGACTGGTGATCGACACATCCTCATCGGCGTCGACCCGCAGTTGCCCGCCGACCTGCACGCGCTTGTCCAGCGCGACCTGCTCGGTGGCCTCAAGGCCGACCATGACACTTAGCGCACCGCCAACGGCCAGCGACTTGCCCAGGCCAATGCTTTCAACTTTGCCAAGGGCGACCGTTTCGCGCTTGCTGGCGCCAACCTTGACGCTGCGGTTGCCGCCGATGTCCACCACTTCGTCATGCTCGACGCGTTCGCTACGGTCATTGCCAATGAGCGTGGTTTCGTTGTGTTTCACAACATTGTTCTGGTCGCGCTCGGCATGTATGAACACTTCCTGCCGCCCCAGCTCGTCTTCGAAGCGCAACTCGTTGAAGCCATCGCCTTTATGGGTCTGGCTCTTGATGGTCATGCGGGTCTTGTGATCCGGAAGGTCGTACGGCGGCAGCTGGTCACCGCAATAGGTGCGCCCGGTGATCATCGGCTGGTCGGGGTCGCCATTGACGTACTGGACAATCACATCCTGGCCGATACGCGGGATGGCCATCGAACCCCAGCTGCCACCGGCCCAGCCTTGCGACACCCGTACCCAGCAGGAGCTGAACTCGTTGTTCTTGCTCTCCCGGTCCCACGGGAAGCTGACCTTGACCCGCCCCCATTCGTCGCAATAGATCTCCTCACCAGGCGGGCCGACCACGGTGGCCATGTGTGGACCATCGATGCGCGGCTTGGCCATGGGGGCCGGGCGCCACTCGGCCATGCCCTGCACCAGCAGCGCATCGTTCACGTAGCGGGTGCCTTGTTCAGCACCAGCCGCTTCTTCCTGCAGGCTGGTGAGCTGGGTACCTTCGTGACACAGGCTGATCACGCGCCAGTGAACATTGAGATCTTCCCGCGGGTGGCCGACGAGGGTGAAGCTCAGGCCTGTCTGCAGGCGCACGTCGTCGCCCTGCACTTCGGCCAGGCATGCGTCGTGGCGCAGCGCCGTCAGCCGCGTTTCAGTGAAGGGCTTGCCCACCGCATCGCGCTTGTAGCGCCCCGGGTAATCAAAGCGCTCATAGTCCAGAGACTGGTGCGTGACGCCACTGGTATGGGCCTTGTGCTCCTGGCGGTAGGCCGGGTTGGTGAAGGTGTAGTCGCGCTGCACTTGCCGCGCAGTACGTACCTGCTCGCAATAGCGCAAACGCCGCAGGCACGCGCGGGCCTGGTCGCCACCACTGCTGGCGTGGTACAGCACCTTGTCGGGGCCGACATCATCCTCATCCAGCCAAAGCGCCTCGTCGTCCTCTGCCTTAAGCGCGCCCCGGCTGAGCAGCCCAAACGACAGCAAGCGGTCGGTAACGATCAGCGTGTGCTGCCGGGCGCAGTGTTCGAAGCGGTAGACGAACCCCTCTTCAGCGGCAAGGCGATGGATGAAGTCGAGGTCGGTTTCACCCGCCTGAACACAAAACTCCCGCACTTGGTGCTGCGCGCTGCTTTTCAGCTCAAAGCGGGTGATGCCCTGACGCTTGAACATGAGTTCAAGAATCTGCGGCACGGTTTTCTGCTGAAAGATCCGCCAGTTCGAACGCAACCGCGCGCGGGCCAGCTGCGGCTCGACCACGGCGTGGTAGCGCGTGCGACAAAAGCCGGTTTCGCCCTGGCTGAAGGCACTGACCAAGCCATGCACATGACGCAGTGGCCGGTCTGCGCAATACAGGGTGAATAGCGCAGGCTTGTCCAGCACCTGGCCGAAGTCGATATCACTTTCGTAGCTGACAAGTTCCAGGTTCAGCACAAATGGCTGGTTGAGTGCTTCATCCAGCTTGAATGAAACCACTTCGAATTCCGTTCGCCCGGCGAGCGCCTGAAAACTGAAGCGAAAGTCAGACTGTTTCATGAGTTGCTCTACCCGCCATCATGTTTACCGGCGAAAAACAACCACACCCTGGCTTTCTTCAAGATGAGAATGTCGAACGAAATTGGCCTGCCACCCAGGTGCAAGCCCGCTAAATGCTTGGCATTGCGGGCTTCACCCCATGATGGCGATCAGGATGAGGCAGTGGATTGAGGAGCAACCTAAACCGTATCACCACGATAAGACAGGAACGGTGGGTTTAATATAAATGGAGATTCCGCAGGCAATTTCCTACAGCATAAACTTACAACTTTTTATCATGAGACCCGTTTGCCTAACTGCCGACCCTGCAACTCAGATAATTATTCGATCCAAACTTCTTGAACCGCTTGGATACTCGCCCCTGTGCAGGGCGTCGCACCGATATAGGATTGGGCACATCCGGACATGCACCAGCCAGCCCCATTTGGCGGTACGAATACGCACCAAAACAGTGCGCAACTGTCATGCATGGGGCAATGCCGTTCGCCCCTCACCCTCTCGCGCGCCCTACGTTCACCTCCGCTTCAATACGCCAACGTTTGCGTCTATTCCGCGGCATCACAATGGTGACCAGTGGGTCACCTTTTTATCTTTTTCTCTCCTACACTCAGGTTTCGGCCCGCCATTTGCTCAATGGAAGAGTGACGAAAAAAAGTCGAACTTTACGGAAAGCGGGCAGGTCAGGAACTAAGTAGGCCAAACGCAAAGGGACTTCCCAGCCACGGCCACCAACCCAACAGCCCAATCGCTTTCGGCCGGAACGCCGATCGCGCCGTGCGTGCGCGCACGACACAGGGGCATGGAACGCACTACGCAGCATTCAGCAAGCAGAGAGAACCAGCACGAAACATCGCCACGGGTGCCAGCACCCGACCAAGCATAGGGACGGAGAGAAGTATGATCAGTGCCGCTGTCGAGCCTCACGTAGACGCTTTCAAACCGGATAACCGCGAGCCGCTCACCCCGGATTTCGCCACGACAGGCAAGGCACCCGGCGCCCAGCGCCAGCACAACCCGAACAAGCGCAAGATTCTGTTCGTGACCTCGGAAATCGCCGACCTGGTGAAAACCGGTGGCCTGGGTGACGTGTCCGCTGCCCTGCCCCGTGCCCTGGCGCACCTGCACGATGTGCGGGTCCTCATCCCCGGCTACCGCCAGGTGATGGAAAGCGACAACCCTATACATATCGTGGGTGAACTGGGCGGCCATGCGGCCCTGCCGCCATGCAAGATCGGGCGCATGGACATGGCCGACGGCCTGGTCATCTATGTGTTGATCTGCCCCGAACTGTACCAGCGCGACGGCACACCCTATGGTGCCAACAATGGCCGCGACTGGCCCGACAACCACATCCGCTTCGCCCGCCTGGGCCTGGCTGCCGCCGAAATCGCTGCGGGCGAAGGCAAGATCCACTGGACGCCGGAAGTGGTGCACGCGCATGACTGGCCGGCCGGCCTGGCCCCGGCCTACATGCACTGGCGCGGCCTGAATACGCCCACGCTGTTCACCATCCACAACCTGGCGTACCAAGGTGTGTACAGCCGCGGCTGCAGCCCGGAGCTGGCAATACCCGAACATGCCATGCAGCAAGAAGGCATGGAATTCTACGGCAAGCTGTCGTTCCTCAAGGCCGGCCTGGCCTACTCCAGCCACATCACCACAGTCAGCGCCACCTATGCCCGGGAAATCACCACCCCTGAATTCGGCTGCGGCCTGGACGGTTTCCTCGCCAGCAAGGCCCAGCAAGGCCTGCTCGGTGGCATCCCCAACGGCATCGACGAAAGCTGGGACTCGGCTACCGACAAGCACCTGCAACACAACTTCAGCATCAATGACTGGGAGGGCAAAGCGCGTAACACCCAAGAGGTGCGCGAGCTGTTCGGCCTGGACGATTCCGAAGGCCCGCTGTTCGCCGTGGTGTCACGGCTGGTCTATCAAAAGGGCCTGGACCTGACCCTGGGCGTGGCCGACTACATCGTCGAGCAAGGCGGGCAGATCGCGATCATCGGCCGCGGCGAGCCGGAAGAGGAACAGGCCATGCGCGAGCTGGCGCTGCGCCACCCGGGCCGCATCGGTGTGCGTATCGGCTTCAATGAAACCGATGCCCGGCGCATGTTCGCCGGCAGCGATTTCCTGCTGATGCCGTCGCGCTACGAGCCGTGCGGCCTCAGCCAGATGTACGCGCAACGCTTCGGCTCGCTGCCGGTAGCACGTAATACCGGTGGCCTGGCCGACACCATCGAGTGCGGCGTGACGGGCTTCCTGTTCAACGAGTCCACCGTCGAGAGCTACCGCGAGGCACTCAGCCGCGCCTTCTATGTATACGGCAAGAAGGACCTGCTGAACGCCATGCGCTGCCTGTCGATGACCCAGCCGTTCAACTGGTGCCAGGCGGTTGAACCCTATGCCCGCCTGTACGAGGACCTGGTCAAGCAGACACAACTGAGCCATTACTGAGCGGGGGTCGGAAGATGCACAGACATGGCGCACACTTGCTGGACGCCACGTCGGCGCGCTTCGCCCTCTGGGCGCCGGATGCGCGCAGCGTGAGCGTGGAACTGGAGCGGCAGCCGGCCATCGAACTGCTGCCGGATGATGAGGGTTGGTACAGCGGCGTTGCGCCATGCCAGGCCGGTGACCGTTACCACTACCGTATCGACGGTGAGCTGCAGGTGGCCGACCCGGCCTCGCGCTACCAGCCCGACGGCGTACACGGGCCAAGCCAGGTAGTGGATGTGGCCGGTTACGCCTGGCAACACCCGTGGCAGGGCCGGCCTTGGCATGAGGCCGTGATCCAGGAGGTGCATGTCGGCCTGCTCGGGGGTTATGCCGGGGTTGCCCGGCAACTGCCGCGCCTGGCCGAACTGGGCATCAGCGCGATCGAGCTGATGCCGCTGGGGCAGTTTCCCGGCGAACGCAACTGGGGCTACGACGGCGTACTGCCATACGCCCCACAGAATACCTACGGCAGCCCCGAGCAGCTGTGTGCACTGGTCGACCAGGCCCACGGCCACGGGCTGATGGTGCTGGTCGATGTGGTGTACAACCACTTCGGCCCCGACGGCAATTACCTGCACCAGTACGCCAGCCCTTTCTTCCGCGAGGACCGGCAGACACCTTGGGGCGCGGCCATCGACTTTCGCCGCCCGCAGGTGCGCGAGTACTTTATCCAGAACGCCCTGATGTGGCTGTGCGACTACCGCTTCGACGGCCTGCGCCTGGATGCGGTGCATGCCATCGACCAGCCCGACTTCCTGATCGAGCTGGCCAAACGGGTGCGCGCCGCCGTAGAACCGGGCCGGCACGTTTGGCTGGTGCTGGAGAACGAGCACAACCAGGCGGGCCTGCTGGAACAGGGTTACGACGCCCAGTGGAACGATGACGGCCACAATGCCCTGCACGTGCTGCTGACCGGTGAAACCGAAGGTTACTATGCCGACTTCCAGCATCGCCCCATCGACCAACTGGCACGGTGCCTTGGCGAAGGTTTCGTGTTCCAGGGCCAGGCCAACCGGCACGGCAAACCACGCGGCGAACCCAGCGGGCATTTGCCGCCCAGCGCCTTCGTGTTGTTCCTGCAGAACCACGACCAGATCGGCAACCGCGCGCTGG
Source organism: Pseudomonas sp. TYF_14 (assembly GCF_043105275.1). Taxonomy (NCBI): domain Bacteria; kingdom Pseudomonadati; phylum Pseudomonadota; class Gammaproteobacteria; order Pseudomonadales; family Pseudomonadaceae; genus Pseudomonas; species Pseudomonas sp. TYF_14. Next base: position 63,611 of record NZ_JBICLK010000007.1, read on the forward strand.
GTGAGCGCCTGACCCGCCTATGCCCCGCGCCAGCCCTGCGTGCAGCCACCGGCCTGTTGCTGCTGGCCCCCATGGTTCCGCTGCTTTTCATGGGCGACGAAGCCGGCAGTTGCCAGCCGTTCCTGTTTTTTACCGACTTCCATGACGCGCTGGCCGACGCGGTACGCGAAGGCCGTCGTGGCGAGTTCGCCCACTTCGCCGCGTTCGCCGACCCCAAGCAGCGTGAGCACATTCCCGACCCCAACGCCGAACAGACATTCGCCTCTTCACGCCCGCAGAACAAGGCGGTGATCGCCGGCTGGCACGGCCTTTACCAGCAACTGCTCGACCTGCGCCGCCGCCACATCATCCCGCACTTGCCCGGCAGCCGTGCGCTGGGCGCCGAGGTGCACGCTGACAAAGCGCTGACCGCGCGCTGGCAGCTGGGCAACGGCAACACTCTGCGCATCGACCTGAACCTGGCCGACACCCCACAGGCGGTCGAACTGCCCGCGCCATCCACACGGCTGTTCGACAGCAGCGACACCCGCCACCCGGATACCCACCTGGCTGCCTACAGCTGTGTGGTCAGCCTGCTTCCCCCTGCCCAGGAGCGCCCATGAGCGAAACCGCCCTGCACCGTCTGGCAACCAGCGTCGGGCTGAACCGCGACTGGATCGACGCCAATGCCAGGCCCCAGCGTGTCAGCGACGACGTGCTGCGCAACATCCTCGAAGGCCTTGGCCACCCGGCCGGCGATGATGCGGCCGTTGCCGCCAGCCTGCGTGCGGTGGAAACCGCCGAAGACAGCGAACACCTGCCGCCCTTGCTGACCGCCGACGTAGGCCAGCCGCTGGCGCTGTCGCGCTACTTCAGTGCCGCCAGCGTGGCCCACTGCACCCTGGAAGATCACACCTCGGTCACCCTCAGCCTCGATGACCAGGCGCGCCTGCCCGGCGAGCTGCCCATCGGCTATCACCAAGTGGAAATCGACAGCCGCCGCTTCACCGTGGCGGTGGCGCCAACACGCTGCCACAGCCTGGAAGACAAGGTGCAACAGCCGCCACCACGCTGCTGGGGCCTGGCAGTGCAGCTGTACAGCCTGCGCCGCCCCGGCGATGGGGGCTTCGGCGACTGCCTGGCGCTGGAGCAGTTGGCCCGCTCGGCCGCCGAGCGCGGCGCCGATGCCTTGGCTATCAGCCCGATTCACGCCCTGTCGGCCATCGACCAGGAACACTACAGCCCCTACTCACCGTCCAGTCGCCTGCTGCTCAACACCCTGTACACCAGCCCCGCGGCCCTGCTGGGTGAACGGGAAGTGCGCATGGCCATCGAAGCCTGCGGGCTGGAGCAACAACTCGAAGAGCTGGAGCAGCGCCCTCTGGTCGACTGGCCACGCGCCGCCAGCGCCCGGCTGCGTTTGCTTGAAGCGCTTTACCAAGGCTTCAGCCACGGCGACCACCCGCTACGCACAGATTTTGACAGCTTCCGCGAAGCCGGCGGCCAGACCCTGGAGCACCACTGCCGCTTCGAGGTTCTGCAGGCCCAGGCAGTGGAGCACGGCCTCGGGGCCGACTGGCGCAACTGGCCCAAAGCCTGGCATGACCCCTACCACCCGGAAGTGGAGGCTTTAGCCAATGCCTACCCGGCCAAGGTCGAGTTCCACGCCTTCTGCCAGTGGCTGACTGAACGTGGCCTGCAACGTGCCCACGAAGCGGCCCGCAGCAACGGCATGGCCGTGGGCCTGATCGCCGACCTGGCGGTGGGCGCCGATGGTGCCGGCAGCCAGGCCTGGAGCCGCCAGGACGAACTGCTGGCCGGCCTGAGCGTGGGTGCGCCGCCCGACATCCTCAACCACGTAGGGCAGGATTGGGGCATTTGCGCCTTCTCGCCCGACGGCCTCAAGCGCAATGGCTATCGCGCCTTCATCGAGATGCTGCGGGCCAACCTCGCCCACGCTGGCGGCCTGCGCATCGACCATGTGATGGGCCTGCGCCGGCTATGGCTGATCCCGCAGGGGGCCAAACCCAGCGAAGGCGCCTACCTCGACTACCCGCTAGACGACCTGTTGCGCCTGCTGGCGCTGGAGTCGGTGCGTCACCAGGCGATCATCCTCGGCGAAGACCTGGGCACCGTGCCCGACAGCCTGCGCGAAAAGCTGGCCGAGAAAGCGGTGCTGGGCATGCGCGTGCTGCCGTTCGAGCAGACCCAGCCGGGCCAGTTCAAGCCGATTCTCGACTGGCCGGACAATGCCCTGGCCACAACCGGCACCCACGACCTGGCGCCACTGGCCGGCTGGCTGGCAAACCGCGACATCGACTGGAGACACCGCTTGCACCTGATCGACGCCGCTACCGAATTGCACTGGCGACACGAGCGTCAGAAAGAACGCGAAGGCCTGCGCCGCATCCTGGAGGCCAACTACGGCGAACTGAAGGACAACGACGCGCTGATCGATGCGGCCATCCGCTTCGTTGGCCATACCCGTGCACCGCTGGTGCTGGTACCGCTGGAAGACCTGCTGGGCTGCGACGAGCAACCCAACCTGCCGGGCACCACCAATGGCCATCCCAACTGGCGGCGGCGCTTTGCCCGTCCGGTACGCGAACTGCTCGACGACGAGGATGCCGCACGGCGCCTGGAGCTGCTGGCCCAGGCCCGCGAACAGGCGTGGGAGCGTGACCGATGAAGCCACTGACCGCGACCCTGCGCCTGCAATTCCACAGCGACTTCACCCTCGACCACGCTGTACCGCTGGTGCCGTATTTCGCCCAGCTGGGCATCAGCCACCTGTATGCCTCGCCCATCCTCAAGGCCCGCGCGGGCTCGCGCCATGGCTACGACGTGGTCGATCCTACCTGCGTCAACCCGGAGCTGGGCGGCGAGGCCGCGCTGGAGCGCCTGGTTGCCGCCCTGCGCCAGCATGGCATGGGGCTGATCCTCGACACGGTGTCCAACCACATGGCCGTAGGCGGTGCCGACAACCCCTGGTGGCAAAGCCTGCTGGCCTGGGGACGGCGCAGTCCGTATGCAGAGTTCTTCGACATCCAGTGGCACTCCAGCGACCCACTGCTGGCCGGGCAACTGCTGTTGCCGTTCCTCGGCAGCGACTACGGCGTGGCGCTCAGGAATGGCGAGATACCACTGCAGTTCGACAAACAGCAGGGGCTGCTGCAAGTGGCCCATTACGCGCATCGTTTCCCGATCTGCCCGGTCGATTACGGCTGGATTCTCGCGCTCAGCCCGGAACCTGCACTCAAGGTGCTGGCCGAGCGCTTCACGGCATTGGGCGACTCGGCCACCCCGCTGGCCGATAGCCTGCCGCTCCAAGCCGAACTGGCCCGCCTGGTGCGAGAAGGTGCCGACCTCGAATCGGCCCTGGTGGCCTTCGACAGCCGCAGCGAGGCCGGTTTCAAGCGCCTGCACCTGCTGCTGGAACGCCAGACCTACCGCCTGGCCAGCTGGCGTACCGCTGCCGACGACATCAACTGGCGGCGCTTCTTCGACATCAACGAGCTGGGCGGCCTGCGCGTGGAGCGCGCCGTGGTGTTCGAAGCCACCCATGCCAAGCTGTTCGAACTGATCGAACGCGGCCTGGTGGACGGCCTGCGCATCGACCATATCGACGGCCTTGCAGACCCGCGTGGCTACTGCCGCAAACTGCGCCGAAGGGTTGATAGCCTGCTGGCGCGGCGGCCGCTGAATGCAGGGCTGGAGCACTTCCCTCTGTACGTGGAAAAGATCCTGGGTGCCGACGAGCACCTGCACCGCGACTGGCTTACCGACGGCACCACCGGCTACGAGTTCATGAACCAGGTGTCGCTGCTGCAGCATGATCCGGCCGGCGAAGCGCCGCTGAGCGAACTGTGGAGCAACGTCAGCGAGCGCTCGGACTTCCCTGAAGAAGTGCGCCAGGCCCGTCACCTGGTGCTCAACGCCAGCCTGGCCGGTGACTGCGAGTCGGTGGCCCAGGCACTGTTGCAGGTGGCGCGCAACGACCTGATGACCCGTGACCTGACCCTGGGCGCGATTCGCCGGGCCTTGCAGGCGTTGGTGGCGCATTACCCGGTTTACCGAACCTACTTCAATGCCTGCGGGCGCCCGGCGCAGGACGAAACGTTCTTCCAGCAGGCCCTGACCAATGCCCGGCAAGACCTTGCCGAAGCTGACTGGCCGCTACTGGACCAACTTGAACGGTGGCTGGGCGGGCAAGCCTGGCGGCATCTGCCACCGGGGCGCGCCCGCAAGCAACTGCGCCACGCCTGCGTGCGCTTCCAGCAACTGACTGCGCCCAGCGCCGCCAAAGCCGTGGAAGACACCGCCTTCTACCGCAGCGCGCGGCTGCTGTCGCGTAACGACGTGGGTTTCGAGGCCGAGCGCTTCAGCGCCCCCCCCATGCATTTCCACAACGAGGCCCAGCGGCGCCTGCGCGATTTCCCCGACAACCTGCTGACCACCGCCACCCACGACCACAAGCGCGGCGAAGACACGCGTGCACGCCTGGCCGTACTCAGCGAGCGCGGCACGTGGCTGGCCAGCCGGGTAGAGCATTGGCGTGAGCTGGCCGCCCCCCTGCGCGCGCAGTTGGACGACGGGCTGGCACCCAGCCCCGGCGACGAGTTGATGCTGCTGCAGACCCTGCTCAGCAGTTGGCCCTTGGACCTCGACCTGAACGACGACAATGCCCTGCGTCAATACGCCGAGCGTGTTCGCCAGTGGCAGCAGAAGGCCCTGCGCGAGGCCAAGCTGCGCAGTAGCTGGAGCGCGCCGAACGAGGCCTACGAAGGCGCCTGCGCTCATTACCTCGACGGCCTGCTGCTGGACAGCGAGAACCAGCAACTGCGCAAGTCGCTGGCCGACGCGGCGCAGCTGCTGGCCTGCCCCGGCGCTCTCAATGGCCTGGTCCAGGCCCTGTTGCGCATGACCACACCCGGTGTGCCCGACCTGTACCAGGGTAACGAATACTGGGACTTCAGCCTGGTCGACCCGGACAACCGCCGCGCCGTGGACTACGCTTCGAGGCGTCGCACGCTGGACGATGCCACGCCGGCCGCCGAGCTGCTGGCGCACTGGCGCGACGGCCGTGTCAAACAGGCCTTGATCGCCCGCGTGCTGGACTGCCGCCAGGCCCATGCCGAGCTGTTCCGCCGCGGTGCCTACCTGCCACTGACCGTACAGGGCCGGCACGCTGACAAGGTCATTGCCTTTGCTCGCCTGGGGGAAGGCGAGCACGCCATCGTCGTCGCCCCGCGCCTGGCCAGCAGCCTGCTCGGAGGTGCCGCTACACCGTTGATCCCGGCGCAGAACTGGGACGACACCCGGCTGGTATTGCCGTTTGCCTTGTCACCTGCCAACTCGACGGGACTTTTCGCCTGTGCGGCGGTCAGCTCTTCAAAGGAGTTGCCGTTGAGCGCCGTGCTGGCGGAATTTCCGGTCAACGTGTTGATACAACAATCTTGAGCATCAGGAGCGTCATGATGAGTGTCGATGAAAAGCGTATTCGCGAATTTGCCTACCAGATCTGGGAATCCGAAGGTAAGCCCGTAGGGGAAGAAGAACGCCACTGGGAAATGGCCCGCAAGCTGGCCGAGGCCGAAGCGCTGGCGCCCAAGGCAGCCCCGCGCAAGAAGGCAGCGGCCAAGCCGAAGGCGCCTGCCGAACCCAAGGCGGCTGCCCTGCCGGGGGTTAAACCCACTGCGGTGAAAAAGCCCCGGGCGGTGAAAAAGCCTACTGCCGGTTAAGCCTGTCCGGGCCTCTTCGCGGGTAAACCCGCTCCTACAGGTTCATCACAGGCGCATGTAGGAGCGGGTTTACCCGCGAAGTGGCCAATGCAGGACAGCACAATTCCCCTTCCATCACGGCCACTCGAGGATCGTCATGAGCCCCCGCACCCCAAAGAAAACCCGCTCGGTCGCACCATCGCGCATTCGCGAAGGCATGCCCTTCCCCCTCGGCGCCACCTGGGATGGCCTTGGGGTCAACTTCGCTCTCTTCTCGGCCAACGCCACCAAGGTCGAGCTGTGCCTGTTCGACTCCACCGGCGAGCAGGAACTCGAGCGCATAGAGCTGCCCGAATACACCGATGAGATCTACCATGGCTACCTCCCGGACGCTCACCCCGGCCTGGTCTATGGCTACCGGGTGTATGGCCCCTACGAGCCGGAAAACGGCCACCGCTTCAACCCCAACAAACTGCTGATCGACCCGTATGCCAAGCAACTGGTCGGCAGCCTGAAATGGTCCGAGGCACTGTTCGGCTACACCATCGGCCACCCCGATGGTGACCTGTCGTTCGACGAGCGCGACAGCGCGCCTTTCGTCCCCAAATGCAAGGTTATCGACCCGGCGTTCACCTGGGGCCGCGACCAGCGCGTGCAGATCCCATGGGAGCGCACGATCATCTATGAAGCGCATGCCCGCGGCATCAGCATGCGCCACCCGGCTGTGCCTGAAGAACTGCGCGGCACCTTCGCCGGCCTGGCCAACGACGAGTTGCTCAAACACATCAAGGACCTTGGTGTGTCGAGCATCGAGCTGTTGCCGATTCACGCCTTCGTCAACGACCAGCACCTGCTGGACAAGGGCCTGAACAACTACTGGGGCTACAACAGCATCGCCTTTTTCGCCCCGCACCCGCGCTACCTGGCCAGCGGCAAGATCGCCGAGTTCAAGGAGATGGTCGCGCACCTGCACGACGCGGGGCTTGAGGTGATCCTGGACGTGGTCTACAACCACACCGCCGAAGGCAACGAGCGCGGCCCGACCCTGTCGATGCGCGGCATCGACAACGCCTCGTACTACCGCCTGATGCCGGACGACAAGCGCTACTACATCAACGACTCCGGCACTGGCAACACACTGGACCTGAGCCACCCCTGCGTGCTGCAGTTGGTCACCGACTCGCTTCGCTACTGGGCCGGCGAAATGCACGTGGACGGCTTTCGCTTCGACCTGGCGACCATCCTTGGCCGTTACCACGATGGCTACAGCGAGCGTCATGGCTTCCTGGTCGCCTGCCGCCAGGACCCGATGCTGAGCCAGGTCAAGCTGATTGCCGAACCGTGGGATTGCGGCCCCGGCGGCTACCAGGTGGGCAACTTCGCCCCGGGCTGGGCGGAATGGAACGACCGCTTCCGCGATACCGCACGCGCCTTCTGGAAAGGCGACGAAGGCCAGCTGGCCGATTTTGCCGCGCGCTTGACCGCCTCGGGCGACATGTTCAACAACCGCGGGCGCAGGCCCTATTCCTCGGTCAACTTCATCACCGCCCACGACGGTTTCACCCTGCGCGACCTGGTGTCCTACAACCACAAGCACAACGAAGACAACGACGAAAACAACCAGGACGGCACCGACAACAACCTGTCGTGGAACTGCGGCGTCGAAGGGCCGACCGACGACCCGGCGATCAATGCCCTGCGCATGCGCCAGATGCGCAACTACTTCGCCACCTTGCTGCTGGCCCAGGGCACGCCAATGATCGTTGCCGGCGACGAGTTCAGCCGCACCCAGCACGGCAACAACAACGCTTACTGCCAGGACAGCGAGATCGGCTGGGTGAACTGGGACCTGGACGAGGAAGGCCAAGAGCTGCTGGCCTTCGTCAAGCGCCTGACGCGCCTGCGCCTGGCCTACCCGGTGCTGCGCCGCTCGCGCTTTCTGGTGGGTGACTACAATGAGGCAATTGGGGTCAAGGACGTGACCTGGCTGGCACCCGATGGCAGCGAGATGAGCGTTGAGCAATGGGAAGACCCACACGGGCGTTGCCTGGGCATGCTGATAGATGGCCGGGCGCAGGTCAGCGGTATCGCCCGGCCAGGTGCCGAGGCCACCGTGTTGCTGATCGTCAATGCCCACCATGACATCGTGCCATTCAAGCTACCGGCCGTGCCCGAAGGCGATTACTGGAGCTGCCTGGTCGATACCGACCGGCCGGAGTTGCGCAAGGGGCAGCACCTGCAATTTGATAGTACGTTCGAGGTGAAGGGTCGGTCGATGCTGCTGATGGTGTTGCAGTACGACGAGGAGTGAACGGTGATAGCCCAGGCAGGTCCTACGTTGTGATCGCCACGCCAAACCCGGTGGGAACGGTGTACCGGCCCCCACAGGGTTTGGCGGCGACAGTGAGGCAGGGTTAACTTCAGGAGGAATCGTGAGCCTCGAAGCCGGCAGTAATGGTTTCGCCAGCGTCAGCCAGGCCCCGGCCGTGAAACGCCTGCGGGTACTGACGGTGAATACCCACAAGGGCTTCACCGCCTTCAACCGGCGCTTTATCTTGCCGGAGCTGCGCGAGGCGGTGCGCAGTACACAGGCCGACATTGTCTTCCTTCAGGAAGTGCTCGGCAGCCACGATCGCCACGCCGCGCGCTACCCCGGCTGGCCGCAGACCTCGCAGTACGAATTCCTCGCCGACAGCATGTGGAGCGACTTTGCCTATGGCCGCAACGCGGTCTACCCTGACGGCCACCACGGCAATGCGTTGCTGTCCAAATACCCGATCATCGAGCACCGCAACCTGGACGTGTCGATCACCGGCCCCGAACGCCGCGGCCTGTTGCACTGTGTGCTGGAGGTGCCGGGGCAAGGCCAGGTGCATGCGGTCTGCGTGCACCTGTCGTTGCTGGAAAGCCACCGGCAAAAGCAGCTGCAGTTGCTGCGTAAACTGCTGGACGCCCTGCCGGCCAACGCCCCGGTGATCATCGCCGGCGACTTCAACGACTGGAAAAGCCATGGCAACCGCACCCTTGGCCTGCAACGCGACTTGCACGAAGCCTTCGAGCGCCACCACGGCCACCTCGCCCGCACCTATCCTGCCCGCCTGCCACTGCTGCGACTGGACCGCATTTACCTGCGTAATGCCGAAAGCCATGGGCCGCGGATTCTGGGGCACAAACCTTGGTCGCACCTGTCAGATCATCTGCCGCTGGCAGTGGAAGTGCGCCTTTAGCAATCATTCTTCATAGCCACGGCACGGCAAATAGCGATCCCCGCTATACCCTGCTGTTTTTACCGATAAAACAACAGGTTGAGCGTTACGACGTACCTTGAACACTTCCTTCACGCTTTCTTGACGCAAGCGGTGACCTCTCCTTAGCTGAACAGTACCAAGCTGTAAAAAACTTGCGCCGGGCCTCTAGCTCGCGCCTTCGTGCGCGTTTGCGATAACTGGCGTGCTGGTTTGGGTCGCCCACTGTTTTTGCCGTACAGCTCGTGACAACAGGCCAGGTTCTCGGGCTGCACCACAAAAACAAAGGAGATCCGCCATGAAAAGCACCACGAACCCCTTGCGCTTCGACAGCATTTTCTACGCGGTTTCCACGTCGCTGCTTCTGGCAACCCCGGTGGAAACGATCGCGTACGAACTGCAGGGTGACCCCACCTCCCCCGGCTTTCTGCAGCAACCCGTGGCGGCGCAACTGTCGCTCGACCCGCTCAGTGCCAGTGGGTTGAGTCTCGGCACCCTCAATGCGTTTTCGCAGCAGATGAGCGAACGCCACCAGCAGCCGGCACCGGACCTGATTGCCAGTCAGTGGGCGCAGTTCTTCCCCACCAGTGCGCGCGGCCGCGCGCTGCCCCCGGCACAGCTGGAGGCGCCCAGCCAGCAACTGATGATCGGCCCGGACCTGTTCGTGCGTGAAACTGCAGCGGGCGATGTGCACCGCGCAGGGATTTTCGTGGGGCACAACAACCTGCAAAGCAGCTTCAGAGGCGCGCGCCCTCTGCTGGGCGACAAGCAGCGCAAAGCGGTGAACTTGAGCGGGGAAAGCCTGGGGGTGTACTGGAGCATGACCCATGAACAGGGTTGGCACCTGGATGCCGTAGCCATGGGCTCGCGGATCGACGTGATGGGCCGTGGCGAAAACGGCCAGCGCCTGGACGACAGTGGCCACGCAATGACCTTCTCGGTAGAGGGCGGTTACCCGATCCGCCTGGGGGGCAACTGGGTCATCGAGCCCCAGGCACAGTTGATCAACCAGCAATTCTTCCCTGGCAACCAGGTGCAGGAAGAGACCTTGCAAGCCTTCGACAGCCAGCCGAGCTGGAGCGGCCGGGTCGGTGCCAAGTTGTCCGGGCGCTACGAAGTGCGCGGCATGCCCATCGAACCCTATGTGCGTACCAACGTGTGGTATGACTTCAGCAATGCCGATGAGGTGAAGCTGGACCAGGTCGACAAGATCTCCAGCTCGCGCTATTCGACCACAGTGGAGTTGGGCTTGGGGCTGGTGGCGCGGGTGACGCCTTCGGTGGCGTTGTTCGTCAGCGCCGATTACAGCAGTGATGTGGATGACAATGACCTGAACGGGTTGATTGGCAGCCTTGGGGTGCGGATGCGGTGGTAGGCAGGGCCGGCCCCTTCGCGGGTAAACCCGCTCCTACACGGGTCACCGCCGGGTGCGGTGCCTGCGTAGGAACGGGTTTACCCGCGAAAAGGCCAGTACAGCCAACCGATCAGGCGGGCTTCATGATCAACACCCCCAGCGGCGGCAGGTTCAGGGCCAGCGATAATGGCTGCCCGTGGCTGGCCACTTCGTCACTGGCCACCGCCCCGAGATTGCCGACATTCGACCCGGCATACAGCTCGGCATCACTGTTCAGAAGCTCCTGCCAACGCTCGCCGAACGGCACGCCAATGCGGTAACCCTCACGGGGTACCGGGGTGAAGTTGGCCACCACCAGCACCGGCTCGCCGCTGCTGCTCCAGCGCAGCCAGGCGTACACGCTGTTCTGCGCGTCGTCACCGATCAACCACTGGAAACCCTGCGGCTGGCAATCCTGCTCGTGCAACGCCGGCTCTTCGCGGTACAGGCGGTTGAGGTCGCCCACCAGGCGCTGCACACCCTGGTGCTCGGGATACTGCAGCAGGTACCAGTCCAGTTCGGCGTCGTGGTTCCACTCACGCCACTGGCCGAACTCGCAGCCCATGAACAGCAGCTTCTTGCCCGGGTGTGCCCACATGAAGGTGAGGTAGGCACGCAGGTTGGCGAACTTCTGCCAGCGGTCGCCGGGCATCTTGTCGATCAGCGAATGCTTGCCGTGCACCACCTCATCATGGGAAATGGGCAGGATGAAGTGCTCGGAATAGGCATAGATCAGCCCGAAGCTCATCTCGTTGTGGTGGTAGGTGCGGTGCACCGGGTCGTTCTGGATGTAGTGCAGGGTGTCGTGCATCCAGCCCATGTTCCACTTGTAGGCAAAACCCAGGCCGCCCTGTTGGGTAGGTTGGCTGACCCCAGGCCAGGCGGTGGACTCCTCGGCGATGATCAGCGCACCCGGGGCCTCGTGGGCAGCCACGCCGTTGAGGTGGCGGATGAAGTCGATGGCCTCCAGGTTCTCACGCCCGCCGTGGCGGTTGGGTACCCATTCGCCGGCCTTGCGCGAGTAGTCGCGGTACAGCATCGAGGCCACCGCATCGACGCGCAGGCCGTCGATGTGGAAATGCTTCAACCAGTGCAGCGCCGAGGCCATCATGAAGCCGCGCACTTCATTGCGGCCGAGGTTGTAGATCAGCGTGTTCCAGTCCTGGTGGTAGCCTTCCAGTGGGTTGTCGTATTCGTACAGGGCCGTGCCGTCGAAGCGCGCCAGGCCGTGTTCGTCAGTGGGGAAATGCGCCGGCACCCAGTCCAGCAGCACACCGATACCCCCTTGGTGGCAGGCGTCGATGAACGCGGCGAAATCTTCGGCACTGCCGTAGCGCGAGGTGGGTGCGAACATCGACAGTGGTTGATAGCCCCAGGAGCCGCCGAACGGGTGCTCCATGATCGGCAGCAGTTCGATGTGGGTAAAGCCCAGCTCCTGCACATAGGGCACCAGCCGCTCGGCCAGTTCCCGCCAATTGTAGAAACGCCCGATTTCCCCCGCTTCGTCCAGCTCGCAACGCCATGATCCTGGGTGCAGCTCGTAGATCGACAACGGCGCGTTGTAGGCATGGCGCTGGGCGCGTTGCGCCATCCAGTCATGGTCCTGCCAGGCGTGGCTGAGTTCACCGGCTACCTTGGATGCCGTGCTCGGCGGCAGCTCGGTGGCACGGGCCAGCGGGTCGGCCTTCAGCGGCAGTATGCCGTCCTTGCCGAGTACTTCGAACTTGTAGGTTTCGCCCACGCCCAGACGCGGAATGAACAGCTCCCACACCCCCGCACCGTGGCGCAGGCGCATGGGGTGACGGCGACCATCCCAGTTGTTGAAATCACCCACCACCGACACTCGCCGGGCATTCGGCGCCCAGACCGAGAAACACACGCCGTCGATGCCATCGACCTGAGTCGGCTGGGCACCGAAGCGCCCGGACAAATCGCGGTGATTGCCTTCCGCGAACAAGTGAAGGTCCATGTCTCCCAATTGCGGGCCGAAGCTGTAGGGGTCTTCGGTAACTTGCTCGCCACCGGCCCAGACGATGTGAAGCTGATAGGGCTGTGCCTTATCGAGGTGCGCGCTGAACAACCCGGGCAGGCTGCCCTGCTCCATTTCGGCAAGCACCCGCCCGTCATCCCGGGCCTGAATGCGCACTTTCAGGGCATTGGGCAGAAAGGCGCGGACCACCTGCCCGCCTGCGCCGTCGCCGTGGGGGCCGAGTACCGCAAAAGGATCGGCGTGTTCGGCGCGGGCCAGGGCGTCGAGGTCCCGTTGCCGAAGGCCACCGTTTTCACGCGTTGTAACGTTCATTCTGACTCTCCCCAGGTACTGATCAGTCCATGCAGACCATGCAAAGGCACGGCCAGCCAGCTCGGACGGTTTTCGGCTTCGTATGTAATCTCGTAGGCGGCTTTTTCCAGGCAGAACAGCTCCAGCGCCGCGCGCTCGCCCTCGGCGTGCTGCCAGGCATGGGGCATGGCGGCAGTGGCCAGGCCATAGGCTTCGACAAAGGCATGCCGGGACTGGTGCAGGTACTGCCGGGCAACCCGCTGCCGGGCTTGCCGCGACGGCTCGGAAAGGTCCACCGCAGACGCGCTGCGCAAGATCATCGCAGCAGCATAGTCGAAGGATCGCAGCACGCCGCTGACATCCTTGTAAGGGCTGTGTTTTGCCCGGCGCTCTTCAAGGGGCCGGGAGGGTTCGCCTTCAAAATCGATGAGGTAGGCATCCCCCTGCACCACCAGCACCTGGCCCAGATGCAGGTCGCCGTGCACACGCATCAGCAGGCCACCCTGAGCCTGCTCGGCGAGGTTGTCGATGTGCTGTGCCAGGCCGTCACGCTGTTGCTGCAGGTCGTCGACCAAGGCCTGGCTGTCGCCGTCCAGCGTGTCGCGATGCTGGGCCAGCAGGTCGAGGGCGTGGGTCAGTTCGGTGCTGATCTGTGCACGCCAGCGCTCGCTGTCCTGCGCATCGCTGGGGCGCGGCTGGAAGGCCGGGTCTTCGGTGGGTGCGGCCAGCAGCAGGTGCATCTCGCCCAGGCGCTGGCCAAGCAAGGCGGCAAAGCCGCTGAGTTCGGCCAATGCGTCAGTGTGCGCTTCGGCGTCGTTGCGGGTGGGCTCCATCTGGTCGCGGATGGCCCTTTCCAGCGTGTTCTGGGTCCAACCCCAGGCATCGCCCTGGTTGCTCAGGTAACCCTGGGCAATCATCAGCAGGTGCGGCGCGTGTTGTTCGTCCACCCGGCTGACCCAGGCCAGCAGCGGCGAGATGTTGGCAAAGCCGGCGGCGGTCAGGTAGGCACTCATTTCCAGCTCTGGATGGATGCCCGGGTTGACCCGGCGGATCAGCTTGAGCACCACGCGGTCGCCGATGACCACCGAACTGTTGGACTGCTCGGCGCTGAGGTAGCGCACTTCGCTCTCCTCGTCGAGCGCCAGGCCGGCCAGCTGTTCTGTGCATTCGAAGCGCAATTCACCCTCAGCGTCGCCACACGGCAGACGCAGGCCATCCTGGCAGGCTTGCATCACGGCGTGAATGAACGGCTCGAGGACGAAGGCGTCTGTGATCAAGCCAACCTGGTGGGCACGGCGCACCCGCGACAACGCCAGCTGCTGCGGCAGCGCGGTATGGATCTGTTCCTCACGCAGCAGGCCGAACGGCAGCTGGTAGCGGGTGGCCGTGCCGTCGCTGAGCACCTCGATTTCGCTGAGCAACACCGGCGTGGTGGCGGTGCCGAAACGCACGCCGTAGCACAGGCGCACGGCATCGATCGGCCCTTCCTTGCCGGCGAACCAGCGGCGCTTGGGCAGGTACTGCGGCAGGATGGTGCTTTGCAGCGTATCGCTTGCGGGGGCTTGCAGCAGTTCTTCCATGCGCTTGCGCAGTACCAATGTGGTCAATTCGGGTAACCCCTCGGTGGGCTGGATGTGCCAGCTGGGCATGCGATCGCGGCTGGCCAGCAGGAACCAGTAGAACGCATAAGGTGGCAAGGTCAGCAGAAACGGCAGTTGGCCGATTGGCGGGAACGCGCTGCCACCCAGCATCTCCACCGGTACTTTGTCGGCGTATTGTGACAATTCGAGTTCGGCAGCCTGGGCGGCACGGGACACGTTGGCCACGCAGAGGATGACCTCGGTATTGCCGTCGGCGTCGGTATACTCGCGGATATAGGCAAGGATGCGGCGGTTGCTGGGCGTGAGGGTACGCAGGCTGCCGCGGCCAAAGGCCTTTTGCTGCTTGCGCACCGCCAGCATGCGCCGGGTCCAGTTCAGCAGTGAATGCGGGTCGTGGCTTTGCGCCTCGACGTTGACAGTCTGGTAACCGTAGAGCGGGTCCATGATCGGCGGCAGCACCAGGCGCTGCGGGTCGGCGCGGGAAAAACCGCCGTTGCGGTCTGGCGACCACTGCATGGGTGTGCGAACGCCATCGCGGTCACCCAGATAGATATTGTCGCCCATGCCTAGTTCGTCGCCGTAATACAGGGTTGGCGTGCCGGGCATCGACAACAGCAGGCTGGTCAGCAGCTCTATGCGCCGACGGTCACGCTGCAGCAGGGGCGCCAGGCGCCGGCGAATGCCCAGGTTGATGCGCGCGCGGCGGTCTTCGGCGTAGTAGTTCCACAGGTAGTCGCGCTCGCGGTCGGTGACCATTTCCAGGGTCAGTTCATCATGGTTGCGCAAAAAGATCGCCCACTGGCAGTTGGCCGGGATTTCCGGGGTCTGGCGCAGGATGTCGGTGATAGGGAAGCGGTCTTCCATGGCCAAGGCCATGTACATGCGCGGCATCAACGGAAAGTGGAAAGCCATATGGCATTCGTCGCCGTCGCCTTCGCCGAAGTACGGGCGCGTGTCTTCAGGCCACTGGTTGGCTTCGGCCAGCAGCATGCGATCGGGGTAGTTGGCGTCGATCTCGGCGCGGATCGCCTTGAGCACATCGTGGGTTTCGGCGAGGTTTTCGTTGTTGGTGCCGTCGCGCTCGATCAGGTAAGGGATCGCGTCCAGCCGCAAGCCATCTACACCCAGGTCCAGCCAGAAGCGCATGACGCCGATCACCGCCTTGAGCACCTGCGGGTTGTCGAAGTTGAGGTCCGGCTGGTGGGAGTAGAACCGGTGCCAGAAGTACTGGCCGGCGACCGGGTCCCAGGTCCAGTTGGACTTCTCGGTGTCGAGGAAGATGATGCGCGTGCCGTCGTACTTCTGGTCGTCGTCCGACCACACGTAGAACTCGCGCGCCTTGCTGCCGCGCTTGGCGTGGCGGGCGCGCTGGAACCACGGGTGCTGGTCGCTGGTGTGGTTGATGACCAGCTCGGTGATCACCCGCAGGCCGCGCTTGTGGGCCTCGGCGATGAAACGGCGGGCGTCGGCCATGCTGCCGTAGTCAGGGTGCACGGCCTTGTATTCGGCGATGTCGTAGCCGTCGTCACGGCGTGGCGAGGGATAGAACGGCAGCAGCCACAAGGTGTTGACACCCAGCTCGGCGATATAGTCGAGCTTGCTGATCAGCCCGGCGAAATCGCCGATGCCGTCATTGTTCGAGTCGAAGAACGACTTGATGTGCAGCTGGTAGATGACGGCGTCCTTGTACCACAGCGGGTCGTCGATGAAGGCTGCCGGGCGGGAACGCTTGGCCATGTGCGACTCCTTTCAATTGCATGTTTGCCCCTTCTTGCACCATCGCTGTGGGAGCGGGCGTGCCCGCGAATCAGCCACCGCGGTGCTTGGCACCGGCTCTGCCGGTGTTCGCGGGCGTGCCCGCTCCCACAGGGGAAAAGGCTACAGACCGGTTTTACCCGGCTTTCTCGATGCGCCAGATGCCGAACGGCAGGTGCCAGGGCTCTATGCGCATCCATTGGGTCTTGCCGTACCACGACCAGCGGTGGCCGTTCATCAGGTCTTCACCCTGGGTTTCGGCGTTGTCGTCCAGCCCCAATTCCCACAGCGGCAACTCGAAGTGCGCCTCCTGGGCGTTGTGCGGGTCGAGGCTGACGGCCACCAGGATGTAGTTGTCCCGCTCGGGCGTACGCTTGGCGAAGTACAGGATGTTGTCGTTCCAGCAATTGAAGAAGGCCACGCCCAGGTGGGTTTGCAAGGCGCGGTTCTGCCGGCGAATACGGTTGAGCTGGGCGATCTCGGCGATGATGTTGCCGGGCTGGGTGAAATCGCGTGGGCGGATTTCGTACTTCTCCGAATCCAGGTACTCCTCCTTGCCCGGCAACGGCGTGCCCTCGCACAGCTCGAAGCCCGAATACATGCCCCACAAGCCTGAGCCCATGGTCGCCAGCGCGGCACGGATCAGGAAACCTGCGCGGCCTGAGGTGTGCAGGAAAAACGGGTTGATATCCGGGGTATTGACGAAGAAGTTGGGCCGGTAGCACTGGCTCCACGGCGGCTGATTGAGCTGCTCGAAATATTCGCGCAGCTCCTGCTTGTGGTTGCGCCAGGTGAAATAGGTATAGCTCTGTGCGTAGCCGACCTTGCCCAGGCGCGCCATCATCGCCGGCTTGGTAAAGGCTTCGGCGAGGAAGATGACGTCGGGGTGCTGGCTGCGCACATTGGCGATCAGCCATTGCCAGAACGGCAACGGCTTGGTGTGCGGGTTGTCGACACGGAAGGTCTTGACGCCCTCCTCGACCCAGCCGACCACCACATCGCGCAGGGCGAGCCACAGCGAAGGCACGGCCTCTGGCGCATAGAAATCGACGTTGACGATGTCCTGGTACTTTTTCGGCGGGTTTTCGGCGTAGCGGATGGTGCCGTCCGGACGCCAGCTGAACCAGCCCGGGTGCTCCTTGAGCCAAGGGTGGTCCTGGGAGCACTGGATGGCGAAATCGAGGGCGATTTCCAGGCCGTGTTCCGCCGCCGCAGCCACCAGTCGACGGAAGTCATCGCGGCTGCCCAGTTGCGGGTGAATCGCCTCGTGGCCGCCCTCCGGGCTGCCAATGGCATAAGGGCTGCCCGGGTCGCCCGGCTCGGCCTTGAGGGCGTTGTTGCGGCCCTTGCGATGCTGCATGCCGATGGGGTGGATGGGCGGGAAGTACAGGACGTCGAAGCCCATGTCGCGGATCATCGGCAGCCGTTCGTGCACGTCGTTGAAGGTGCCGTGACGCTGCGGGTCGTCGGTAATCGAGCGCGGGAACAGCTCGTACCAGCTGGCGAACAATGCGGCCGGGCGGTCGACATCAAGGGGGAAATCAGGACTGCGGGTCAGGTAGCTACGGTGTTCGGCTTCACCCATGAGGCGGGCGGTGGTCGGGTCGAGAAACACGGCCACCTGATCATCGGTACTGAGCGTGGCCAGGCGGCTCTGCACAGCCTCGAGCGCCTCGCGCAGGGCGCCGCTGCACAGCTCGATGCCTTTGCCCAGCATCAAGCGGCCTTCTTCCAGTTCCAGTTTTACCTCGACGCCGGCGTGGTACTTCTTCTCCAGATCGTGGCAATAGGTGGCAAACGGGTCGATCCAGGCCTCGATACTGAACCGGTGCGGGCCCAGCTCGGTGGGGGTGAATTCGGCCTGCCACAGGTCGTTGCCCGCCGACTGCATCGGCACGCAATGCCAGCGCCGGCTGTGGGCCTGGCGCCAGTTGAGCATCACCGCCAGGCGGTCGTGGCCGTCGCTGTAGGCCTTGGTGCTGACGGCCACAGGCTGGCCGCTGACGGCCTTGGCGGCGAAGCTGCCGGCGTCGAGCACGGGTTGGGTGTCTTCGATCACGATGCGTGGCGCCAACAGCGCCTGGGCCAGGCTAATGGCCTGGTCCGGGTGATCGTTCGCCATGGGCACGCTTTCAAAGGGCTCGTTTCGTGACATCGACCTTGCTCCCTCAGGCTGGTGGCGGTAAGGGTTCAGAGCCGGGCACAGGCGGGGGGTTCAAAATAATTGAGCGAACGGCAGCTGCCAGCGGTCAGAGCCTACAGCACCTCTTCACCCACCCACGCGAGGTCAGGCCATGAACATTCCCATTCCACCGGAGACACCCGATCCCAATATCGACGACCCGAGCTTGCCGCCACCCGTACCGGAAGAAGACCCGGACGAGCTGCCGATCAAGCCGACCGTGCCGCCGACAGTGGGCGACCCGCCGAGCCAGGAGCCACCGGTGAAGGCTTAAGGGTAGACCACGGCACCGGCGTGAACAGCTGATCTGCGCTGCTCCATTGAAAGGTTGAGGATGACCGGGTGCTTGGCAAGGTGAAGATCTTGCATTGATCGGGCCGGCCTCTTCGCGGGTAAACCCGCTCCTACCAGGGACCGTGCCGGCCTTGAATGCGGCGCTGCCCCTGGTAGGAGCGGGTTTACCCGCGAAGAGGCCGGCCGCGCCAGCACATCAACCCGCAGATGCAGCCGCAATCTCCGCCACACTGATCTCACGCATCCGGAACTTTTGCACCTTCCCGGTCACCGTCATCGGGAAATCGTCGACAAAACGTATATACCGCGGCACCTTGAAGTGTGCGATGCGCGCCTTGCACCAGCCCTGCAGCTCCTCGACCGTGGCGCTGTGCCCCGGGTGCAGCTTGATCCAGGCGACGATCTCTTCGCCATAGCGGCTGCACGGAATGCCGATCACCTGCGCATCGGCCACCGCCGGGTGGGTGTAGAAAAACTCCTCCAGCTCACGCGGGTAAATGTTCTCGCCGCCGCGAATGATCATGTCCTTGTTGCGCCCGACGATGCGCACATAGCCCTGCTCGTCCATCACCGCCAGGTCACCCGAATGCATCCAGCCGGCCGGGTCGATGGCATCCGCCGTGGCCTGGGGGTTGTCCCAGTAGCCAAGCATCACGCTGTAGCCGCGGGTGCACAGTTCGCCAATCTCTCCGCGAGGGACGATGCAGCCATCGGCGTCCACCAGCTTGTTCTCCAGCTGCGGCTGGGTGCGGCCGACGGTGGTCACGCGCAGCTCCAGATCGTCGTCCGGGCCGGTCTGCAGCGACACGGGGCTGGTTTCGGTCATGCCGTAGGCGATCTGCACTTCTGCCATGTGCATCTGGTCGATGACCCGGCGCATCACCTCGATCGGGCAGGTAGCGCCGGCCATGATGCCGCTGCGCAGGGTCGACAGGTCCATGTGGGCACGGGACGGGTGGTCGAGCATGGCGATGAACATGGTCGGTACGCCGTAGAGGATGGTGGCGCGCTCATCGGCCACGGCGCGCAAGGTAAGTTCGGCGTCGAAAGCATCGTTGGGGTAGATCATGGTGCTGCCGTGGGTGATGCAGCCGAGGTTTGCCATGACCATGCCGAAGCAATGGTACAGCGGCACCGGGATCACCATACGGTCGCGGGCCGTCAGGCCAAGGCTTTCACCCACCATGAAACCGTTGTTGAGGATGTTGTAGTGACTGAGCGTGGCACCTTTGGGTGCACCGGTGGTGCCGGAGGTGTACTGGATGTTTACCGGCTGGTCGAATTGCAGGCTTTGCTGACGGGCTGTGCAGGCCTCGACAGACGTCTGCCCTGCCCGCTCGGCAAATGCGTGCCAAGGCAGGAAGCCGGCAGGCGGGTTGGCGGCCAGGCTGATGACGCCACGCAACTCGGGCAGGCATTCACTGACCAGCTCACCAGGCGCGGCACTGGCCAGTTCAGGCACCAGCTCCTGCACCATGGCGTGGTAATCAGACGTCTTGAAGGCTTCAGCGCAGACCAGCCAGCGGCAGCCGGACTGGCGCAACACGTATTCCAGCTCACCCACGCGGTAGGCCGGGTTGATGTTGACCAGAATGGCACCGACCTTGGCACTGGCCAGCTGCAAGATGCACCACTGGGCGCAGTTTGGCGACCAGATGCCAACGCGGTCGCCGGTGTTCACGCCCAGTGCGATCAGGGCGCGGGCGTATATTTCGACCTGTTCGGCCAACTGCCGCCAGCTGTAACGCAGGCCCTGGTGGCGGGACACCAGGGCCTCGCTGTCGCAACAGCGGGCCACGGTGGCATCGAAGGCCTGGCCGATGGTCTGGGTCAGCAAGGGTCGGTCCTGGCGACCGCGGGTATAGCTCGGTTGACTCATGGGTGTCCCTTCTTGTGGTTGTTTTGGGCACGGCTGAAGCAAGCGGGAATACTCTGGCGCAGATTTACGTTTACGTAAAGGTTACGAGTGGATTGACAGTGACCTCATGCAGGTTTACGTTAACGTAAAGGTGATGAACGACACCCACTTGAGGCGCCACGCCGCCCTCTGTGGGAGCGGGCTTGCCCGCGAATGCGACCAATCAGGTAATGACGGTGAACCTGCTGACGTATTCGCGGGCATGCTCGCTCCCACAGGGGGCGGGGCTGGATCCCAAGCTATGGTGTAACCCAATTTCAAGAACAAGAAGGTGCCCCAGCATGCATTACCCCTCCCTGAACTTCGCCCTGGGCGAAACCATCGACATGCTCCGCGACCAGGTGCGCACCTTCGTCGCCGCCGAACTGGCCCCGCGCGCCGCGCAGATCGACCACGACAACCTGTTCCCCGCCGACATGTGGCGCAAGTTCGGTGACATGGGCCTGCTGGGCATCACCGTACCGGAAGCGTACGGTGGCGCTGGCCTGGGCTACCTGGCCCATGTGGTGTCGATGGAAGAGATCAGCCGTGGCTCCGCCTCGGTGGCGCTGTCCTACGGCGCCCATTCCAACCTGTGCGTCAACCAGATCAACCGCAACGGCACCCACGAGCAGAAGCTCAAGTACCTGCCCAAGCTGATCAGCGGCGAGCACATCGGCGCCTTGGCCATGAGCGAGCCCAATGCCGGCTCCGACGTGGTGTCGATGAAACTGCGCGCAGAAAAACGCGGCGATCACTACGTGCTCAACGGCAGCAAGACCTGGATCACCAACGGTCCCGACGCCAACACCTACGTGATTTACGCCAAGACCGACCTGGACAAGGGTGCGCACGGCATCACCGCGTTCATCGTCGAGCGTGACTGGAAAGGCTTCAGCCGCAGCAACAAGTTCGACAAGCTGGGCATGCGCGGGTCCAACACCTGCGAGCTGTTCTTCGACGGCGTGGAAGTGCCGGCAGAGAACATTCTCGGCCAGCTCAACGGCGGCGTGCGCGTCCTGATGAGCGGCCTGGACTACGAACGTGTGGTGCTGTCCGGCGGCCCGACCGGCATCATGCAAAGCTGCATGGACCTGGTGGTGCCGTATATCCACGACCGCAAGCAATTCGGCCAGAGCATCGGCGAGTTCCAGCTGATCCAGGGCAAGATTGCCGACATGTACACCCAGCTCAATGCCAGCCGCGCCTACCTGTATGCCGTGGCCCAGGCCTGCGACCGTGGCGAAACCACCCGCAAGGACGCTGCCGGCGTGATCCTGTACACCGCCGAGCGTGCCACGCAAATGGCCCTGGAGGCGATCCAGATTCTTGGCGGCAACGGCTATATCAACGAATTCCCGGCTGGCCGCCTGTTGCGCGACGCCAAGCTGTACGAAATCGGTGCCGGCACCAGTGAAATCCGCCGGATGCTGATCGGCCGCGAACTGTTCAACGAAACCCGCTGAACATAAGGGACGGGCGCACATGGCTACCTTGCACACCCAGATCAACCCGCGTTCGGCAGAATTTGCCGTCAACAGCGCGGCCATGCTCGAACAGGTCCAGGCCCTGCGCGGCCTGCTCGCCCAGGTTGCCCAGGGCGGCGGGCCCAAGGCCCAGGAACGGCATACCTCGCGTGGCAAACTGCTGCCGCGCGAGCGTATCGACCGCCTGCTGGACCCGGGCTCGCCGTTCCTCGAGATCGGCCAGCTGGCCGCCCATGAGGTGTACGGCGAAGACGTGCCAGCGGCGGGCGTGATTGCCGGCATCGGCCGCGTGGAAGGCGTGGAATGCATGATCGTGGCCAACGACGCCACGGTAAAAGGCGGTTCGTACTACCCGCTGACGGTGAAGAAGCACCTGCGTGCACAAACCATCGCCCTGCAGAACCGCCTGCCGTGCATCTATCTGGTGGACTCCGGCGGCGCCAACTTGCCCCGCCAGGACGAAGTGTTCCCCGACCGCGAGCATTTCGGGCGCATTTTCTTCAACCAGGCCAACATGAGCGCGCAAGGCATCCCGCAGATCGCCGTGGTGATGGGCTCGTGCACCGCTGGCGGCGCGTACGTGCCGGCCATGGCCGACGAAGCGATCATGGTGCGCCAGCAGGCGACCATCTTCCTCGCCGGCCCGCCGCTGGTGAAAGCCGCCACCGGCGAAGTGGTGAGCGCCGAAGACCTCGGCGGCGCCGATGTGCATTGCCGCACCAGCGGCGTCGCCGACCATTATGCCGACAACGACGAACACGCCCTGGCCATCGCGCGACGCAGTGTGGCCAACCTCAACTGGCACAAGCTCGGCAAGCTGCAGCGGTTGGCACCAGTGGCACCGCTTTATGCGGCCGATGAGCTGTACGGCGTGGTTCCGGCCGATGCCAAGCAACCGTTCGACGTGCGCGAGGTGATCGCCCGCCTGGTCGATGGCTCGGTGTTCGATGAATTCAAGGCGCTGTTCGGCACCACCCTGGTGTGCGGCTTCGCCCACCTGCACGGCTACCCGGTGGCGATCCTGGCCAACAACGGCATCCTGTTCGCCGAAGCCGCGCAAAAAGGCGCGCACTTCATCGAACTGGCCTGCCAGCGCGGCATCCCTTTGCTGTTCCTGCAGAACATCACCGGTTTCATGGTCGGCAAGAAATACGAAGAAGGCGGCATCGCCAAGCACGGTGCCAAGCTGGTCACCGCCGTTGCCTGCGCCCAGGTGCCGAAGTTCACGGTGATCATCGGCGGCAGCTTTGGCGCCGGCAACTACGGCATGTGCGGCCGCGCCTACGACCCGCGCTTCCTGTGGATGTGGCCCAACGCGCGGATTGGCGTGATGGGCGCCGAACAGGCCGCCGGCGTGCTGGCCCAGGTCAAGCGCGAGCAGAGCGAACGCAGCGGCCAGCCATTCAGTGCCGAAGACGAAGCCAGGCTCAAGCAACCGATCCTCGACCAGTACGAGCGTCAGGGCCACCCCTATTATTCCAGCGCCCGCCTGTGGGACGACGGCGTCATCGACCCGGCACAGACCCGCGACGTCCTCGGGCTGGCGTTGTCTGCCGCGCTGAACGCGCCGATCGAACAGAGCCGCTTCGGCATTTTCCGGATGTGACCCATGAGCGATTTCAGCACCCTCGAAGTGATCCGCGACCCGCGCGGCTTCGCCACCCTGTGGTTAAGCCGTGAGGACAAGAACAACGCCTTCAATGCGCAGATGATCCGCGAGCTGATCGTGGCCATCGACCAGTTGGCCGAAGACGCCAGCCTGCGCTTTGTGCTGCTGCGCGGCCGTGGCCGGCACTTCAGCGCCGGTGCCGACCTGGCCTGGATGCAGCAGTCGGCGCAACTGGACTTCAACACCAACCTGGATGATGCCCACGAACTGGGCGAGCTGATGTACGCCCTGCATCGCCTCAAGGCCCCGACCCTGGCCGTGGTGCAAGGTGCAGCCTTTGGCGGCGCGCTGGGCCTGATCAGCTGCTGCGACATGGCCATCGGCGCCGAAGACGCCCAACTGTGCCTGTCGGAAGTACGCATCGGCCTGGCCCCGGCGGTCATCAGCCCGTTCGTGGTCAAGGCCATTGGCGAACGCGCCGCGCGCCGCTACGCCCTCACCGCCGAGCGTTTCACTGGCGTGCGCGCACGCGAGCTGGGCCTGCTGGCCGAGGTGTACCCGGCCAGCGAACTGGACGACCACGTCGAAGCCTGGGTAAGCAACCTGCTGCAGAACAGCCCGCAAGCATTGCGCGCCACCAAGGACTTGCTGCGCGAAGTGGACGACGGCGAACTCAGCCCGGCCCTGCGCCGTTACTGCGAAAACACCATCGCCCGTATCCGCGTCAGCGCCGAAGGCCAGGAGGGCCTGCGCGCTTTCCTGGAAAAACGCCGCCCTGCCTGGCAAACCGTTGACAAGAAGGAGCCGCGCCCATGAGCCGCCCCGCTTTGACCACCCTGCTGGTCGCCAACCGCGGCGAAATCGCCTGCCGGGTGATGCGCACCGCCAAGGCCATGGGCCTGACCACTGTCGCCGTGCACAGCGCCACCGACCGTGACGCCCGTCACAGCCGCGAAGCCGACATCCGCGTCGACCTGGGCGGCACCAAGGCTGCCGAAAGCTACCTGCTGGTCGACAAGCTGCTGGCCGCAGCCAAGGCCAGCGGCGCCCAGGCCATTCACCCAGGTTATGGCTTTCTGTCTGAGAACGCAGGTTTCGCCCGCGCCATCGAGCAGGCCGGGCTGATCTTCCTCGGCCCACCGGCCAGCGCCATCGACGCCATGGGCAGCAAATCGGCAGCCAAGGCGCTGATGGAAGCGGCCGGCGTGCCGTTGGTGCCGGGCTACCACGGCGAGGCCCAGGACCTGGACACCTTCCGCGCTGCGGCCGAACGCATCGGCTACCCGGTGCTGCTCAAGGCCAGCGCGGGAGGCGGTGGCAAGGGCATGAAAGTGGTCGAGGAAGAAAGCCAACTGGCCGACGCCCTGGCCTCGGCCCAGCGTGAGGCACAGTCGTCGTTCGGCGATGCGCGCATGCTGGTGGAAAAGTACGTGCTCAAGCCACGCCACGTGGAGATTCAGGTGTTCGCCGATCAGCACGGCAACTGCCTGTACCTCAACGAACGCGACTGTTCCATTCAGCGCCGCCATCAGAAGGTGGTGGAAGAGGCCCCTGCCCCCGGCCTGTCGCCCGAACTGCGCCGGGCCATGGGCGAAGCGGCGGTGCGTGCCGCCCAGGCTATCGGTTACGTGGGTGCCGGCACGGTGGAGTTTCTGCTTGATGCCCGCGGCGAATTCTTCTTCATGGAGATGAACACTCGCCTGCAAGTGGAACACCCGGTCACCGAGGCCATAACCGGCCTGGACCTTGTTGCCTGGCAAATTCGCGTGGCCTGCGGCGAAGCCCTGCCGATCACACAGGAACAGGTACCGCTGATCGGCCATGCCATCGAAGTACGCCTGTATGCCGAAGACCCGGCCAACGATTTTTTACCCGCGACCGGCAAATTAGCGCTGTACCGTGAATCGGCACCTGGCGAAGGCCGGCGGGTGGACAGTGGGGTCAGCGAAGGCGATGTGGTGTCGCCGTTCTACGACCCGATGCTGGGCAAGCTGATCGCCTGGGGCGAAGACCGCGAGCAGGCGCGTTTGCGCTTGCTGGCCATGCTCGATGAGTTCGCCATTGGCGGGCTGAAAACCAACATTGCCTTCCTGCGGCGCATTCTCGCCCACCCGGCATTTGCTGCAGCGGAGTTGGATACTGGCTTCATTCCCCGCCACCAGGATGTGCTGCTGCCGGCGCCACGTGCGCTGCCGGCTGCCTTTTGGGAGGCGGCAGCCGAAGCCTGGCTGCAGGGCCAGGCGGGGCATCAGCGCGAAGACGATCGCCATTCGCCGTGGAGCGGGAGTAATGGCCTGCGCTTGGGCCTACCGGCACGCAGCAGCTTGCATCTGGTGAGCGCTGGGCAAGATCAGGCAGTGGCCCTGGAACGCAGCGCTGCTTCTACCTGGCAGCTGCAAGGTGAGCAGTTGGTGCATGACCAGAACGGCGTG
The DNA here is from genome assembly GCF_043105275.1 of Pseudomonas sp. TYF_14. Lineage (NCBI taxonomy): Bacteria > Pseudomonadati > Pseudomonadota > Gammaproteobacteria > Pseudomonadales > Pseudomonadaceae > Pseudomonas > Pseudomonas sp. TYF_14. Next base: position 89,486 of record NZ_JBICLK010000007.1, read on the forward strand.
CGTCGCCAGCATCTGGCAATCCGTCGCGGTGGCACGCTGTACCTGCACTGGGAGGGCGAAATGCATGCCATCGAAGCTTTCGACCCGATTGCCGAGGCCGAAGCCAGCCACAGCCATCAGGGTGGGCTGGGTGCGCCCATGAACGGCAGTATCGTGCGGGTGCTGGTCGAACCTGGCCAGGTGGTGGAAGCCGGTACTGCGCTGGTGGTACTGGAGGCCATGAAGATGGAGCACAGCATTCGTGCGCCGCATGCCGGCACGGTGAAGGCGCTGTTTTGCCTGGAGGGGGATATGGTCAGCGAAGGGACTGTGCTGGTCGAACTGGTGGAATAACGGTGCCGGAGGGCCGCTTTGCGGCCCTAACGCAACACAAGGCCGCCCCTGCAACAGCCCGTAGGAGCGGGTTTACCCGCGAAAGGGCCGGGCCTGCTGGCCAATCTCTACCCGTCGCTCACCGTTGCCGCCGCTACCGTATTCGCGGGTAAACCCGCTCCTACATCCGATCGGGGGTGGACACATGTTGGTGATTAGGCGCAGGCCGCGTGTAGGAGCGGGTTTACCCGCGAAAGGGCCGGCCCTGCTGGCCAACTTCCACCCGCCGTTCACCGTTGCCGCCACTACTCAAACCCTTTCAAAAAGCCCCATGCACCCGCACGACCACCCCAAGAAATTCGCAACCCTCTTCGCACAACAGCGCCGGGTAGTTACTGTTCAATGCCTTCAGATAACGCTGCCCACCTTCCTCGGCCAGCTCGCGGAAAATCGCCGGCTTGCCCGGCTGACGAGCGATAACCAAACGCCCCGCCTCAGCCTCTACACCTGGGTCCACCAGCATTCGCATGCCCTGCGGCACACTGCGGCCACTGACAGCGCTCATGGCATCGTTTTCCACGGTTAGCCAGAACGCCTTGCCCTGTGCCAGGTAGTCAGTCTGCTCGAAAACAGCAGGCTCTACAGCCGTCGCAGCCTCTAACTCACTCCAACCCAGCACCGGGTAACGGAAGCAAACGATGTACCGCATGAGGTCGAGTTCATCATCGTCTGCTATCTCGTAAACACTACGCTCCTCGCCAACCTGCCCCTGGATACGCAGCTGCAGGCTGACGTTGTAATGAGGCATTCCAAGCTCGACGAACGTGCGGTTCATCGATTCGATTTTCGGCTGACGCCGCTTGTTCACCCAATGACCGACACTGCCTTGAGACACACCAACGCGCTCGGCAAGCTGCTCTTGAGTGAGCCCTAGCTCCTCCATCCGGTCACGGACGAGGGCAATCCATTTATCCATATTCATCGCTGGCACGATACGGACTGCCTTCAAGCGCTCAATAAACATTCAGTATTATTTATCGGGAAGAATAAAAATACTGTAGGTATTACCATCGACCTGACCCCTTCCCTACTGGCTCCGGCAGGTATCAGGATGAAACTACCGAAAAACGACGAAACAGATCTCGACAGCGAAGCCGCCCGCCGCGCGCTCGACTATTACCTCAACCCCAACCCACCGCGGCCCACCCTGGACAACAGGATCTGGACCCTGCACGAAGGCGTAACCGGCGAACAGGCCAAGGAACACGCCATCGCCCTGCTGCGCTGCGCTGCGGCCACCGCCCAGGAAACCGCCACCCACAGCACGGCAGCCAGCGCGAACTGACGTTCGCGTTGATGCACATGATGGACATGGCTCGCGCACTGCTGGAGCACAAACACACCGAGTGACCGGGTTTATAGACAAGAAAGGAGGGAGAGTACGTGATGGCCGCGTAACGGCAGAAGCCCCGATTGCCGGGACAAGGAAGCGCGCCGGTAAAACTTTTTTACCGGATTAGCGAAAATTCATTTGACTGCCAAATGATAACGATTATTATTGCACTCAGCTGATCGCGAGATCCGCTGGATAACCTGAAAGCTTAGGTCGCTCTCAGATTATCTCCTCATCAGGCTAATCACGGTTTTTGACCCGGCTTTTTTGCCGGGTCTTTTTTTTGGCTCTTCAGGCTAATGAAGATCGTGATGGCGCGCATGATAGCAAAGGTGTTTCAGGGCGTGAACGCTCGTTACAAAACTTTGCGGAATCAGCACTTGAGAATCAATATCGTTTCGACTACGCTGTTTCCGCATCAAGGAAGATGCCCCCTCCTCCCCTTTATAGAGCAAGGAGCTGTCCATGACCCGTCTGCTGCTGCCCCTTGAGCACCCCACTCCTGCTGCCGAGCATGATGCCGACGATGCCCTGCTGCATGCACTGAGGCGGCTACCACGGCGCGTACAGCAAGTATTCCTGCTTAACCGCCTCGATCAGCTGGACTTCGCCAGCATCGCTGTGCGCCTTGACCTGCCACTGGCGAGTATCGAGCGCAACATGGGCCAGGCACTGCAGGCTGGCCGCTCGCGCCGGGATGTGCTGGCGAGCGTGGCCGGGCAATGGTATGTGCGCTTGCAGAGCCCGCAGGTGACGGCGTGCGAGCGTATCGACTTCCGCCGCTGGCTGGATGCCGATACGGCGAACTTGCAGGCGTTTCACGATACGGAACTGCGGTGGCGCAGCCTGCTGGCGCCGGCACGGCAATTGGGCCATGACGGCTGGTATCGGCAAGGCCGGGCGGCGCTGTCGCTGGGCGGCTGCTCGGTTGCGGTCGGGCTGGGCGTGGCGGCGTTGGTGCTGGTTGGGTTCTGGGCTTGATCAGCGCTTCAGCATGCCTGTACGTCCCTGCCGCTGAGCATGCACCGTGCGCATGCCCGACTTCAGTTGCTCGATAGCTTGGGTACAGACATGCCGTGCCTGGGCTCGCTCTTCGTTTTGCACCGCCTCCTGCCTACATGACAGGCACATCCGCCTGTTCGGCCAACGCCACCCTGACTGGCTGTTGCAACAACCCTCGGGGCAACCGAAAACCTTTGAACGGTTGTTGAGTAATAGGATTGAAGGCCTTTTCCGCGTTCAGCCGGTAGCGCATCACACCATCACCTGTTTTGAAGCTCAGGTCCACGCTGGTTGCCGTACGCCCATTGAGCGCACCGCGGCTCAGCAGGCGAAACATCGACCAAGGCCCTCGATACTCCAGGCTGCTGCTATTGCCGTTCTGCCTGAGCAGGGTCAGGTTGCTGCGCACGTGTTGCCCCAAGGTATTGGGCCAGACAATACCGGTGATCTGGCTTGGGCCGTGGGTGTAGGAAATCAGCTGGCCATCCAGATCCAGCAGGCTGGTGCGTTGATTTGCACTAAGCCCCAACGGCTCGATACTGAACTGCACGCTGAGGTTACCGCGCTGATCAAAGAACGTTTCGCGGATGCGATCGGCCCGTTCCAGCTGCTCGATCACATCGGTACGGATCAGGGATCGCCCCTGCAAACCATTCTGCAAGGCTTCCAGATTGTCCTTGAGGAAAAGCTTCAGATATTGATCCTGGAACTGCTGCAGTCGCCCATTCGGCCCGAAGAACGCTTCAAAGTCTTCCAGCGAAGCGTCGGGTGCCCTGACTACGAAAGGGTAGCGCTCTGCCAGGCGCTGCTGGAAGAAGCTGTAGACTTCAGCATCCCATCGCCGCTCCAACTCGCGCAGCGCTTCAACGTTCAGCACCTGTGCCGTTTGATGTGCCACCTTTCTAACGTGGTGATTGATTGGCTCCGGCAAGCCAGTGGCAACGCGTTGCAAGGTGCCGATGGGGTCGTGCCCGGTCATTGAAAAGCGTTGATGCACTGCGTGCAGCGCAGCCTTGCCTCGGTCTGGGCTACCCTGTACCGCCTTGGCATAGTCGTGGACGGCGACTATGGCTGCGTGGGTTTCATCGTAGTAGCTCGGTTTTTCGCCTGCAGCGTGCAACATGGCGCTCAAGCCTGCAAACGCCCGCTGAATGACCAGCGCCTGTTGTTGCTCAGGCTTGCTGTTGATCGAAACGGGCGAAGGGGCCTCATCCGCCACGCCAACATTAACCGGTGATAACAGCGAACTGTTGTCGCGAACCGTCTCCAGCAATCGGTGCAACGGCGCCGCTGGCCCGGCCAACTGTTCAAGGATCGTGACGCCATGATCCAGGTCTCGAAAATCCGCCACGGAGAATGCGTTCAAGGCGCGGCGCCAGCTGTCGATGTAGTCGGCGCTGTACAGGTTGCGCAGGCGCTCGTTCAGCGCAGCCTGGTCGGCATCGGAGTAATCCAGTTGAGCACGTTCCCCCAGTGCCCACTGGTCGATCATGGCCATTTCCGTAAAGCGCTGACTACGCGGTTCAAAGTACTCCTTGAAGCCTTTGGCGGTGAGCATTGGCGCCAGCAAAACACCATTGTCGCCCTGGCTCGAGCCGGAAGACAGCTGGTAAACGACATCGAACGCAGGCCCCACCTGATGACGCAGGTCCAGACCGGTATGCAACTGCTCCTGGGCCTGCTGCTTCAGGCCCGCATACACGCGTTGTGGCAACGGCACCTTACGCAATGTCTGCTGCACGTGGCTGACACGCTGGCGATACTGCGGCAGGTCGGTATCCGCGTAGGTCAGCGCATACTTCAGGTGCCGCATGAGGTCTCGTTGCAGCTGCCCCTGGCCGGGGAACGCCTGTTGCCACTGTCGCGCCATCCAGTCCTCGACCCATTCCGCTCGACGGTTCCGGCGATCCTCAAGCATCCGGTAAACCCGGAGCGCGGCCATTTGCTGCTCGCTGCCGGGGGGCGCCGCATCCATGGCCTCGATCACGCCGCTGGCCAACGCAGGCAAGAAGCGCCTGGACAACAAGCTGAGGTACGCCTCATCCACGGTCGGCCCGATGGTACGGCCCTGGTACAGCCCCAGATCAGCAACACCCGGCCACGCAGCGCGGTAGTCGCCAAACACTGCTACCGCATCGCGGATCTGGTCCAGCGGCTCCAGCAAGTTGCGCCCGGTCGGGTCCAGACGCTGATCCACTTCGTGATGGCTGTACTCCCGGCTCTTGGCCAGCACGCTGGCGGCTTTGACGCCATTGATGTCGAAGTAACGATGCCAGCTGGCGATGGCGACGCAGAAGGCCAGAACGCCTACAGAAGAACCCACCCACAGCAGTTGGCGCTTGCGCCGAGCCACCCTGACGTTATCGCCGGCAAGGCCGGCCTCTTTGTAGATGACCCGCCCAAAGGCCTGTTGAATGAAGTAGGCCAACGCCTTGGCCTGCGGCTTGCCCTCAAGCAACGGGAGGCTGGTCTTGTAAGGCTGCGCCGCCTCACGGACAAAGGCGTTGCGCACGTCACCGTGCTGTACGACTGACGACCAATACACACCGCGCACCAGCGCCGGGGTGGTGAAACGGTCACTTGCCAAGGTCTCGCGCAGAAAACTCAACAGCATTGGACGCAACCCGAGCAACTGCCTATGCAGTGAGTAGAGACGTGAACGCAACGCAGGGCTACCCTGCACGTCCAGACGATCGATCACCTGCTCGAACAGCTGCTCCAGCAACCGATCGTAGTGTTCGCCATACTCGCCCAGCCAAGCGTCGAAGGTGTCGACAGCATCCAGCTTGAACGTGAATCCAAACAGGCTATTGCGCTTGGCGGCCGAAAGCTTGCTGTAGAATTGGTCGAAGCCGTCCAGCAGATCGAACTTGCTCAACACGACATACAGCGGCAAGCGCGAGCCCAACTGGCTGCTCACCTCGTAAAGACGTGTGCGCAGCAGGTGGGCAAGGGCCGTGCGTTGCTCGACGGTACCGTGCAGTAGCGCAGGCAGGTCGACAACCAGCACCAGGCCGTTGAGGGCTCTCTGGCTTCGATTGCGCTGCAGCCAATCCAACAGATGCTGCCACAGTTTGGCTTGGGTTCCAGACGGTACCGAAGACTCAACGTCAGTGGAGTCACTGCCCAGCGAATCTGCGGGGCCGTTCTGGCTGATAAAGGCACCGGGCGGGTCGATGATCACCGCATCATTGCTGATCCACCACCCCACGGGGTAGGCGAGCGCCTGCGCTGGCCGGCCCCGTGCCTGCGCCTTGTCGATGCGGGTCAACGAGAAACTTTGATCGGTGCAGTCAATAAAGCTGCTCTTGCCGGCCTGCCTGGCGCCCAGCACGAGGTACCACGGCAATCGGTACAGCGCGCGACGCCCACCGGCATTGTCCAGGTAGCGTGCGAGCCCTTGGCTCAACGCCTTCTCTTGTGCATGAACGAACGGTTGCGTCGGATCCACCTCGGCAGCCATCGCCTGCTGACGTTCTGCTTGCAAGCGACGAAAGCGCGTTCTCAAGACAACCAGCCAGCTCAACAGCGCCACCAACACGAACACCAGGCTGGCCATACTACGATGCGCCACACTGGCCAACGGCTGCTGATCGCGCCACGTCCATTGCGGGCCGAGCCACCAGATGGCGACCAGCATCAGCACAGCGCCAAGCCCAAGTAGCAGCGGCATTGCCAGACCGATACGGGTCATCAGCGGCCAGCCCCAACGTTTGAGGTACTTCCAGAGTTGATTCATCGAGGCTCCTGCTCCTTGTTCCGATCGGCCAGCACGTGGGAGGACGCGTATTGTTGAAGCCGCTGGAATACCTCGGGCTCCCAGTCGCTGGCGGTGGTTTGCTGCATCGTGCGCGCTACCCCGGCGCACAGGTCCTGGGCTAACCAGGACACGCCTCGTGCGGCCAACAGGTCCGCTGCGATGAGGGTGGTATGGCAGCGCTCGCGAGGGGCTCGAAAATCTGCCTGCATCCCCTGCAGCCTTAGCAACACCGGTTCTACGCCGCCGCTTTCCAGCTGGCTGACCAGTTCTTCGCGAAGGCTGGTGAACTCTTGGGAAGCTTCGGCTTGCTCGGATTGCCCGTCTGCCCCTTTGAGCCAGGCCAGGCATTGGTCGTCGACAAACACCCGACCGTCGCTGAAGCACAGCTGCTGCAGCGCTGGCATGCGCAGCACGAAACGAGCGGTCGCCGCACGGATGGCCTCAGCCACTTCGCCCATCGCCAGCCGCGACGCGGCGGTTGCGGCAAGAAAGCTGCCGCGAATCCAGAAGGGCGAAGCCGACACACTTTTTTCGACCCGCTGGAGCAACGCTGCGTCGATTACAGTGCCGGCGATGGCCTCCTCATAGTCGCTGGCAATATCCCGCGGCACTGCCATCAACTCTGTACGGTTGCACTGCCGGGTTTGCGGTGCGGCCTGAATGTGGGCCCACAGACCGAAGCGCCGCAGTTGATAGCCGGTCGGGTCGTAAGGGTCCTGCTGATTGATCAGCTCGGCCATGCTCAAGATGGCTCGGCGCGTCTCGCGCTCGTTACCGCCCGACAAGCAGGGTTTCGGCGTGGCGATGACATCCGCCAGCGGCGCAGGTTGCGGGCTCTCCACCGGAGCCTTGGGCGCATCGCGCTCGCCAATACCGTTGGCAAGCGCCGTGTGTTTGTGCAACAGGCGCTCCAGCTCAACCAGAACAGCCGGGGCAAGCTGGGCGGCTTCCTGCTGACGTAGCAAACGGGCCAATGCACCCTTCGCCGCTGCGGCGTGAGCCGGGGTGTACGTGAAACGATCAAGGCGCGGCAGCGCATCGATCAAGCGATTGAACAACAGGCCAACGATCTTGCGCTTGGTCAGGAAGCCTTTCGGGCCAGGCGTTGGATGAGCGGTTTCCCAATAGTTGTCGATCATTCCGCCCAGCAACGCCAAGGTGAACCCCCAGCGCTCCCAACAGCCACTGCGCAGCCACGCAACGCTCAAGTGCGCGACGATCCGCAGATGCTTGCACTGTCGCTCCAGGTACTGAGCAGAGGCCTCCTCGATGTAGTCCCAGTCGATAGACGCTTCCTGCAGCCCACCCAGCTTGACCATCTCCTGGTCAATGGCCTGGTAGGTTTCGTCTTCCCCATCGAACAGCCCCGCCGGCACCTGGGCATCGATGGGTGCGAGCAACCGTGTGATTTCTTGCGCCTCGACATCAGCTACCAGCGACATGTCTTGCGAGCCTCGTCGATAAGCGGGTCCAGCCCCTGAGCGTCAAAAACGAGTCCATCAACGGCAGGGTTGTCGCTCTCTACGTGAATGCGATGGGCCCCGATCAATTGCTTGATCTGCTCGATACCCGGCAGGCCTCTGCCGGCGTCGAGCACTTGGCCGTTTTCCATCACTTGCCACGGTGTGGGTACAGTAGCGCCCCGCTCCCCTCTCAACCGCACCTGCACTCGGCTGGCATCGACGGGTTGGGCGGTGACCAGTTGCAACCTCGAGATGTTCTGCACGCAGCTGATGATCAGGTAGGGGTGCGGTGCAACTGAAGCAATCGCAGGTGCAGAGATCAGGAGCCCGCCTTCTTCAGAGCGGAGGCGAAACCTCAAGTCCTCGGGCGCCCGCCCCGTCTCATGGATCAATACGCGACGCACCGTGGGTGCCTCCAGCTCCTGCGCTGACCACTGTCGCTGCGGCGTGAATCCCGGCGTACCCGCCGCCTGATCGAAACACGCCAGGCGCTCGATATTGGACACGATCCGTGGGCAGTCCGGCGATGCACGGGTCAAGGCAGGCATTAACAAGAACAGGAATGAAAGTCCGACGCCACCTGCATAACGAATAATCATCTCACCTTAACTCTCCCACTCAATCGTACACATGCCCGTGAATTAACCCAGCCATCCCAACAGCGGAAAAGAGGCTAGTACATAAACTCAATTCTATTCAAGAATTTATTTTGTTACATATTTGAACTCGACGCTCAACGATTATCCAGCGCATGGTTTTTACGCAACGAATAACTCAAATCCCAAGAATCATGCTTATTAAACGTTTAACGCGCAAGCTTACTTGTAGGAAGCGTCCTACATATAAAACCCACACTAAAAAAGATATATAACCATGACTAAACGCTCCGATTCCGTTGCACCCAAAGAACGCATCAACATCAAATATGTGCCCGCCACCGTTGACGAGCAGGCCGAGGTAGAGCTGCCGCACAAGATGATGGTGCTGGGCGACTTCGGCCTCGATGACAGCCGCTCCCTCGAAGACCGCCAGGTCATGCGCATCGATAAACACACCTTCAACAACGTGTTGAATGACGCCGATGTGAGCCTGGCCATGTCGGTGCCCTCCGCGCTTGACGCTACTCCGGATGCAGAGCTGGCAGTCAACCTGCAATTCAAGTCCATCCAGGACTTCGGGCCAGACCGCATAGCACGGCAGGTGCCCGAGCTGAACAAGCTGCTGCAGTTGCGTGAAGCGCTGGTTGCCCTGAAAGGCCCACTGGGCAACGTGCCCACCTTCCGCAAACAGCTGCAGCAGCTTCTGAACGACGCGCATGCCCGCAAGCAACTCGCGCAAGAACTCGACCTGGTGCTTGAAGCGCCAAAAGCAGACTGAGACAACGGAGCGTCCCCATGCCAAAGCCAAGCACAACTGTCACTGTTGAAACACAGGCCGAAACACTGAGCAATGCCACCTTGCTCGACCAGATCATGGCAGAGACCAAGTTGGTTCCCACACAAGAGGGTTACCAAGTGGCCAGGCAGGGTGTATCCGCCTTCATTGCCGAAATTCTAAAAAACAATGACCCAGATCAATTGATCAACAAACACCGCGTCGACCAGATGATTGCCGAGCTGGATCGGGTCCTCAGCAAGCAGATGGATGCCATTCTGCATGAACCCGCGTTCCAGCAACTTGAATCCGCGTGGCGAAGCCTCAAACTTCTGGTCGACCGTACGGACTTTCGCGAGAACATCAAGCTCGAAGTCTTGCACGTCAGCAAGGAAGACCTGCTCGATGACTTCGAGAACGCCGCCGACATTACCTGCAGTGGTATTTATAAACACGTCTATACCGCCGGCTACGGCCAGTTCGGTGGCGAGCCGGTCGCGGCAATGGTTGGCAACTACAACTTCGGCCCCTCTTCGCCTGATATCAAACTGTTGAGCTACATGGCGTCAGTCGGTGCCATGTCGCATGCGCCCTTCATTGCGGCACCCTCCCCAGAGTTCTTCAACCTGAGCAGCTTCGAAGCGCTACCCAACCTGAAAGAAATCAAAGACATCTTCGCCGGCCCACGGCATGCCAAGTGGCGCGCGTTCCGCGAGAGCGAAGATGCCCGCCACATCGCGCTGACCGGGCCGCGCTTCATGCTGCGCTCCGCCTACCATCACCAGGACCAGCCGATCAGCAGCTTCAATTACGATGAGAACATCAACGGCCGGCACGACAATTACCTGTGGGGCAGCTCAGCCTTCCTGTTGGCCAGCTGCATTAACGACAGCTTTGCCCGCTACCGCTGGTGCCCCAACATCATCGGCCCGCAATCGGGAGGTGCCGTCGAAGGCCTGCCGGTGCATCTGTACGAATCGCTGGGCCAGCTGCAGGCCAAGATCCCTACCGAGGTACTGATTTCCGACCGCAAGGAGTTCGAGCTGGCCGAAGAGGGCTTTATCGCCCTGACCATGCGCAAGGACAGCGACAACGCCGCGTTCTTCTCAGCCAACTCGGTGCAGAAGCCGAAAAACTTCCCCAAGACACCCGAAGGCCTGCAGGCACAGACCAACTACAAGCTCGGCACCCAACTGCCCTACCTGTTCATCGTCAATCGCCTAGCCCACTACATCAAGGTGCTGCAGCGCGAGCAGATCGGCAGCTGGAAGGAGCGACGGGACCTTGAGTCCGAACTCAACAAATGGATCAAGCAATACGTCGCCGACCAGGAAAACCCTTCGGCCGATGTGCGCAGCCGTCGGCCGTTGCGTGCTGCCAGGGTCGAGGTCTCGGACGTGGCGGGTGATCCGGGCTGGTACCAGGTCTCGCTCGCCGTGCGCCCGCACTTCAAGTACATGGGCGCGAACTTCGAAATTTCCCTGGTAGGCCGGCTCGACACGCAATGAGTGGTTTCTTCGATCGCTTGATGGCGGACCCGTCCGCCATCCGGGAGCCGTCTCGCCAGGAAAGCGCTTCGCACAAGTTCGCGGCCATCAAGCGCCACCTCGAAACGTTGCTGAACGCTCGCCAAGGTTGCTCCCAGAGCAGCCCCGAGCTGGGCCTGCGCGACTTCAACGGGCATGACGTCAGCAGCGGCGACCTGCTGCAGCAAGTGAGCGCCGATATCCGCCGTACCCTCCAGCGCTTTGAACCGCGCATCCACGTGCGCGCGCTCAAAGCGGTACCGGATTGTCACGCCCCGTTGGAACTGCATTTCAGGCTCGACTGCCAGGTGCAGGTCAACAACCAGGCAGAGCAGTTGCAGCTGGAGCTGCTGGTAAACGGACACAACCGCTACACCCGAGTGAGGTGACCCATGTCACTGAAGGACAGATTCAGCGAAGAACTGCGTTACCTGCACGAGTTGGGAAACGACTTCGCCAAGGACAACCCTCAGCTTGCCCGGCTGCTAGGCAAGGCGGGCAGCGACCCCGATGTCGAGCGGTTGATGGAAGCCTTTGCGTTTCTAACGGCCAAGCTTCGGCTGAAGCTGGAAGATGACCTGCCAGAACTCACCCACCCCATGCTGCAGATACTGTGGCCCAACTACCTGCGCCCATTGCCCAGCGCCACGATTATCCGATTCTCGCCACGCAAACAATCGCTCAGCCAGTCACAGCACATTCCCAAAGGTGCAAGGTTGTTCTCGAAACCCGTGGACGCCGTGCCCTGCGAGTTTCGTACCTGCACGGGAGTGAGCCTTCATCCGTTTGAAATCAGCGCCGTCAGCGCAACCCAGACACTCGACAGCTCTGTGGTTCGCATCGGCCTGCAAACCTTGGTCGAACGGCCCCTGAATACGTTGGGCTGCGCCCGTCTGGATTTCCACCTCAGCGGCGACAACCGCACCGCTCTGACGCTTTATCTATGGATTTCTCAATACCTCAAACACGTCAGCGTGATCATGAACGGCGAGGTGCGCCGGCTACCGGCCAACAGCATCGGGTTCCCAGGTTTCAGCCCTGAGGAGGCCTTGCTGCCCTACCCGCAGAACGTGTTCGATGGCTACCGTATTCTGCAGGAATACTTCGTGTTCCCGAAGCGCTTCCACTTCTTCAGCATTACCGGCCTGGAAAAGCTGTGGCCGGCACAAGCCTGCCCACAGGTGGGCATCGAGTTCCATTTCACGCGTCAACTGCCAGACACCCTTCGCGTTGGCACAGAAGATTTCAGCCTGTTCTGCACCCCGGCTGTCAACCTGTTCAAGCACAGTGCCGAGCCCATCGACCTGGCCAGCGAGGCTGCCCAGGTAGAGCTGAAGCCCAGAAGCGAGGCGCAGTCCGCTTACGAAATCTTCAGTGTCGACGAAGTCATCAGCACCCGAACGACCACTGACGGAAGTACCGGGGAGCACCTGCGGACTTTTCGCCCTTTCGAATCGTTCGCCCACGAAATCGAGCATGCCCAAGGCCGCACGGCGCTCTACTACCGCTACCAACTCGAAGAGTCCCTGCGCGGCGATGGCGTGACCCACCGCATCGCCTTCGTGCGCGCCGATGCCAACAACTATATAGGCGAGCTTGAAACTGCATCCATCGACCTGACCTGCACCAACAGGGACTTGCCGCTGGCGCTGGGCGTGGATGACATCAACGTCCTCACCGAAGTCACGCCGCCCCTGGCGACCTATACCAACATCTGCGCCCCCACCCGCCCCTACCGGCCCGTGCTGGATGGCCAGTTGCAGTGGGCGTTGATCTCCAACATGTCGCTCAACTACCTGTCGCTGCTGTCGGTCGAGCCGCTCAAGGCGGTGATTCGCACCTACGACTTCGCGGCGTTGCACGACATCCAGCAAGCGCGCACCACCGGCAAACGCCTCGACGGTATCCGCGAAATCCACACACAGCCCATGGACTGGCTGATCAAGGGGCAACCCATTCGCGGCCTGCACACCCGGCTGAAACTGGACCAGACCGCCTTCCTCTGCGAAGGCGACCTCTACCTGTTCGGCTGCGTGCTCGCGCACTTCTTCGCCCTGTACGCCAGCATCAATTCCTTCCATCAACTGGAAGTGATCAACACCACCAACAACGAGCACTACACATGGCCCATCCAGACCGGCAAGCAACCGCTGATCTAGCCGACAAGCTGCTCGCCAACGCGCACCAGTACAACTTCTTCCAGTTGCTGGAGCGGTTGCATGGCCTGCACGGCGACGACCTGGAACCGCGTTGGGCGGATGAGGCCACCCGGCTGCGCGTGCGGCTGGCCAGCGACCCGCGCCTGACCTTTCCCGTCTCTGATGTGTACAAGGCCGAGCGGATGCCCGGGGAGGATGAGCGCTATCGCGTGTGCACCACGTTCATGGGGCTGCACGGTACCGACTCGCCCTTGCCCACCTATTACCTGGAACAGGTGGCCTATGAACATGCCCAGGGTGTAGGCGTGCGGCCGGCCTTCTTCGACTTCTTCAACCATTACCTGCTCAGCCTGCTGCACCGGATCTGGCGCAAGTACCGCTATTACATCCGTTTTCAACCCGGTGCGCGGGACGGGTTCTCCCAGTACATGTTCGCCCTGCTCGGGCTGAACGACAAACAGCTGCGCGGCGACACGACACTGCCCTGGAGCCGCCTGCTCAGCTTTGCCGGTGTTATCGCCAGCCGCGGCCGCGCACCGGGGACCGTCGCCGGCATCATCGCCCACTGCTTCGATCTGACGCACGTGCAGATCCGCGAATTCGAGACGCGCACGGTCACCACCAACAGCAAACAGCTTGTAAGCCTCGGGCGCAGCAACGGCGAGCTTGGCAGCACGTTCATGGTCGGCAGCCGCACCCGCACCCGCAGCAGCAAATTCACCATCCTCATCAGCGAACTCGACCAGGCGCAGCTGCATGACTTGCTGCCCAGCGGCATCAACTTCGGACGCTTGCGCGCCTTGATTGATTTTCTGCTGCGCGATGGCCTGGCGTATGACCTGGAGCTGCGCCTGAAACAAAACGCACTGTCGCCGTTCTACCTGCACCGCAGCCAAGGCGCCTACCTGGGCTGGACCAGCTTCGTCGATGACCACGATGGCCAAATCAGTCCCGTTGTCCGCTTCCGGGGGCGGTCATGAGCCGCCTGGCCGTCTGGATTGCGCCTCTGCTGGTCGTGCTGGTCGGACTGCCAGGTTGCACGTCCTTGAGCAGAGCCACCAAGGTGGCGCTGGACCACTCGTTACCAATCGGGCCGCCCAAGGACAACCCAACCCAAGTCGCGTTCAGCATCAACGTCAGCCCAACGCTCAACAGCAACCCGAACAGTGTCGACGTGGCGGCCATCCCTGAGAGCATCCTGGAACCCAGCCCCTACGCAGTCACCTTGAGCGCCGGCGATCCGCACGCACTGACCGACAAAGTCGGGACCTTGCTTGAGTACCTGCAAGCGCAATTCCCCGCGATGTCCCGCGTGGAAACCGGCGAAGAGGACCAAAGCGAATGGGTTCGCTCCCCGATGGAAGAAAGCTCGCCCGGCAGCTATGACGACCCCACGGTGGTGCTCACGCTGCCGGGCAGCAAGGCCGAAGCCAGCGTGCCTGTCGCCACACCGATTGCCATCAAGATCCTGCAACTGCGCGATGACTCGCTGCTGCGCAACAGCGTGTACCAACTGCTGGACGATGACCCCGCCAAGGCACTGCGCAGTACCTACATCCGCGATGACGATTACCTGCTGAACCCAGGCCAGTTCAAGTTCATACCGTTTGAGCCCATCGAGCCCGAGACCCGCTTCGTCGCGGTGATCGGCGACTACAGAAACCAGGAGAACGCGACCTGGCAGCAAGTGTTGCGGATTCCGCCACGCGGCCACCAGATCATTCTCTCAGTGCTGGTCAATGACGCGCAGATCCTGCTCAAGGAGGAGGAATGACAGCGCCTCTGCACCCTATCCCCCTTACTCACGCTGACACGGAGCGCTCATGAGTTCACGTAACCCCGTTCTGTGGCCCGAAGGCCTGTTCGTCAAACCACAACATTTCCAACAAGCTGCGCGGGCCAGTGAAGCGGCCTTGCATCAACGCCTTGGCAGCCTCAACGCGGCCTTCTACGGCTTCAGCGAACTGCAGCTGAGCACCGAATACCTGAGCCTGGGCAAGGTCGCCATCACCAAGGCGCGCGGCATCATGCCCGATGGCACGGTGTTCGATATTCCTGCCGATCTGCCGCCGCCGCCGCCCCTGGAAATCGAGGACGACGGTTCGAAAGACAGCGAGATATTCCTGTGCTTGCCGCTGCGTACCGAGGGGGGCCGTGAAGTCAGCTGGCCCGACAATGCCGCCAACTTCCGCTACAACGCTCAGGCAGAGGAGATCAAGGATACCCACAGCGCCGACGGTGACCTGGTGCAGGTCGACCTGGCCGTGCCCAACCTGCAGCTCAAACGCAAAGCCGATGACAGCAGTGCCTACACCCGCCTGGCCGTGGCTCGTATCCTGGAGCGGCGCCCTGACGGTAGCCTGCTGTTGGATGAAACGTTCTACCCCACCAGCGTTTCGGTGCGGGCAGTGCCGGCCCTTCAGCGGTTTCTTGAAGAAATCACCAACACCCTGCGCGAGCGTGCGCGCAATCTTGCCGCCCGCATTGGCGCTTCGGGCCAGTCGGGTATCGCCGACATCCGTGACTTCAACCTGCTGCAGGCCATGAACCGCTGGTGGCCGTGCTTCAACCACCTGGCCCGGCAAGGACAAACACACCCCGAGCAGTTGTACCTGTCCATGAGCCAGGCGTGTGGTGAATTCGTCACCTTCACCGACGAGAACCGGCTGCCGCAGGAATACCCGGCCTACCACCACACCGCACTGCGTACCTCGTTCAAGCCCCTGGAGGACACGCTCCGTCGAGCCCTGAGCACGGTCCTGCAACCCCGCGCCGTGTCACTGCCGCTGGAGACCCTGGACTTTGGCGTGATGACAACCACGCTGGAAGACCGGCGCCTGATCGACGAAGCCGATTTCATCGTCGCCGTGCGCGCCGACCTGCCGCCGCAGACGTTGCGCCAGATGTTCATACAGAAAGCCAAGGTCACCTCACTCGAATCCTTGAATGACCTGGTGCCGTTGCAACTGCCGGGCATCCCGCTGCTGCCCCTGCCGGTTGCACCACGCGACCTGCCCTTCCATGCGGGCTTCAGCTACTTCGAACTGGACCGCCGTGACCCCGCCTGGGCCTGCATGAAGACGGCCAACGGCTTCGGCTTCCACGTTGCAGGTGAGTTCCCAGGGCTTGAACTGCAGTTCTGGGCGATCAGGGGTGAATGATATGGAAAACAGTAACCCTACCCTCAACGACGCGAAGCACGTTGCGGAAACGGATTTGCAGTCGATGCTTGAGAAGTCGTTGCCCAACGACGCACCCGCAGCTGCAGCTGCAGCTGCAGCTTCCACTGCATCTGCACAGGAGCAGAAGCCGGAACCTGCCTATCAGGGCTACCCCGCGGACCCGGAGTTTCAGCTCAGGGGTGGCTGCGCCAATCTCATGCTGGATGCTGCGGCACCCTTGTTCGGGCTGGTAATGCGCCTGCGCACGCTCGATGAACTGCCCAACATCAAAGATGTGCATCAGCAAGTGCGTATTCAGATCGACAGCATCCGGGAAGAAATACGCCAGCACGGCTATGAGCCCGCTCAGTTGCTGGCGTACTCCTACGGCCTGTGCCTGTACATCGATGAAGCGGTGATGGAGCGGCCCTGGGGCAAAAGCAGTTGCTGGAGCCACGAGCCGCTTCTCAGCATCTTCCACGACGAGACCTGGGGTGGGGAAAAAATCTTCACCGTGATTACCCGCCTGATGCAGGAGCCCAAGCGTTATCAGGACGTACTGGAGTTCATGTACTTCGCCCTGTGCCTTGGGCTGAAGGGCAAGTATGCGCTCGCGCCGAAAGGCGAAGAAACACTCAACGCACTGATTCACCAACTGCACGGGATCATCCGCGAACTGCGCGGCCCCACCCCCGAAGAAGTCTGCGACCCCTACACCAACGTCGCCCCCAGAAACTTCCGCATGAGCCGGATATGGCCGTGGTGGAGCCCGTTGGTCATCTCCGCCATCGCCATGGCGGTGGCCTACGGGATTTACAGCTACCGCCTGCACCTGATCACAACCGAGGTGCTGGAGTCGCTGAACGGCATCTTGCAGCAATAGCCAACCGTGACACAGCACCACTGAGTTCAACGAATTCGCGAGGTTTTTGCCTCGCTGACAAGCCCATCGTTTCCGATGGCCACGCCACCTGTGGTGTGCGTGCTTTACCCACATGGACGCAGGAGTAACTGCCATGCCAACACCCGCTTACATCAAGATCGTAGGCCAGACCCAAGGCAACATCACCGCGGGCGCCTTCACCGCTGACTCCGTCGGCAACGTGTTCCAACAAGGCCATGAAGATCAGATTCTGGTTCAGGAAATCAAGCATGAGGTGACTACGCCCACTGACCCCCAGAGCGGTCAACCGAGTGGCCAGCGCGTGCATAAGCCTTTCATATTCACCAGTTCACTGAACAAAGCTACCCCCCTGATGTATCAGGCACTTGCCACCGGCGAAATGCTGCCAACAGTCGAGGTCAGCTGGTATCGCACCTCATCGGAAGGCAAACAAGAGCATTTTTTCACCACCACGCTCGAAGACGCCACCATCGTCAGCATCAATACCGTGCTTCCCCACGCACTCGACAAAGACAATGAAAACTACACCCAGCTGGTTGAAGTATCGCTGGCGTATCGAAAGATCACGTGGGCTCACGATGTAGCCAATACCGAAGGCTCTGACGACTGGCGCGCACCCGCCGCCTGACCCGTGCAAATGCCCCGGGCAGGCCATGCCCGCCCGGGCTTTGTGTTGATTCAGACGGCGGACAAGGATCTTTTATGCCTAGCCAATCTGATTTGCGCTACAGCTTTGAGGCACTCGTTGGCAAAGCTGCATTCGAAGTGGTGTCGTTCGAACTCCGAGAGGGCATCAGCGCACCCTTTGAACTGGAGCTGAAACTGATCAGCTTCG
>NZ_JBICLK010000080.1:0-498 GCF_043105275.1 Pseudomonas sp. TYF_14
TCACCATCAAGGCTGGCGAGACCAGCGCGCCATACACCCACGCTGCGCAGGGTGATGACGTTTACAACGACGCTGGCCAGATCAGCCTGGGCATCACGTCTGCTGTGGATATAGACGGTCGCACCTTCGAAAACCTGGCGCTGGGCGGTGCCGCGAAGGTGGATGTCACCGACACCACCGATGAAGTAGTGGCCAAGCTGACCGCGACCCCTTCGGTCACCGAAGGCGGCGAGATCACCTACACCATTACCCTGACCAACAAAGACGGCTTGCCGATCAATAACCACAGTGCATTGACCTTCACGCTGAGCGACGGCAAAACCGTCATCACCGTGCCGGCTAACGGCACCGTGGGTACTGCCACTGTCACTGCCCCGGATAACGTCTACGTCGGCGCTAACGACCCTGTCGTGAAATCGATCGCTACCGTTGAAGGTGCGGATGTCGGCAAGTTCGAGCAACTGACACTCGACAAGACCCCGGTCAGCACGTCGGTGA
>NZ_JBICLK010000081.1:0-255978 GCF_043105275.1 Pseudomonas sp. TYF_14
TCCGAATTCGCTGGGCTGTCCATCTGGACATTCTGGCAACAGAATTTCTTGACGACCATAGAGCATTGGAACCACCTGATCCCATCCCGAACTCAGTAGTGAAACGATGCATCGCCGATGGTAGTGTGGGGTTTCCCCATGTGAGAGTAGGTCATCGTCAAGATTCATTTCGCAAAACCCCTATCTGCGCATGCAGGTAGGGGTTTTGTCTTTGGTGGGCAAAAAAACTGGAACTGCTCGAATCACTGCGGGAGCGGAGATGGCACCGGCGTTGCCGGTGTTCGCGGGTAAACCCGCTCCTACAAATCATGAAATGTGCGTCATTTATACCTGACGAATGACAGCGTAATGCTACGCTCGCGGAAATACTCAGCACGGATACTTACCATGGAAATGAACTGGCATCAGGCCCTGCAAGAGAGCCTAAGCTGGCTGGCAATCGCCTCGTTCATCACCCTTGTCAGCTTCACTGCAGCCGCAACTCTGGCCGTGCGTTTTACACGCTGGGGCAGCCAGTTCTGGCAGCTTGCCGGGCCCTATTTCAGTTTCAGGCGCAGTTGGCGGCCGTTGCTGGTGTTTGCCCTGCTGCTGGTCCTGACGCTGTTTTCGGTTCGCCTGAACGTGCTGTTTTCGTTTTGGTACAACGGCTTCTACAGCGCCTTGCAGGGCCTTGACCAGGCGGCGTTCTGGTACCTGCTCGGCGTCTTCGCGGTACTGGCCACCATCCATGTGCTGCGCTCGCTGTTCACCTTCTATGTCAGCCAGGCATTCAGTATCAAGTGGCGGGTCTGGCTGACCGAGCGCCTGACCCACGACTGGATGCAGGGCGATGCCTATTACCGTGGCCAGTTCCTTGCCGAGCCAGTGGACAACCCTGACCAGCGTATCGAACTGGACGTTAACGCTTTCGTCACCAACTCAGTCAGCCTTGCCCTGGGCGCAGTCAGTGCGCTGGTTTCACTGGTGGCGTTCACCGGCATCCTCTGGGGGCTGTCAGCACCGTTGACGGTGGCCGGCGTGGAGATCCCTCGAGCGATGGTATTTGCCGTTTACCTGTATGTCATCATCGCCACCTGGGTCGCCTTCCGCCTCGGGCGCCCACTGATCCGGCTTAACTTCCTCAACGAGAAACTCACCGCCAACTTCCGTTACGCGTTGATGCGCCTGCGTGAGAACGCTGAGAACATCGCCTTCTACCAAGGTGCGCAAGTCGAGCGGGGCACGTTGCTCGGCCGTTTTGCTGCCTTGATCGTGAATGTCTGGGCACTGGTGTACCGGAACCTGAAGTTCAGTGGCTTCAACTTGGGTGTCAGTCAGGTTGCTGTTGTGTTTCCGTTCATTCTTCAGGCGCCGCGCTTCTTCAGTGGGGCGATCAAGCTGGGCGACGTCATGCAAACTTCCCAGGCCTTTGGGCAGGTGCAGGATTCTCTGTCGTTCTTCCGTGAGTCGTACGATGCGTTCGCGCAGTACCGCGCGACCCTTGACCGTCTCACCGGCTTTCTCGATGCCAACCAGCAGGCAAGTGCGTTGCCGCGCGTCACCACCGAAGACCAGGCGCATGCGCTGCAGATCACGGGATTGCAGGTGCTGCGCCCGGACGGACATGCCCTTATCGCCGACCTGGACCTGAGCCTGCATGCCGGCCAGGCGTTGTTGATCAAAGGGCCATCGGGCAGTGGTAAAACCACGCTGCTGCGTGCCCTGGCGGGCCTTTGGCCGTATGCCGAAGGCAAGGTCAGGCGGCCAACGGGCCATCAGGCACTGTTCCTGTCGCAACGCCCGTACCTGCCGCTGGGTGACTTGCGTACCGTCATTGCCTACCCGGCAGCCAGCAACCCCAAGGATGAACTGCTCATGCAGCAGGCATTGCGCCAGGTCAACCTGGCCCATCTCGCCGAGCGGCTGGACGTCAGCTGTGACTGGTCACACATCCTCTCGGTGGGCGAGCAGCAGCGTCTGGCGTTCGCCCGGGTGCTGTTCAACCGGCCACAGGTGGTGTTCCTCGACGAGTCCACCTCGGCAATGGATGAAGGGCTCGAGCATGCCCTGTATGCGTTGTTGCGTTCGGAAATGCCGAGTGCATTGCTGGTCAGTGTCGGCCACCGCAGCACGCTGGCAGCGTTCCATACTCACCGGCTTGAGGTGGATGGGCATGGCGGTTGGTCGTTGCTGGAGCAGGAGGTTGCGCTGGCCTAGTTCGGCTTGAGGGGGAGATCGCCATCCAGCATCGCGATCAGCAGCCGTGAACCGCCAGGCTAGCCAGGTTCAGCGCAGCAGCGTCAGCCCTGCAAGGGTGGTGACGGCAAACCCTGCACCCACCAGGAAGGTGGCCTGGAACCCTGCACGCTCCCACAGCAATCCGGCTACCACGCTGGCTATCAGCAGCGCCGCACCGGTCAGCAGGTTGAACAGGCCGAAGGCGGTACCGCGCAAGTTGGCGGGGGCGCTGTCGGCGATCATGGCAGAGAAGATGCCCTGGCTGAAGCCCAGGTGCAGGCCCCAGGCCGTTACCCCAAAGGCAAGCCCGACCCATCCTGGCAAAAGGGCCAGCAGCAGGTCGGCAGTGATCAGCAGGCCTAGCCCGCCCATCAGCACGCCACGGCGCCCCACTCGGTCCGACAACACGCCGGCAGGGTAGGCCGACAGTGAGTAGGCCATCGCCATCAATACCAGTACCGCCGGCGCCCACAGCGGTGTCAGGCCTATGTTCTGAGCCCGCAGCAGCAAGAACGCCTCGCTGAAACGGGCGAGGGTGAACAACGTGGCCAGACCGATCAGGCGCCAATAGACCGGCCCGAGGCGCCGCAGCTCGTGCAGTGCCAACTGTGAGCGCACCGGATGCCCCATCGCTGGGGCCGCAGGTTCGTGAACGAAGGCAATCAGGATATACACCGCCACGAACGCCGGGATAACAGCTACCCAGAACACGGTCTGGAAATGGCTCGCTGTCAACCACATCAATACGATCGCCAGCAATGGCCCGAGGATAGCGCCTACGGTATCGAGCGCCTGACGCAGGCCGAACGCCGCGCCGCGCAGCTCGACCGGCGTAACATCGGCCACCAGCGCATCGCGTGGGCCCCCCCGAATACCCTTGCCGACGCGGTCGACGAAGCGTGCCGCAGTCAGCCACTCAAGTCCGGGAGCCATGGGAAATACCGGCTTCATCAGCGCACTGAGGCCGTAGCCGAGGACTGTCAGCAGCTTGCGTTTACCCAGTCGGTCGCTGAGGGCACCAGAGAACACCTTGGTGAACGATGCGGTCGACTCGGCGATTCCTTCGACAAGCCCCACCGCTATCACCGAAGCGCCGAGCACACTGACCATGTACAGGGGCAGTAGGGCGTGGATCATCTCCGAGGAAATGTCCATCAACATCGACACGAAGCCCAGCGCCCAGATACTGCGGGGCATCTTCGGCGGGCTTTTGGCAGTGTTCGCGCAGCTGTTGTCATCGCCACGCATCTGGTCTCTCCGCAGCGTTGTACGTCGAAACTGTAGATGCCTGCACACAGGATGCAAACTGAATAGGTGGATAGCAGCAACAGCCTGTGGAGATGACGAAACTTTCCATAAATGCAGGGGTGGTTATTCCGTCAGAGAGTGTCTTCGCCCGTTTCGCGGGTAAACCCGCTCCTACAGGCGACCGCGAAGGCTTATCAAATTTAGGGGGCAGTCCGGCGTGGCTCACAAGCTTCGCTGTGGCAAAGATCACGGTTCAGCAAAGTTCAGTAACAAACATGTAAACTTCGTAAATAAGATTTACTCGCATTTGCGATTCTCTATATTTACCACCCCTGTTGGCCGCCAAACTGAGTGCGGGGCCGGTGGGCGAGGGCTCCCGGTTTCCGACAAGGATGTGCCTTTTCGCTCATGAATCGCAGGAGATGTACCCATGCAGTGCAGAACTTCACCCAACAGCCTGGCCCTGGCGTTCGTTGCGCTGGCGTCGCCGTCCATGCTGGCGACCGCGGCAGAGTCCGAGGAGCGGCGTGCGGGTGAGGTCCTGGAAGTGCCCGTCGCCGACAACGCTCTGGTGATCCAGGACACCCTGATCACCGCCGAGCGCGAGGCGCGACAGGCCCTGGGCACGTCGATCATCACGGCCGAAGACATCAAGCGCCACCCGCCGGCCAATGACCTGTCCGACATCATCCGCCGCGAGCCCGGGGTTAACCTGACCGGCAACAGTGCCAGTGGGGCACGCGGAAACAACCGGCAGATCGACCTGCGCGGCATGGGCCCGGAAAACACCTTGATCCTCATCGACGGCAAGCCATCCAGCGCGCGCAACGCCGTACGCTATGGCTGGAACGGTGACCGTGATACTCGGGGTGAAACCAACTGGGTGCCGGCCGAAGCGGTCGAGCGCATCGAAATCCTGCGTGGCCCGGCCGCCGCACGCTATGGCTCTGGCGCCATGGGCGGGGTGGTCAACATCATCACCAAGCGCCCTTCCGACGAGCTGAAAGGCAGCGTCAGCCTGTACACGCAGCTGCCGGAAGACAGCGCAGAGGGCGCCAGCCGCCGAGCCAACTTCAACCTCGGTGGCGGCCTGACCGATAACCTGGGTTTGCGCCTGTACGGCGGCCTGGCCAAGACTGACGCCGACGATCTGGACATCAACGCCGGGCATGCCACCAGCGCCCTGGTAGCGGGGCGGGAAGGCGTTCGCAACAAGGACATCAACGGCCTGCTGAGCTGGAAACTGAACGACGAGCACCGCCTCGAAGCCAGTGCCGGCTACAGCCGTCAGGGCAACATTTTTGCCGGCGACACCATGAACAGCAACGGCGGCGGAGATGTCGACTTCGTCTCCAGCCTCTACGGCCACGAAACCAACGTGATGCAGCGCAGTACTTATGACCTGACCCACCTCGGTGATTTCACCTGGGGTACCAGCAAGACCACGCTGGCCTACGAATACGTACGCAACTGGCGGCTTAACGAGGGCTTGGCTGGCCGCACCGAAGGTGCCCCAAGCAACGAAGGGGGAGCCATGTCACGTTTACGCAACACACGCCTGAGCAGTGAGGTGAACCTGCCGTTCGCCATGGGCAGCACAGACCATGTGCTTACCTTGGGCGGCGAGTACCTGTACGAAACCCTCAACGACCAAGGTTCGTTGCGCCCGCAAAGCTCCGACCCCACCAACAATGACGGTCTTGTCGACTTCGATCGCAGCAGCTCGAAGATGACCGCACGCAGCTATGCGCTGTTTGTCGAAGACAACATCATCGTTGGCGACACCACCCTTACGCCGGGCCTGCGTTTCGACCACCACGAAACCTTCGGCGACAACTTCAGCCCCAGCCTGAACCTGTCGCACAAGCTCACCGAAGCACTGTCGGTAAAAGGCGGCATCGCCCGTGCCTACAAGGTTCCGAACCTGTACCAGTCCAACCCCAACTACCTGCTGTACAGCCGCGGTAATGGCTGCAGCGTGCAACAGACCAACAATGGTGGCTGTTACCTGCAGGGCAACGCCGACCTCAAGCCCGAGATCAGCGTCAACAAGGAAATCGGCCTGCTGTACGACCGTGGTACCTGGCGCACCAGTGCCACCTACTTCCGCAACGACTACAAGAACAAGATCATCGGTGATACCGATGTGCTTTACACCATTGGTACCGGCAGCCGCGTGACGCAGTGGGACAACGCCGGCAAGGCGCGGGTGGAAGGTGTCGAAGGCAACTTCTTCATCGAGTTGGCCCCGAACCTGGACTGGAACACCAACCTGACCTGGATGCTCGATAACGATAATCGCGAAACGGGCGAGCCGCTGTCGGTGATCCCGGAATACACCGTCAACACCAGCCTCGACTGGCGCGCCACCGAGCAACTGTCATTCCAGCTGGCGGGTACATACTTCGGCAAGCAGAAATCGCCGACCTACGACTACCGCACCCAGCAGGACTACGACAAGACCGCCCAGCAGGACGTCGAGGCCTATGGCCTGGTGGACGTGAGTGCCGGGTACAAGTTCAATGCCAACTACGACGTGCGGGTAGGCGTGAACAACGTTTTCGACAAGCAGATCCTGCGCGGCGGCAACGCCAGCAGCTCGGGGGCAAACACGTATAACCAGCCGGGCAGGGCGGTGTTTGCTGCGCTGAATATCAACTTCTGATCCCAAGGGCCGCCCTGCGGCCCAATCGCGGTTCAATCGGGTCGCGAATGGCCGACGACATTCTTGCAGCCAAACGTCTCGCAGCGTGCTAAACCATGCACCCCAGCCCGCTGCGAGAAATGCCTGGTGAAAGCCATCCGCCTGACCCTGATCTGCCATGCCCTGACCCAGGCCCAGAAGAACGGGCGCCTGCACCATACGGATGACGGCATCCTGCCGCTAGCCCATCAGTCAGACGCCGACCGTTCAGGCGTGCAACTGCTGAGTGCGCCAGAGCGGCGGGCTTGCGAGACGGCAGCGTGGTTAACGGGGGCAGTACAGATCGAGCCAGGTTTGGCCGATTGCGACCTTGGGCGTTGGCAAGGTGTGTCGTTGAAGCAACTACAAGCCGAGCAACCGCAGGCGTTGGCCGAATGGCTGCAGGATCCGGCCAGTGCCGTGCATGGTGGTGAGTCGTTCGCTGCGCTATGCCAGCGCCAGGCCGCCTGGCTGGCGGCCTTCGACAGGCCGGGTGACTGGCTGGCGGTGACCCACCCGATGGTCATGCGCGCCATGCTGGTACAGGTGCTTGGGTGTCCGATGAGTGCCGGGCAGCGTATCGACGTGCTGCCGCTGTCACGTCTGCAATTGAGCTTTACCGGGCAGTGGCGGTTGCGCCTGGGCTAAGGCTCAGAACGCCAGCTTGTAACCGATCAGCAGCAGCATCGTTGCCAGGCAAGGGCGCAGCACGCGGTCGGAGATCCGCCCGGTGAGGTGGCTACCCAGGTAGATGCCTGGCAGCGAGCCCAGCAGCAGGTAGCCCAGCAGCGACCAATCCATGTTGCCCATGCCCGCGTGGCCCAGGCCCGCTACCAAGGTCAGTGGCACGGCGTGGGCAATTTCGGTACCGACCAGGCGACGGGTGACCAGGAACGGGTACAGCAGGAACAGCGCCACCGTACCCAGGGCGCCAGCACCGATGGAGGTGAGGGTGACCATTATTCCAAGCACCACGCCGGTCAGCACTGTGAGGATGTTCAGGCTGCGGTCGCTGAGGTGATAGTGATCACCGGCATGGCGGCTGGCGAAGGCCTGCAGGCGCGATTTGAACAGGATGGCCAGGGCGGTCAGGATCAGCACCACCGCCAGGCCTTGCTTGATGATGGCGTTGAGCGCCGAGGTATCGGTGTGCAGGGTGCTGAGGAACCACAGGGTCAGCGCCGCTGCGGGCACGCTGCCCAGGCTGAGCAGGCCGGTGATCTTCCAGTCGATGTTCTTGTTGCGCGCATGCACCCAGACGCCACTGGCCTTGGTGATCGCTGCATACAGCAGGTCGGTGCCGACAGCGGTCGCCGGGTGGATGCCAAACCACAAAAGGATCGGGGTCATCAGCGAGCCGCCACCGACGCCGGTCATACCGACGATGAAGCCCACGACCAGGCCAGCAATGGTGAAACCGAAAGAACCTACATCCATACGCTACTCGACTGCCCAACTTTGCCCGTTATCGGATGCCAGTCAGCATATAGATTTTTTTATAGCCAAATAGACTTGTTCGTTATTAGGTTATAACCAGGCTTGCCTCGGCAGGCGCAGCGGATCAACGATCGGTCATCACTACCATGACATGGGCATCACCACCGTCATCGCTTTCCGACAGGTAGATGTGCCCCACCTGGCTGTCGAAATACGCAGTCTCCTGCGGCCCGATGCTGACCGCTTCTCCGGTCTCGAACTCGATGCGCACGCGCCCGCTCAGCACCAGCGCGAACTCTTGCCCGGGGTGGCGGATAAAATCGTCGAACTGGCCGCGTTCCCGGGCAATGATGCGGGCATAGGCCGGTGTCATGCGTCGTGCGGGGAAATCCCCGGCAATCGGATAATAGTCGTAGGTGCCGGTCGAATAACCCGCCGCTGCGGGCAGTGAGTCGACCACCACGGTCACCGGCACCGGGGCACTGACCGTGCCGCTGGCGCGGAACAGCTGGGCAATATCGACATTCAGCGCCCGCGCAGCAGCGGCCAGTTTTTCATAGCTGACCGACACCTGTGCCAGTTCCATCTTCGACAACGTGGACAGCGGCACGCCACTGGCTTCGGACAATTGCTTGAGGGTCATCTGGCGCGCCTTGCGCACCTGGCGCAGGCGCTGGCCGACGACGGCACGGTCAAGCTGGGGAAGAGCTGCGGGCATTCAGGGATCTCGGCATGCGGCGGTGGTCGGGCATCTTACCTTGGACCCTTGCGCATTTCTAAATTCTCATATATTAGAATTCTCATAAATGATAATTGCCTGGCAGGAGCGTGCATGACCCCGACCTACGACACCCTGATCATCGGTGCTGGCATCGCCGGCGCCTCGCTGGGCTACCGCCTGGCCGGCCAGCAGCGTGTGCTGCTGGTCGAGCGTGAATCGCAGCCTGGCTACCATTCCACCGGGCGTTCGGCGGCCATGTTCATGGAGGCTTACGGCACCCCACAGATCCAGGCACTGACCCGCGCCAGCCGGGCCTTTTACGAAGCGCCACCGCAGGGCTTCTGCGAGCACCCGCTGCTGGAGCCGCGAGGCTGTCTGTATGTGGCCAGCCTGGAGCAGCGGGAACTGCTTGAGCAAACTTTCGCGCAGAACCTGGCCAATGGCACAGAAGTCACCCTGCTGGACCGGGACGCGGCCTTGGCACTGATACCCAGCCTGCGTGGCGAAACCCTGGCCGGCGCGGTGCTTGAGCCAGGTGCGATGGACCTTGACGTACATGCCTTGCACCAAGGCTTCTTGCGTGGTTATCGCACTGCCGGCGGTGAACTGCGCTGCAACGCCGAGCTGATCCAGGCCTGCTACCTGGACGACGTGTGGCAGGTGGAGTTGGCTGATGGCAGCCGCCTGCAGGCCCGATGTCTGGTCAATGCTGCAGGTGCCTGGGCGGACCGTGTGGCCGAGCAGTGCGGGGTGGCGCGCATCGGTTTGCAACCGTGCCGTCGTAGCGCCTTCACCTTCCCTGGTCCGGCAGAGCAGGACTTTACTCGCTGGCCTGCGGTGATTGGTGTCGATGAAAGCTTCTACTTCAAGCCTGATGCCGGCCAACTGTTGGGGTCGCCAGCCAATGCCGACCCGGTTGAGCCCCAGGATGCCGCGCCCGAGGAGTTCGACGTGGCCTTGGGTATTTACAACATTGAAGCCATGACCACCCTGGCGATCCGCCGCCCGAGCCACACCTGGGCCGGGTTGCGTTCGTTCGTTGCCGACGGCGACCTGGTGATCGGTTTCGATGCGCATGCCCCCGCGTTTTTCTGGCTGGCGGCCCAGGGGGGCTATGGCATCCAGTCGGCAGCGGGCGCCTCGCGCCTGGCCGCCGACCTGCTGCTGGGCCAGCCGTTGTGTGCCAGCCTTGTCAGCCAGGGCGTGGCGCCCGAGCGCCTGTCCCCGGCCCGTTTCCAGCAACCCTGAAAGGAGCATCCCATGAGCAATGACATTCAGCGTTTCCCCAGCAGCCTGCCGTTCCCGTTTTCCCGCGCGGTAAAGGCCGGTGGCTTTCTGTTCCTCTCCGGGCAGGTGCCGATGAGCGCCGGCGGCGAAGTGGTGCGCGGTGATATCCAGACCCAGACCCGTGCTGCCTGCGAGCGTATCGCCGAAAGCCTGGCGGCCTGTGGCGCGCGTTTCGACCAGGTGGTGAAGGTCACGGTCTGGCTGTCGGACATGCGCCATTTCGCCGGCTTCAACGAGGTGTACAAGGCGTTCTTCGGCGCGGCGCTACCGGTGCGTTCCACCGTGGCCTCGGCGTTGGCCCTGGGCGTGGATGTGGAGATCGAAGTGCAGGCGTTCGTCGGCGACGCCTGACCGGGCAAAGAGCCCGTGTAGAGGCGACCTTGTGTCGCGATGGGCTGCAAGGCCGCCCCTACGACCGGTATGCGACGGCGATGACAAAACAACAATAAATCCAGAGGTTCACATGCAAGAGCAGCTGAAGATCGCCGGCGCATTTGTCGGCGTGATCGTGGGGGCGGGGTTCGCTTCAGGGCGGGAACTGTTGTTGTTCTTTGTCGATTTCGGTGTGTGGGGCTTGGCTGGCGCGCTGGTCAGCGCCGCCTTGTTCACCTTTCTCGGCATGGCGCTGGCGGGGCTGGGCAATCGTCAGCAGGCCACCTCGCACAAGGATGTGATTTTGGCCATCTGCGGCCGTCACCTGGGCATGTTCGTCGACTGGTTGATCACCTTTTTCATGTTCGCCGTCACCGTGGTCATGCTGGCTGGCGGTGGAGCATTGCTGGAGCAGCAGTTCGGCATCCCGGCCTTGACCGGCAGCGTGCTGGTGACGCTGGTGGTGGTCGGTATCGTGTGCCTGGACGTGCGCAAGATGATGCTTGCAATTGGCGCCATCACACCCTTGCTGATCCTGGTGGCTTCGGCGATAGCGCTGTATGCCGTGATCACCCGCGAGCAGAGCTTTGCTGCGCTCGATCAGGTGGCCAGCCAGCAACAGGCCGGCACCCGCCATTGGCTGCTGGGTGCGTTCTTGTATGTGTCGTATAACATCGTCGCGGGTGCGCCGATCCTGGCTATTCTGGGCGGTTCGGCCAAGGGTGAGAAAGCCGCGGTGTGGGGAGGCCTGCTCGGTGGCGCGGCGCTAGGCGGCCTGATGCTGGTGATGAGTGCCGGGCTGCTGTCGCGCCTGGACAGTGTGGCCGACCAGCCGATGCCGATGCTGTCGATTGCCAACGAAGTGTCACCACTGCTGGGGCTGGTGATGTGCCTGATCATCTTCGGCATGATCGTCAACACCGCGGTGGGCACGCTGTTTTCCTTCCTCTCGCGGCTGTTGCCGGCGGGCACGACGAAGTTCCGCTGGGGCTCGGTGGTGACCGGGGTGGTGGCGCTCGGCTGTAGCCTGGTGGGGTTCATCAGCCTGGTGGGTGAGGTGTACCCGTTCTTCGGTTACCTGGGCTTTGTGCTGATGACGGCGGTATTGCTGGCCTGGGTACGGCGGGGCAGGGCTGCGAAGGCGGTGGCGGCATAAGGGGCTGGTACAGGCGACAACAGGCATAGGCCGTTGCCGCCTGAACCCGGCGTTTAAATCCTGAAGCTGCCCACCAACTGCTTCAAACGCCCAGCCTGCTGGGCCAGCTGGTCGCAATGGCGCAGGGTCTCGTTGAGGTTCTCCACCCCCTGCTGGTTCAGGGCGTTGATCTGGGTGATGTCCAGGTTGAGGCTCTCGACCACGGCGGTCTGTTCTTCGGTCGCTGTCGCCACCGACTGGTTCATGCCATCGATTTCGCCAATGCGCTGGGTGACGCTGGCCAGGCGTTCGCCGGCCTGGTTGGCCACCTGCACGGTCTGCTCGCTGGAAACCTGGCTGGTGTTCATGGTATGCACCGCTTCGCGCGAGCCCACCTGCAGGCTGGTGATCATGCGGTGGATTTCTTCCGCCGACTCCTGGGTACGGTGCGCCAGGTTGCGCACCTCGTCGGCCACCACGGCAAAGCCACGGCCGGCTTCACCGGCACGGGCCGCTTCGATGGCGGCGTTCAGTGCCAGCAGGTTGGTCTGCTGGGAAATGCCCTTGATCACGTCGAGGATCTTGCCGATTTCGTCGGTGCTGGCGTTGAGCGTTTCGATCTGCGCGCACGACTCGCTGATTCGTTGCGACAGGGCCGTCATGGCGCTGATGGCTTCTTCAACCACTTCACGGCCACCGTGCGCCTGTTCGCTGGCACCGCTGGCATGTTGCGAAGCATCTGCGGCATTGCGGGCGATTTCCTGGGTGGCGGCGCCCAGTTCGTTGATGGCCGCAGCGACGCTGTTGGTGCGCATGCTCTGTTCTTCAGAACCGCTGATCGACGCATTGGACGCACTGACCACTTTTTCCGAAAGATCATGCACCAGGCGGGTGGCCGAGGACACTTCGCTGATCGAGGCATGGATACGCTCGACAAAGCGGTTGAACGAGGTAGCCAGTTCGCCGAACTCGTCCTTGTTCTGCACGGCCAGGCGGCGGGTAAGATCACCTTCACCCTCGGCGATGTCGCGCATGGCGCGGCCCATGGTGGTCAGCGGGCTCATCAGCACCGGAATCAGCAGGCCGAGCAGGCCGGCGATGGCTGCCACGGCAATCAGCATGGCAATGATCGCCGAGGTGCGGAACTGGCTGAGCGCGGCATAGGCCTTGTCCCTGTCGATCGACAGCCCGATGTACCACTGCGCCGAAGGCAGGCCGGCCACCGGGGCGAACGAGATGATGCGGTCCTGGCCGTCGAGGGTGACATCCTGCATGCCGGCGGCAACCCGCAGGTTGTTGCCTGGGTAGATGTCCTTGAGGTTCTTCATCACCTGGTCTTTATTGGGGCTGACGATCACCTGGCCATTGGCGTCGGCCAGGAAGGCGTGACCGATGCCGCCGAAGTCGACCGAGTTGATGATCTCGACGAGGGTGTCGAGGGTCACGTCACCGCCGACTACACCGATCAGTTCGCCATTGCGCTTGCTCTTCACCGGCGTGGCGATGGTCACCATCAGGCCACCGACTGCACCCTGGTACGGGGCGGTCAGCACGGTCTGCCCGGCGTTGGCGGCGGCGCCATACCAAGGGCGCTGGCGCGGGTCGTAACCGGCGGGCATCTGGGCATCCGGGCGCTGGGTGAATTCGCCGTTGGCCTGGCCCAGGTAGGTGAACAGGAAATTACGCGTGTAGGACGGCTGCTCGATCAGCCCTGCCAGGGTGTCGCCGGCGCCTTGCTGGCCGATGTCCTGGGCCAGGTTCTCCAGCACCAGAATGCGCCCGCTCATCCAGTTCTGCACACTGCTGGCGGTCAGTGCACCGGACTGCTGCACCGAGGCTTCGATATTCTGGCGGATGGTATTGCGTTGCAGGTAGTCGTTGTAGAGCGTGAACAGGGCAAATGCCAAAACCACGACGCCGCAGGCGCTGAGCAGGATCTTGTGGCGAAATTTCAGGTTCATGTTTCGAGACCTTGAGCCAATGAGGGGAGGGCGCAGCGCGCTCATGACGCGGTGCGGGGCCTATCGACCGAGATATCGGCTTGAGGGGTAAAAGATTGAAGTGCTTAGGGAAAATTCTTACAGACGTTTCGACGGACGGCAGTCACGGATCAGCCAGCTGCTCGATCAGCAGGCGTGCAGCCTGCTGCAGCGGCTGTTGTTTGCGCCACAGGATATGCACGGGCAGTTGCAGCGCGTTGTGTGTATTGCGGAACTCCAGGCGCACCAGGCGCCCGCTGGCCAGCAGCGGCGCGACCCGCGACAACGGCAGATCACCCCAGCCCAAGCCAGCTTCAACCATCTGCAGCGCCAGGTCGAAGCTGTCGGTGGACCAGTGTGTGGCGCCGATCAGCGGGCGAGGGTCAGCCAGAGGCAGATCGCGGCTGCGCACCAGAATCTGACGCACCTGGGTCAGGTCCTCGAGGTCGTGGATACGCCCCTCACGCAGGGCCGGGTGGGCCGGCGACAGGGTGGCTACCAGCGACTCCATGCCGATGTGCTGGAAGCCGCGGCGGGCATCGACCTGCAGGCCGGCAAAGGCTACGCAGAGGTCGGCACGGCCGCTGTCCAGCAAGTGCAGGGCTTCTTCCTGCGGGGCGCTGAGCAGGGCAATATCCAGCAATGGGTGGCGCTTACCTAGGTTGGCGATGGCCGCCAGCAGCGGGCGGTGATCGATGTCGGGTGCCACTGCCAGGGTCAGGCTGCTCTCCAGCCCTTGGGACAGCTCCAGAGCATGAACCTGCAGCAGCCCCAGTTGTTCGGCAATCAGCCTGGCGTGTGGCTCCAGGGCCAAGGCCTGTGCGGTTGGGCGAACTTCACGCGGGCCACGTTCGAACAGGCTGTAGCCAAGTTCTGCTTCAAGGTTGCCAATGGCCATGCTCACGGCTGAAGGCACGCGCTTGAGGGCGCGCGCTGCGGCAGAAAACGAACCGTGGTCGAGCACGGCCAGAAACAGCTGGATGTTGTCGCTGGAAAAGTTCATGGCAGCCTCCTGTCAGTTGATCTGACAGCTGCTGACTTTTGCTGTCAAGTGCGTTGAAGCATGATCGCCCCCATCGCTTTTTGTCTTTGGAGGTAACCCCGGGTGCAGGGATTGAAACGCAAGTTGGTCTACGTGACGTTCTATGAACTGATCGGGCTGTGCATGTCGACCCTCGGGCTGGCCTACCTGTCAGATACGCAGGCGTCGCATACCGGGCCGCTGGCGGTGATGATCACCACCATCGCCATGCTCTGGAACCTGATCTACAACACCCTGTTCGAGTACTGGGAGAGCGGCCAGGCCAAGCGTGGGCGCAGCGTGGCGCGGCGGGTGGTGCATGCCATCGGCTTCCAGTTGACCCTGGTGGTGTACCTGATTCCGCTGATTGCCTGGTGGCTGGACATGACATTGCTGGAAGCGCTGCTGGTGGATATGGCGTTCATCATCCTGGTGCCGTGCTACACCTTTGCCTACAACTGGGCGTTTGATCGTGTGTTTGGCTTGCCAAGCTCTGCCCTTGCCACAGCTTGATACAGCCTTGCGCTGCGAAAACGCCGGCACAGGCCGCCACTAAGGTGGCAGGCGAATGATCAAAGGCGCCTGCTGCTGCTCGACCTGCTGCTCCACCGGCCGCGGCGCACTGGCCAGCAAGCTGTCCTCAACCTGCCCCGACAGGTAATAGACCCCCGCCATGGCCCCGCTCTGGCGGTTCTCCATCAACTCCTGCCATTCCTGGTTCAACGCCACGTTCAGGATCACCCGCAGTTGTTCGACCATCTGCGGGTGGTCACGGTCATGGGTCATCACCCCGTAACCGGCTGCGGCAATCGAAATCATCGCCCCTGCCACCTTGCCCACTGCCGATGCCACGGCACTGGCGATCCCGCGTGGGGCCAGGGTGGCGCCAAGCTTTTCGCTGGCCTGGGTGGCCACCGAGTTGAGCCCGACATCGGTCCGGCCAGGGCCTTTGCTGGCCTGCTGATGCAAGTGCTGGCGCATGGCTTGCCAGGCCGGCTGCTGGTCCAGTGACTTGGCCCGCAGCAGCTGATACAGGCTGGCATTGCGCGCATCCGGTGGCCCCAGGGCGATGGCGGGGATACGGTTGAGGCGCTGGCTGAACTGCTCGGGCGGCGCGTTGTACCGGCTAATGATCGCCGGCAGTTGCTGGCCGAGCAGTTGCAGGTACAGTTCGCAGGCGCGGTCGCGGATGCCCTCGGGGTTGATCTGCTCGGCCACCGGCTCGATCACCCGCGCGCGATACTGCTCCTGCAGGTACAGGGCCAGGCGTTTTTCTGCCGGTTCCCGACCCTCGCCACTGTCGAGCTTGTACCAGGCCACCTTGAGGGTCAGCCACTGCTGGGTCCAGTAACCCGTGAACCAGGGGATGAAGTCGCGCTCGGTGCGTTGTTGCACCTGCTCCTTCCACACCCGCATGGAGCGCCGGGCATAGTCGTTGGCCGAGCCGGCGGCACCGACCGAGGCATCGATCAGTTCCTGGTCGATGCGTTGCCAGGCCGCGGGGGTGAGTATTGTGGGCGGCGGCGGGGCAGGGGGGCGCTTGCTCGCACAACCGCCGAGGGCCAGCAGAAGGCAGAGCAACAGGAGGACTCGAGAACTCACGCGACCGCCTCCCTGGTAGAGGCTGGGGGGGTTCTCGAAGTATAGGGTGGGGTTGTTGGGGCTGCTTTGCAGCCCATCGCCCGCTCAGCAGCGCTGCAAATGGTTGCGTGAGCGCGGCCTGCGTCAGAGCGATCGCGTCAGCCTGGTCGGGTTATTCCAGGTCCAGCTTTTCTTCCAGTCGGTCAAGGTGCCTGTGCATCAACTCCAGGGCCGCTTCGGCATCACCTTGCTCCACGGCATCGATGATTGCCGCATGCTCTTCCCACGCGCAGTGATCGCAGCAAGGCGATTCGTAGCGAGCGATGATCAGCGAGGTCATCGGCACCAGTCCATTGAGAAATCGCGCCAGTGGCGCATTGGCCGCCACCTGCGCCAGTTTCAGATGGAACTCGCCGCCCAGGCGGATCGCCGCGCAGCGTTCGCCACGCTCATGGTGCTGGCGCTCGCGCTCCACCAGTTGCCGTAGCTGGCGTACCTGCGCCGGCCGGGCGCGTTGCGCGGCCAGGGTGATCAGTGTGGTTTCGGCCAGACGCCGGGCACTGAGCACCTGACGTGCCTGGTCCGGGTCAGGCGCAGCCAGATGCGCGGTGTGGCTGGGGCGCTGTACCACCACCTGCTGGTCGGACAGGCGCCCGAGCACACGGCGGATCACCGTGCGGCTGACACCAAAGGCATGGCCCAGCGCCTGTTCGGGCAACAGACTGCCCGGTGGCAGGCGCTGTTCGAGAATGGCGTCGAACAGCCTTGGATAAATCTGCTCGGCCGACAGGCGGGTTTCGCCGGCCGCGAGCAGGGTAGGCAAGTGGGGGACGGCGTTCATGGGCACTCTCCTGAGGTCATGGATGCGGATGTTCGTCCGGGATATTCAGCGCGATACCCATGCGCAGCCCTTCGGCCACGATGTGCTGACGCATCTGGGCACTGGCCTGGGCGCTGCTGCGTTCGCGAATGGCGCGCACCACCGCTTCGTTTTCCTTCAGCCGCGCGGCCAGGTGCTCGGGCGAGTTGCGCAGCATGTCGGCGCTTTGCTTCAGGGCATTGCCGGTCTGCTGCACCACGCTCTGGAAAATCGGGTTGGTGGTCAGGGCGAACAGCGCCTCATGGAAGGCAATGTAGGCTTTGACCCCGGCCTCGCTGTCATCGGCCTCCAGCGCTTCGCGCATGTCCATCAGGGTCAGGCGCAACTGGCCGATGTCCTGGCTGTTGGCCGACTGCGCCACCAGGCCGACGATGAACGGTTCGAGTGTGTAGCGCAGTTCCAGCACGTCGGCCAGGCTGGCCGCAGCACTGGTTTCCACGCCCGACGGCTGGGCATCGGCATCGAGCACCAACACGCCCTTGCCGGGTAACGAGCGCACCAGGCCCAGTGTTTCCAGCACGGTTACCGCTTCGCGCAGGCTGGGGCGGCTGATGCCCAGTTGTTCGGCCAGTTCGCGCTGGCCTGGTAGCATGTCGCCGGTGCGCCATTGGCCGCGGGCCAGGGCCTGGCGGAGTTTTTCCACCACTGAGTTGACGACGGTTGATGAGCTGATCACGGTTCGCTCCTGGAAGGGCCGGCGTCATGCCGGCCACGTTCGCTCAGAATTCCTGTTGATGGGCGCTGGGTTGCTTGCGTGGCGTGGGGGCAAAGCCAGGCTTGCCGTCGAGCACGTTCTGCGCACGTTCCAGGTCAATGTCCTTCTCCCAACGGGCAATGGCCACGGTGGCCACGCAGTTGCCGATCAGGTTGGTCAACGCCCGGCCGATACCCATGAACCAGTCCACCGCCAGCACCAGTACCAGGCCAACCACAGGGATCGCCGGTACCGCAGTCAGGGTGGCGGCAAGAATCACCAGTGCCGAGCCTGGGATGCCGTGAGCCCCCTTGGAAGTCACCAGCGACACCAGCAGGATGGTCAGCAGGTCGGTCATTTCCAGTGGCGTGCCGGTGGCGTTGGCGATGAACACGATCGCCAGGGTGAGGTAGATGGAAAAACCATCGAGGTTGAACGAGTAGCCGGTAGGGATCACCAGGCCGACCGTGGAACTGCCGATGCCCAGGTGCTCAAGCTTGCGCATGATCTGTGGCAGCACGGCGTCGGAAGAGGCGGTGCCCAGGACGATGGTCAGCTCTTCGCGCAGGTACTTGATCAACGGCAGCAGTTTCAAGCCCGACAGGCGCATGACGGTGCCCAGCACGATCAGCACGAAGCCGGCACAGGTGAGGTAGAACAGCGCCACCAGCCCGCCCAGGTGCTGCAGCGACGCCAGGCCGTACTTGCTGGTGGTGAAGGCGATGGCACCGAACACGCCGATCGGCGCCAGGCGCACGATCATGCCCATGATGCGGAAGATCACATGGCTCAGTTCGTTGATCAGTCGCGAAATGCCGGCGGCCGAGTCACCCACCAGGTTCAGTGCGCTGCCGAACAGCACCGAGAACAGCAGCACCTGAAGAATGTTGTTGTCGGCGAAGGCACCGATCACCGAGGTGGGGATCAGGTCCATGAAGAACGCCGTGGCGCCATGGATGTGCTGGCCGCGCTCGGCCAAGCCGTTGGCATCGGCGGCGGACAGTTGATCCAGGTGAATATTGGCACCGCTGCCAATGCCACTGGTGAAGGCGAACACCAGGCCGATCACCAGCGCCAGGGTAGTCAGCACTTCGAAGTAGATCACCGACTTCAGGCCGATACGCCCGACCTTTTTCAGGTCGCCCGCACCCGAAATGCCGCTGACCACCACGCAGAACACGATCAGGCCGATGAGCATCTTGATCAGCTTGATGAAGCCGTCGCCGAGGGGTTTGAGTTGCAGGGAGAGGTCGGGGAAGCTCAGACCGCAGGCGATGCCGAGGGCAAGGCCGAGTACGACTTGCAGGAAAATCGAACGCGAGCACCATTTGAGCATGGGAGGAGTCTCTGATCGGTGTCCTTGCTTCGGTAGCCGCACGGGGCGAAAGAGCGCAGGACTTAATTATTGTGGTCTTACCGGTTTGTTCAGCGCGAGGCCATAAAAGCGCGAAAAATCCCTGATTGCAAGGATTTTTGGCCTTACCGGTCTGACCAGTTGTGGGGCAATCCGGCCTGCCATGCTCTAGTTCGGTGCGTGCCGTGAAAGCTGGCGCGTGAAATAGCTCAGGGCTTGGCCAGTGCCTGGTCCACTGCTGCAATCAGCTTGCCAAGATCTTTGGGTGGGGCGTTGTGGATGACGCCGAACAGGTAGGCGCGCTGCTCCTCTTCGTCGTCCGGTTCAGCGAAGAAGTCCTTGGTCTTGACGCCCAGCACCTGGGCAAACGCCATGATTGCATCGATGCTGGGGGTGTAGGTGCTGGTTTCGAAACGGCTGATGGTCTTGGGGTCGAAGCCGGTCCGTTCGGCCAGTTGTGCCTGGGTCAGGCCCGCCAGCTTGCGGTAGCGGCGCAGGGCGATACCCAAAGCTGATCTCGTCATCGCTTAATTCCCATTTAGAATCAAGAACTTAACGATATCTATCAATGTGGCGCAACGCCATGATCTATCACCTTTGTTTTATTTATGTGATGAATTTCGTAGAATTCATGGCTTGACCGGTCAGTCATCGTCACCTTCCTTGTACCGTTCGGCCTCGTGCCGCAACGGCAGGAAGCGCTTTTGCCCATTGGAACGGATCCTCATGATTCGGTTCCGATGGCCGTCGATGAACTGGGTGCCGGCTTGTCATTGAATGGAGTCTCATCGTGCGCCTCAACTTGCCGGTAACCCCGGTCGAGCAACGTTTTCCCCCCCATCAGCGGCTGATTTCTGCTACCGATACCGCCAGCCTGATCACCTACTGCAACCCAGAGTTTGCCGCCATCAGTGGCTACAGCGAGGCCGAACTGATCGGCAGCCCGCACAACCTGGTGCGCCACCCGGACATGCCGCCGGCGGTGTACGAGTTGATGTGGCGCTACCTGAAAGCCGGCAAGAGCTGGATGGGTATCGTCAAGAACCGCTGCCGTAACGGCGACTACTACTGGGTCAATGCCTACGTCACGCCCATCCTCGAAGGTGGGCGGGTAGTGGGTTACGAGTCGGTGCGCGTATGCCCTACGCGCGAGCAAGTAGCCCGTGCCGAAGCCCTGTATGCGCGGCTGCGCAACGGCCAGGCGGCATTGTCGGCGCCGCGCCGGCTGAGCTTGCTGGCGCAGGCCTTGGCCTTGCCACTGGCCGGTGGGCTGCTGGCGGTGGGGGCCAACCATCTGTGGCCTGGCCTGGTGGGGCAGGGGCTGACCCTGGGGCTGTTCGTGGCCTGCGGCCTGTGGGTGCGCAATGCCCTCGGGCGGCAGCTGCAGCAGATTGTGCAGGGTGCCGAAGGTGCCTTCGCCGACCCGATTGCAGCCTTGACCTACAGCGACCTGTCGGGTGCTGCCGGGCAGTTGCAACTGATGCTGATCAGCGAAGAGGCACGCCTGAAAACCGCCTTGACGCGGCTAAGCGACCTGGCCGGGCAAATGGCCGTGGCCGCTCGCGATGCCGGGCAGTTGTCGCGCAGCACCGAGGCGGCATTGCTGGAGCAGCGTGCCGAAACCGATCTGAGCGCCACTGCAATGAACCAGATGGCCGCCTCCATTGGCGAAGTGGCCAACCACGTGCAGTTGACCGCCGCCGAGGCACACACGGCGCACTTGCTGGCCGAGCAAGGTAGCCAGGTGGCCGATGCCAGCGGTGCGGCCATTCGTAACCTGGCCAGCACCGTGACGCAGATCAACCAGGCGGTCAGCCACCTGGCGGGTCAGACCGGCTCCATCGCCGAGGCCGCCGGGATGATCCGCGGCATTGCCGAGCAAACCAACCTGCTGGCCCTCAACGCCGCCATCGAGGCTGCCCGTGCGGGCGAGCAGGGCCGGGGCTTTGCCGTGGTCGCCGACGAGGTGCGGGCACTGGCCGACAAGACCCGCCAGTCCACCCTGCACATCCAGGCCATCATCGATGCCCTGCGCAGTGGCGCCGAGGAAGCCGTGGCGATCGCCAGCCGAGGCATCGACGGTGCCGAGCAGGGCGTTGCCCAGGTGCAGGAAGCTCGGCAGGCGCTGCATGGCATTCGTGACGCGGTACAGCGCATCAGCGATATGAGCCAGCAGATGGCCACCGCCTCGCAGCAGCAGTCGGCGGTGGCAGAAGACGTTTCGCGGCAGATCAACGGCGTAGCCGGTATTGCCCAGCACAGCGCCCATAGCGCCAACGCCGCCGCCTCGCGCGGTACCGAACTGGAACACGTGTGCGCCGGATTGCGCGCCCTGGTGGAGCGCTTCAACCGCTAAGGCAGGATGCTTTATGGATGATAACTATCGCGCGGCCGTGGACGCGGCCGCGATCTTTTCGGAAACCGACCTGCGTGGGAACATCACCTACGTCAATCAGCAGTTCTGCAGCATCTCGGGCTACAGCCGTGAGGAACTGCTGGGGGCCAACCACCGCATCCTCAATTCCGGGCTGCATGAACCGACGTTTTTTGTCGGCATGTGGCGGGCTTTGGTCGCCGGGCGGGTGTGGAAGGGCGAAATCTGCAACCGGTCCAAGGACGGTTCGTTGTACTGGGTCGACAGCACCATGGTGCCACTGGTCGATCCGCTGACAGGCCAGGTGCGCAAGTATGTGTCGATCCGCTTTGACGTCACGGAGAAGCGCCAGCTGCTGCATACCTTGCAGTGGCGGGTGGGCCACGATGTGCTCACCGGCCTGCCTAACCGCGCCTACCTGTCCGACCTGCTGAACCAGGCCCTGGCCTACTCGCGCTGCGAAGGCATCTCGCTGGCGGTGTGCATGCTCGACCTGGATGGTTTCAAGGCGGTCAACGACGGCTACGGGCATGCCGTGGGTGACCTGCTGCTGGTGGAAGTGGCGCAGCGCTTGAAGAGCATCCTGCGCGGTGGTGATGCCGTGGCCCGGCTGTCGGGCGACGAATTCGTGCTGATCCTGCGCGACGTCGACGATGAGCACCAGCTGCATGCAGCCCTGCAGCGGGTATTGCGTGCCTTGGCAGCGCCCTGTGTAGTGCGTGAGCATACGCTGTCGCTCAGCGCCAGTATCGGCGTGACCCTGTACCCGCAGGATGACGAAGATGCCGACACCCTGGTGCGCCACGCCGACCAGGCCATGTATGTGGCCAAGCAGCGCGGGCGCAACCGTTACCACCTGTTCGACGTGTCGCAGGAACAGGAACTCAAGGCCACCCACCAGACCGTGGCGCGCGTGCGCCGGGCGCTGCGCAACGGTGAGCTGTGCCTTTACTACCAGCCCAAGGTCAACCTGCGCACTGGCAAGGTACTGGGCTTCGAGGGCTTATTGCGCTGGCAGCGGCCAGGCCGTGGTGTGGTGCCGCCAGGCGATTTCCTGCCCTGGGTAGAGCAGACCGACCTGATCGTCGAAATCGGCGAGTGGGTGATCGGGCAGGCGTTGAGCCAGTTGCAGGCCTGGCAGCGCCAAGGGCAGCCCTGGTCGCTGAGCGTGAATATTGCCGCGCGGCATTTGCAGCGCAGTGACTTTGCCGAGCGCCTGCAGCAGCTGCTGGCAGCGTACCCGGCGGTGGACCCGGCGCTGCTGGACCTGGAAATCGTCGAGTCGGTGGCCATCGACAACCTGCAGCATGTCAGCCGCTGCCTGGATGCCTGCCGTGCGCTGGGTGTGCGTTTCTCGCTGGACGATTTCGGCACCGGTTATTCGTCCTTGAGTTACCTGAAACGCTTGCCGACCCAGACGATCAAGATCGACCAGTCGTTCGTGCGTGACATCCTTCATGACCAGGACGACCTGGCGCTGACGGAGGCAGTGATCGGCCTGGCGCGAGCGTTTGGCCGCGAGGTGATTGCCGAGGGGCTGGAGAGTGTCGAGCACGGTCGGGTACTGATGGGCCTGGGCTGCGAGCTGGCGCAGGGTTACTGCATCGCCCGGCCGATGCCCGCCAGTGACGTGCAAGCCTGGGCACAGGCCTACCAGCAGCCAGTGCAGTGGCGTGACCCTTGAAGGTCATCAGCGGGCCGTGGTCTTGACCTGCACGGGGGGCGCCACCTGCTTGTCGATCAGGGGTGGCTTCGAAAACCTGCTGTGCGGCGCTTCAGGGCCAATCGATTCATCGCCCACGCAACCGCTTGTACAGTGTGGTGCGGCTGATACCAAGTCGGCGGGCCACCGCCGACAGGTTGCCATTGGCTTGCTCGACCAGGCTCTGCAGGTCCGTCTCTTCAGTCGCTATCGGCACCGGTGTTTTCGACTCGGCCAGAAAGCCCGCTGGAAGGTGCTCGACGCCGACCGGCCCGTTGGCCGCCAGGGCCAACGCGACCTGTAGCACGCTCACCAGTTCGCGCAGGTTGCCCGGCCAGGGGTGTTGATCGAACAGGTCGATAATGGCCGGCGGCAGCCGCGCAGGTTGCCCGGGCTCGCGGTAGCGGGCATGCACCTGCTCAATCAGCTGGCGCCGGTCAGCGCGTTCGCGCAGGGGAGGCAGCACCAGCGTCAGGCCGGCGATGCGGTAGTACAGGTCCTGGCGAAAGCGCCCGGCGCGCACTTCGTCGGCCAGGTTGCGATTGCTCGCCGACACCACGCGGATATCCACCGGCACCGGTTCGCCACTGCCCAGCGGCTGGATGCTGCGCGACTGCAGTACGCGCAGCAGGCGGGCCTGGGTGGGCAGTGGCATGTCGCCAATCTCATCCAGAAACAGGATGCCGTGGTCGGCCTTGCGGATCAGTCCCGGGTTGCCCTTGTGGTGGGCGCCGGTGAACGCGCCTTTGTCATAGCCGAACAGTTCCGACTCCACCAGTTCGGCCGGGATCGCCGCACAGTTTACGGCGACCAGCGGCTGCCTGGCGCGGCTGCTGGCCCGGTGCAGGGCGTCGACGAACACTTCTTTGCCTACGCCTGTTTCGCCCTCGACCAACACCGGGATGTCCTTTTCCAATAGCAGGCCGGCTTGTATCAAGGCTTTTTCCAGGCGCGGCTCGGCACTGCCGGCTTCGGGGCGGCGAGTGGTTTCGCGTGGGGGGTGCCACTGGCAGTGAAAGCGGTTGCGCCCGGTGGCCTGCAGAGCGAAGGGCTGTTGTCGGGGATGGCTGAGCAGCTGTTGCAGGGGTAACTGGAACAGTTGCTCGATGTTTTGCTGCAGCGGGTTTACGCCAAGCAGGCTATCGGCCCGGTGGTTGGCGGCCAAAACCTGCCCGCGTTCATCGAACACCAGCAAGCCGGCCCAAGGGCTGTCGAGGTTGTCGGAGGCGCTGTTGAAGATCAGTTGTGCATGCTGGTCAGCATGTTCGGCGAGGATCAGGCGGTTTTCCAGGCTCTGGCCCATCATGCGCACCAGCCCAAGCGTCTGGCTGGCCGGCAGGTAGCCGTCGCTGGCTACGTCGAGCGCCCCGACCAGCTGCCGTGCGGCGTCGAACAGGGGGGCGGCGGCGCTGGACATGTAGCGGTTCTGGCGCAGGAAGTGTTCGTCCTGGCCGACGTGAACCGCTTCGGCGCAAATCAGTGTGGTGCCCAGGGCATTGGTGCCGACGCCACGTTCGTGCCAATGGGCGCCGGCGCTGAAACCATGGTGCTGGCGCGGTTCGATGAAACGCCGCGAGCCCCAGCTGTCGAGCAGGCAGCCGCTGGCATCGGCCAGCATTACCAGGTAGCTGGCGTTACCCAAGAGGTGCGCATAGTGCGGTAGCACTTCCTCGCGGGTCAGGCGTAGCAGATTTTGGCGCCGCTCCAGCAGGGCGCTGAGCTCGGCGCGGGACAGGCAGTCAAAGTCCGGCGCATGCTGCGGCTGCAGGCCGTGGTCGCGGCAGCGGTCCCAGGACGCCTGGATCAGTTGGGTGTGGGTCGAAGCGGATGCGGCCATGGGCCTGTCCTGTGTGATTGTTGTCATGGGTCGACCGCCGTTCAGTGTTGTTCACGGCTGTTCATTGTCAAACTGGCCAGTGTCCAGTTGTGCAGTGATTGTGTTCACCTGCGCGCCCGCGATTTGCCAGCGCTGCCACCCAGGCCCCGGGCCAGAGCACCGGGGAAGGACTGGCACGGAACTGGCTGTAGCCGGCAGACACAATCACAAAAAGGCCACGCCATGTCCCTGGTGCTGGAGCAGGTCAGCCGTAGCGTCGACAACCAGCCGTGGATCGTCGATGCGTCACTGCGTTTCGAGCCCGGCTCGTTCAATGTGCTGCTGGGGCGCACCCTGGCCGGCAAGACCAGCCTGATGCGCCTGATGGCCGGGCTGGACCGTCCGGACCGGGGGCGGGTGCTGATGGATGGCCAGGACGTCACCGGTGTGCCGGTGCGTCAGCGCAATGTGTCGATGGTGTATCAGCAATTCATCAATTACCCGACCTTGAGCGTGTACGAAAACATCGCCTCGCCGCTGCGCCAGGCGCGCATGGCCGAGGACCAGATCCGGCGGCGGGTGCAGGAAACTGCCGAGATGCTGCGCATCGAAACCTACCTGCAACGCCTGCCACTGGAGCTCTCCGGTGGCCAGCAGCAACGCACGGCGATGGCCAGGGCACTGGTCAAGGATGCCTCGTTGATCCTCTTCGACGAGCCATTGGTCAACCTCGACTACAAGTTGCGCGAAGGCCTGCGCCAGGAGCTGCGCGAGCTGTTCGCGGCGCGCCATTGCATTGCTGTGTACGCCACCACCGAGCCCAACGAGGCGCTGGCGCTGGGCGGCACCACCACCCTTGTGCACGAAGGCCGTATCGTGCAGAGCGGGCCCACCGCCGAGGTCTATCAGCGACCCAGCAGCGTGCTGGCTGCCGAGCTGT
Source organism: Pseudomonas sp. TYF_14 (assembly GCF_043105275.1). NCBI lineage: Bacteria > Pseudomonadati > Pseudomonadota > Gammaproteobacteria > Pseudomonadales > Pseudomonadaceae > Pseudomonas > Pseudomonas sp. TYF_14. The sequence goes on from NZ_JBICLK010000081.1 coordinate 25,442, forward strand.
TTTCCGAGCCGCCGATCAACCTGGTGTCTGGCCGTATCACGGGTAACGAGGTAAGCCTGGCCCAGACCGTGCACTTTGCCCGCAATGCCGACCTGGAGCCGCTGGCCGAGGGTGACTACCGCTTCGGCGTGCGCCCCAGCCATATCGCGCTGGTGCCGGCCCACGACGATGACCTGGAGCTGGCGGTACTGGTGGAGTTGGCCGAGATCAGTGGGTCAGAAACATTTCTGCATGTGCGCAACGAATACTGGCGCATGGTGCTGCACCTTCCCGGGGTTCACGAGTACCAGGTGGACACGCCGATACGCGTGTTCATCCCCACGCACAAGCTGTTCGTTTTCGACAGCGCCGGGCTGTTGGTGCAGGCCCCGGGGCTGCGCCAGGCGAGGAGAGGGTGATGGCCGAAATCCGCCTGCGCCAGCTGGCGCACAGTTACAGCCGCCAGCCCGCCAGCGAGGCAGACTATGCCCTGCACGCACTCGAACATGTGTGGGAACAGGGCGGTGCCTATGCGTTGCTCGGGCCGTCGGGCTGCGGCAAGTCGACCTTGCTCAATCTCATTTCCGGGCTGCTGACGCCGTCTCATGGCGAGGTGCTGTTCGACGGCAAGCCGGTCAACCAGCTGTCCCCGCAGGCGCGAAATATCGCCCAGGTGTTCCAGTTCCCGGTGGTGTACGACACCATGACGGTGTTCGACAACCTGGCCTTCCCCTTGCGCAACCAGGGGCTCGATGAAGCCCGGGTGCGTGCCCGGGTGGAAGAAATTGCCGAAGTGCTTGAGCTGACTGCCGTGTTGCGCAAGAAAGCACGCAACCTCACCGCCGATGAAAAGCAGAAAGTCTCCATGGGGCGTGGCCTGGTGCGCGATGACGTGTCGGCGATCCTGTTCGACGAGCCGCTGACGGTGATCGACCCGCATCTGAAGTGGAAGCTGCGGCGCAAGCTGAAGCAGATCCATGAGCAGTTCAACATCACCATGATCTACGTCACCCACGACCAGTTGGAGGCCTCCACCTTCGCCGACAAGATCGCGGTGATGCACGGCGGACGCATCGTCCAGTTCGGCACACCGCGCGAGCTGTTCGAGCGACCGCGGCATACGTTCGTTGGTTATTTCATCGGTAGCCCGGGCATGAACTTGATCGACGTGCGTGCCGAGGCGGGCGCAGTGGTGTTCGGCGATGTCCAGCTGGTGCTGCCCGATGGCCTGTGCGAGCGCCTGGCCTCACTGGCGGGCGGGCGGCTGCAGGTGGGCATTCGCCCGGAGTTCGTGCAGCTATGGGACAGCCCGTTCGAGGGGGCCTACCCGGCGCGGGTGCTGGACGTCGAAGACCTGGGTACCTATCGCATCGTCACCCTCGAACTGGGCGGTGTCGCGCTCAAGGCGAGGCTGGGCGAGGACCGCCCGTTGCCTGTGGACCAGGCCTGGGTCAGCCTGCCGGCGCAGTGGCTGATGCTGTATGTCGACGATGTGCTGCTGGAGACCGGGCCATGAACAACAAGGTGTCGAACAACAAGGCCTGGTGGCTGGTGCTGCCGGTGTTCCTGCTGGTCGCGTTCAGCGCGGTGGTGCCGATGATGACGGTGGTCAACTACTCGGTGCAGGACATCTTCGACCAGTCCAGCCGCTACTTCGTCGGTGCCGACTGGTACCGCCAGGTACTGCGCGACCCGGCGCTGCACGATGCATTGCTGCGCCAGTTCATTTACTCGGCCTGCGTCCTGCTGATCGAAATTCCATTGGGTATAGGCATCGCTCTGGCCATGCCAACCAAAGGCCGCATGGCCTCGGTGTGCCTGATCGTCATGGCTATCCCGTTGCTGATCCCGTGGAACGTGGTCGGCACTATCTGGCAGATTTTCGGCCGTGCCGATATCGGCCTGCTCGGCGCTTCCCTGGCCAAGCTCGGGGTCAGCTACAACTACGCCGGTGACCCGTTCGACGCCTGGCTCACCGTGCTGGTGATGGATGTGTGGCACTGGACTTCGTTGGTGGCTTTGCTGTGCTATTCGGGGCTGCGTGCGATCCCCGACGTGTACTACCAGGCTGCGCGCATCGATCGGGCCTCGGGCTGGGCGGTGTTTCGCCATATCCAGCTGCCCAAGCTCAAGAACGTGCTGGTGATCGCGTTGATGCTGCGCTTCATGGACAGTTTCATGATCTACACCGAGCCGTTCGTGCTGACCGGCGGCGGGCCAGGCAACGCGACCACGTTCCTCAGCCAGACCCTCACGCGTATGGCTGTAGGGCAGTTCGACCTGGGGCCGGCGGCAGCGTTTTCACTGGTGTACTTCCTGATCATCCTGCTGGTGTCGTGGCTGTTCTACACAGCCATGACCCATGCCGACAAGGACTAGGCCATGAGCACACGCAAATCAATGGCCCTGCTGCTGTACTTCTTCTTCCTGCTGGTGCCGATCTACTGGTTGCTGAACATGTCGTTCAAGAGCAACGCCGAGATCCTTGGCGGCCTGACCCTGTGGCCGCAGGCGTTCACGCTCGACAACTACCGAGTGATCTTCACCGACGCCAGCTGGTACAGCGGCTACATCAACTCGCTGTACTACGTGTGCCTGAACACGCTGATTTCACTGCTCGTGGCGTTGCCCGCGGCCTATGCCTTCTCGCGCTACCGCTTTCTTGGCGACCGCCACCTGTTCTTCTGGCTGCTGACCAACCGCATGGCGCCACCGGCGGTGTTCCTGCTGCCGTTCTTCCAGTTGTACTCGTCGATCGGGCTGTTCGATACCCACATTGCCGTGGCGCTGGCCCATTGCCTGTTCAACGTACCGCTGGCGGTGTGGATCCTGGAGGGCTTCATGTCGGGTGTGCCAAGGGAAATCGACGAAACCGCCTACATCGACGGCTACAGTTTTCCGCGCTTCTTCGTGAAGATCTTCATTCCGCTGATTGGCTCCGGCATCGGCGTCACGGCGTTTTTCTGTTTCATGTTCTCCTGGGTCGAACTGCTGCTGGCGCGCACCCTGACCTCGGTGAATGCCAAGCCGATTGCCGCGGTGATGACCCGCACGGTGTCGGCATCGGGCATCGACTGGGGTGTGCTGGCGGCGGCGGGGGTGCTGACCATCTTGCCGGGCATGCTGGTGATCTGGTTCGTGCGCAATCATGTGGCCAAGGGCTTCGCCCTGGGCCGGGTGTGAGGAGGGCAACGCATGGAGTGGATGGCCTGGACCCTGCCGACAGCGCTGTTCTTCGCCGCTGTGGGCCTGTTGCTGCTGGGCATGACCCTGCTTGAGCTGCGTCGCCCCTGCGTAGAGCGACGGGGCTTTTTGCCGCTGGTCACCAGCCGAGGTGACCGTTTGTTCATCGGCCTGCTGGCCAGCGCCTACCTGCACCTGCTGGTGGTCGGTGTCAGCGACTGGCCATTGTGGGTGGCCTCGCTGCTGTCGCTGGCGTGGCTGGCGGTGGTGTTGCGCTGGGGCTGAGCGAGCGGCCCTGTGGGATAACTGAAACGGGAGATCACAATGTTCGACAACAAACACAACAGGCGACATTTGACCCTGGCCGCGTTGCTGGTACTGGCCAGCGTGCAAGGCACAGCCTGGGCCGACCAGTACGAAGAGGCGGCAAAGAAATGGATCGGCAGCGAGTTCAAGCCTTCGACCCTTACCCCCGAACAGCAGTTGGCCGAATTGCAGTGGTTCATCAAGGCAGCCGAGCCGTTTCGCGGGATGAAGATCAACGTTGTGTCGGAAACCATCACCACCCATGAATACGAATCCAAGGTGCTGGCCAAGGCTTTCAGTGAGATCACCGGCATCCAGCTGACCCACGACCTGCTGCAGGAAGGCGACGTGGTGGAAAAACTGCAGACGCAGATGCAGTCGGACAAGAACATCTATGACGGCTGGGTCAACGACTCCGACCTGATCGGTACGCACTTTCGCTACGGCAAAGTGGAATCGATCACCGACCTGATGGCCAACGAGGGCAAGGCCTATACTTCGCCGACCCTCGACCTGAAGGACTTCATCGGTATTTCCTTCACCACCGCGCCTGATGGCAAGGTCTACCAACTGCCCGACCAGCAGTTCGCCAACCTGTACTGGTTCCGCGCCGACTGGTTCGAACGGCCGGAGTTGAAGGCCAGGTTCAAAGAGAAGTACGGCTATGAACTGGGGGTGCCAGTGAACTGGTCGGCGTACGAGGACATTGCCAAGTTCTTCACCGAAGACGTCAAGGAGATCGACGGCAAGCGCGTCTACGGGCACATGGACTACGGAAAGAAAGACCCGTCACTGGGCTGGCGCTTCACCGATGCCTGGTTCTCGATGGCCGGCGGCGGCGACAAGGGCCTGCCCAATGGTTTGCCGGTCGATGAATGGGGCATTCGCGTGGAGGACTGCCATCCGGTGGGTTCCAGCGTGACCCGCGGCGGCGATACCAATGGGCCGGCCGCCGTCTATGCCACGCAGAAGTACGTGGACTGGATGCGTGCTTACGCGCCCAAGGAAGCGCAGGGCATGACATTCTCCGAAGCCGGCCCTGTGCCTGCGCAAGGCAACATTGCCCAGCAGATATTCTGGTACACCGCATTCACCGCCGACATGACAAAGCCCGGCTTGCCGGTCGTGAATGCCGACGGCACGCCGAAGTGGCGCATGGCGCCTTCACCGAAGGGGCCTTACTGGGAAGAGGGGATGAAACTCGGCTACCAGGACACTGGCTCGTGGACCTTCTTCAAGTCCACCCCCGAGAAGCAACGCTTGGCGGCGTGGCTGTACGCCCAGTTCGTCACCTCAAAGACCGTATCGCTGAAAAAGACCATCGTCGGCCTGACGCCGATTCGTGAGTCGGACATCAACTCCCAGGCCATGACCGAGTTGGCGCCCAAGCTCGGTGGGCTGGTGGAGTTCTATCGCAGCCCTGCACGGGTGCAGTGGACGCCGACCGGCACCAACGTGCCGGACTACCCGCGGCTGGCGCAGCTGTGGTGGAGCCATATCGCCGAAGTCGCCAGTGGCGAAAAGACCCCGCAGGAAGCCCTGGATGGGCTGGCCCGCGACCAGGACCGCATGATGGAGCGCCTGCAACGCTCCAATGCCCAGGCGACGTGTGCACCCAAGTTGAATCCGGAGAAGGACGCCCAGTACTGGTTCGACCAGCCGGGTGCGCCGAAAGCCAAGCTGGCCAACGAAAAGCCCATGGGCGAGACAGTCAGCTACAACGAACTGCTGAAGTCCTGGGAGGCGGCCAGGAAGTGATCGGCTGAACGCCGGGGTGGTTTCACCGACCGCGCGGGCCGTGCAACCGCTCGCTCGCGAAGAGGCCATTAGTCACGGGCAAAAAAAACGGCACCTGCAAAGGTGCCGTTTTCGCATCACGCGGTATTACTTGTGCAGCTCTTCTGCCGCATACAGCGTGTTCTCCAGCAGGCACGCCCGGGTCATCGGCCCGACGCCGCCCGGCACCGGTGTGATCCAGCCGGCGCGGGGCAGGGCAGTCTCGTAGACCACGTCGCCGACCAGCTTGCCGTCTTCCTGGCGGTTGATGCCCACGTCGATGACGATGGCGCCTTCCTTGACCCACTCACCCTTGACCAGGCCCGGCTTGCCGGCAGCCACGACCACCAGGTCGGCACGCCCGACGTGGCCGGCCAGGTCCTTGGTGAAGCGGTGGCAGACGGTCACGGTGCAGCCGGCCAGCAGCAGTTCCATGGCCATCGGGCGGCCAACGATGTTGGACGCGCCGACGATCACCGCGTTCATGCCGTACAGGTCCTGGCCGGTGCTTTCCAGCAGGGTCATGATGCCTTTCGGTGTGCACGGGCGCAGCAGTGGAATACGCTGGGCCAGGCGGCCGATGTTGTACGGGTGGAAGCCGTCCACATCCTTGTCCGGGCGAATGCGCTCGAGCAGCAACGAGGCGTCCAGGTGTGCCGGCAGCGGCAGTTGCAACAGGATGCCGTCGACGGCCGGGTCGTCATTGAGACGGTCGATCAGCTCGGTCAGGGCTTGTTGCGTGGTCTCGCTGGGCAGGTCGAAAGCCTGCGAAATGAAGCCGACCTCTTCGCAGTCCTTGCGCTTGTGCGAGACATAGACTTGGGAGGCGGGGTCGGTGCCGACCAGGATCACTGCCAGGCCCGGCGTACGCAGGCCTTGCTGGCGACGCTCCACGACACGTTGAGCGATCTGCTGGCGCAGGCTGGCGGCGATAGCCTTGCCATCGATTAGGTGTGCAGTCATAGACGCGTGATTAACCATCGAGAAGGAACAATAAAGAACGTGCATTCTCGCACGACATGGGCCAAGGGCAAAGGCGGGTGGTCGGGCAAATCCTCTAACCCCTTAAATAATTTAAATTTTTTCGAAAAAGGTGTTGACGACTTTCGGGGTCGACTATAAGATTCGCCGCACTTGTCGGGCACAGCCTAGCACTGGTTGGCTAAGTCGGGCAGAATGAGTGGTTTAACAGTTCCTTGTTAGCGTCTCGTTCGGTTAGGCTTCAAGCTTAAGCGCCCGTAGCTCAGCTGGATAGAGCATCCGCCTTCTAAGCGGATGGTCGCAGGTTCGAGTCCTGCCGGGTGCGCCATTAGGCAGCTTTGGCAAGCAAGTAGGCTGTAATGCAATATGGTGGGCGTAGCTCAGTTGGTAGAGCGCTGGATTGTGATTCCAGTTGTCGTGGGTTCGATTCCCATCGTCCACCCCATATTTTTCAAGGGCGCCTCGATAGCATCTGGCGCCTTTGTTTTAAGCGTTACGCGGACGTGGTGAAATTGGTAGACACACTGGATTTAGGTTCCAGCGGCGCAAGCTGTAAGAGTTCGAGTCTCTTCGTCCGCACCATGCTTCTGTAAGGTTGTACCGCAAGACCGCAATATGGTGGGCGTAGCTCAGTTGGTAGAGCGCTGGATTGTGATTCCAGTTGTCGTGGGTTCGATTCCCATCGTCCACCCCATATTCCTGAAAGGCGCCTTGATCGTGAGATCGGGCGCCTTTTTGTTTTGGGGGTGTGATGTGCATGCCGTCAGTGTTCTGGTGTCTTTGTTTGAGGTTGAGCGTCGCTCGCGTGGCTCCTGATGTTCCTCCTCAATATCGTGCCGGGTAAACAAGGTGGTCGCGCTTACTCTGTTGGCGGTCAAGCTTTTATGGGGTGTTCTACGGCCGATTGTGTCAGGGCGGCAAGGTGCCTGCCTTGGTTTTTGCGGTGATGCGTAGATCGAGCGCCGCCCGCGCGGCGCATCGCGAGCAAGCTCGCTCCTACATTTGTTTCGGGCCAATTATTCCTGGGGCAGACGCGCACGCCCCCTTGGCGCTCACCTCGAAATCGTGGGGAACAAACAGGGCGGTCGCGCGCAGGCACAGGCGATACTGGCCCGAAACAAATGTAGGAGCGAGCTTGCTCGCGATGCGCCGCGCGGGCGGCGCTCGATCTCGAAGGCGCTGAATATGTCGCGGTCAGCCACCGCTCGGCCAAATCACCTCCTGCCCCTTGTAATCCACTGGTGGCACCCCAATAAAAGCTGTTAGATTTCAGTCGGTTGAAACACCGGCCCGTTTGGCCGGCAAAGGACACCACGATGATTGCAAAAGAAGCCCGTCAGGCCCTGGCGCTGCAGCGCTTTGCCGAAGCCAATCCGCAGTTGCTCGAGGAGATCCGCGAGCTGGATGCGCGTGAGCAGGCCCAGCAAATCGAGTGGGCGTTCGAGGATGCCGCCGAGGAACAGGGTATTGAGCCTTGGGAGCTGGCGCTGCAATTGATTGCCGAATCCCCGGAGCAGCTGCAGGCCATGCGCCTGGAAACGCACCGTGAAGTGGCCGAGGCGCTGGGGCTGGAATGGGAGGAGTACTGCCAGTTCAACGACATTGATCCTGAATAAAGGAAGCGAATGCGTTGCGGGTAGTTGTTTGACAAAGTATTTCGGCTGCAGGCCGCCCCCGGCGCCGCGCAGCCCCTGTTGGAAGCAGGCCTGGCGCTGTGCCGTGCGGGCCTTGAAAGTTAATCGACCGGCGTTGTTTTCAGTCGTCCCGTGTGGGGTGACTTCTGCTGCGTGACTCACTAGAATGTTTGCCCTTGATTCTGGAGTCGGGCTAACGCCGGCTAACGTCTGTGCAACGAGGAATATCCATGCAAGTTTCTGTTGAAAACACTTCCGCTCTCGAGCGCCGCATGACCATCGCCGTTCCGGCCGAGCGCGTCGAGAACGAAGTCAACAAGCGTCTGCAGCAGACTGCCAAGCGCGCCAAGATTGCGGGCTTCCGTCCTGGTAAAGTACCGATGACCGTGATCCGTCAGCGTTTCGAGGCGGACGCCCGTCAAGAGGCTTTCGGTGACCTGGTCCAGGCCTCCTTCTACGAAGCCATCGTCGAGCAGAAGCTGAACCCGGCTGGCGCCCCGGCTGTAGAGCCCAAGTCCTTCGAAAAGGGCAAGGATCTGGAATTCGTCGCCATCTTCGAAGTGTTCCCTGAGTTCACTGTTGCGGGCCTCGAGTCGATCAAGGTCGAGCGCCTGAGCGCCGAAGTGGCTGACAGTGACCTGGACAACATGCTGGAAGTGCTGCGCAAGCAGAACACCCGCTTCGAGGCCGTCGAGCGCGCTGCGCAGAACGACGACCAGGTCAACATCGACTTCGTCGGCAAGGTCGACGGTGAAGCGTTTGCCGGTGGTTCGGCCAAGGGCACCCTGCTGGTGCTGGGTTCCGGCCGCATGATCCCAGGCTTCGAAGAAGGTCTGGTAGGCGCCAAGGCTGGCGAAGAGCGCGTGGTCAACGTGACCTTCCCAGAGGACTACCAGAACCTGGACCTGGCTGGCAAAGCCGCTGAGTTCACCATCACCGTCAACAGCGTTTCGGCACCTGTACTGCCAGAACTGAACGAAGAGTTCTTCGCCCAGTTCGGCATCAAGGAATCGACGCTGGAAGGCTTCCGCGCCGAAGTTCGCAAGAACATGGAGCGTGAGCTGCGTCAGGCGATCAAGACCAAGGTCAAGAACCAGGTCATGGACGGTCTGCTGGCCGCCAACCCGATCGAAGTACCAAAGGCCCTGCTGGAAAACGAAGTCAACCGTCTGCGCGTGCAGGCTGTTCAGCAGTTTGGTGGCAACATCAAGCCTGAGCAACTGCCAGTCGAGCTGTTCGAAGAGCAAGCCAAGCGCCGCGTCGTGCTGGGTTTGATCGTGGCCGAAGTGGTCAAGCAGTTCGAGCTGAAGCCGGACGACGCCAAGGTTCGCGAGATGATCGAAGAAATGGCGTCGGCTTACCAGGAGCCTGAGCAGGTCATCGCTTGGTACTACAAGAACGACCAGCAACTGAACGAAGTGCGTTCGGTTGTGCTGGAAGAACAAGTTGTAGATACTGTTCTGCAGAAAGCGACTGTGACCGACAAGTCGGTCTCGTACGAAGAAGCCGTTAAACCAGCCGAGGCGCCTGCCGCTGCTGAGTAACGGTCTTCTCTCGTAGGAAACCTCCACAAGCCAGCCTTCGAGCTGGCTTGTGCGTATTCAAGCCATGACTATTTGGGAGTGAGCGCAGGACATGTCCCGCAATTCTTATATTCAGCAGAGCTCTGACATCCAGGCCGCAGGCGGCCTGGTCCCGATGGTTATCGAGCAGTCCGCCCGTGGCGAACGCGCTTACGACATCTACTCGCGCCTGTTGAAGGAGCGTGTGATCTTCCTGGTTGGCCCGGTAGAGGACTACATGGCCAACCTCGTCGTTGCGCAACTGCTGTTCCTTGAGGCGGAAAACCCGGACAAGGATATCCATCTGTACATCAACTCGCCGGGCGGTTCCGTCACCGCCGGCATGTCGATCTACGACACCATGCAGTTCATCAAGCCGGACGTTTCGACCATCTGCATCGGCCAGGCCTGCAGCATGGGCGCCTTCCTGCTGGCGGCAGGTGCCAAGGGCAAGCGTCATTGCCTGCCTAACTCGCGCGTGATGATCCACCAGCCGCTGGGCGGCTTCCAGGGTCAGGCCACCGATATCGAGATCCACGCCCAGGAAATTCTCAATATCAAGGCCCGTCTGAACGAGCTGCTGGCCTATCACACCGGCCAGGACCTCGAGACCATCAAGCGTGACACCGAGCGTGACAACTTCATGAGCGCCTCGCGCGCAGCCGAGTACGGCCTGATCGACTCGGTCTACGACAAGCGGCAACTGGCCTCCTGAACCGGGGGGCAGAGCAGGTGGGCGTCGAAAGCGCCTACCTGCGGACTTGAAAAAGCCCGCAATTGCCTTCATCTTGTGTTGCAAGCCTACCGGATTGGATCGATCGAATGACTGACACCCGTAACGGCGAGGACAGCGGCAAATTGCTTTATTGCTCCTTCTGCGGCAAAAGCCAGCACGAAGTGCGCAAACTGATTGCCGGGCCCTCGGTATTTATCTGCGACGAGTGCGTCGACCTGTGCAACGACATCATCCGTGAGGAGGTGCAGGAAGCCCAGGCCGAGAGCAGCGCGCACAAATTGCCTTCGCCGAAAGAAATCAGCGGCATCCTGGACCAGTACGTGATTGGTCAGGAGCGCGCGAAGAAGGTGCTGGCCGTAGCGGTGTACAACCACTACAAGCGCCTGAACCAGCGTGACAAGAAGGGTGACGAAGTCGAACTGGGCAAGAGCAACATCCTGCTCATCGGGCCGACCGGCTCGGGTAAGACCCTGCTCGCCGAAACCCTGGCACGCCTGTTGAACGTACCGTTCACCATTGCTGACGCCACCACCCTGACCGAAGCCGGTTATGTGGGTGAGGACGTCGAAAACATCATCCAGAAGCTGTTGCAGAAGTGCGACTACGACGTGGAAAAGGCCCAGATGGGCATTGTCTACATCGACGAAATCGACAAGATCTCGCGCAAGTCGGACAACCCGTCCATTACCCGTGATGTCTCGGGCGAGGGCGTGCAGCAGGCACTGCTGAAGCTGATCGAAGGCACCGTGGCCTCGGTCCCGCCGCAAGGCGGCCGCAAGCACCCGCAACAGGAATTCCTGCAGGTTGATACCCGCAACATCCTGTTCATCTGCGGTGGTGCGTTCTCGGGCCTGGAAAAGGTCATCCAGAACCGCTCCACCAAAGGCGGCATCGGTTTTGGTGCCGAAGTGCGCAGCAAGGAAGAGGGCAAGAAGGTTGGTGAGTCCCTGCGTGAGGTCGAGCCGGACGATCTGGTCAAGTTTGGCCTGATTCCGGAATTCGTCGGCCGCCTGCCGGTACTGGCTACCCTCGACGAGCTGGATGAGGCTGCGTTGATGCAGATCCTCACCGAGCCGAAGAATGCCCTGACCAAGCAGTATGCCAAGCTGTTCGAGATGGAAAGCGTCGACCTCGAGTTCCGCAGCGATGCGCTCAAGGCCGTTGCACGCAAGGCCCTGGAGCGCAAGACTGGCGCTCGTGGCCTGCGTTCGATCCTTGAAGGCGTGCTGCTCGATACCATGTATGAGATTCCTTCGAAAAAGGATGTCAGCAAGGTGGTTATCGACGAGAGCGTCATTGAGGGCACCTCGCAGCCGCTGATGATCTACGAAAACAGCGAACCGCAAGCCAAGGCCGCGCCAGACGCCTGATTCAGGCAATGGCCGGTTCTCGGTTGCAAGCAAGAGGGGGCCTACGGGCCCCTTTCTGCTTTTCCTGTGCAAGCGCTTGTAATTTCCCAAGCGTGCCCCCACATTAGGTCCAAGCATCATTTCCACCGGTTTCCGGCCATAAGGCCGCTGTAGAGGCGAAATCATGAAGACCACCCTCGACTTGCCTCTTTTGCCATTGCGCGATGTCGTTGTTTACCCGCACATGGTTATCCCGCTGTTCGTGGGGCGCGAAAAGTCCATCGAAGCCCTCGAGGCGGCGATGACGGGCGAAAAGCAGATCCTACTGCTGGCCCAGAAGAATCCAGCCGACGACGATCCGGGCGAGGACGCCCTGTACCGCGTCGGTACCGTTGCCACCGTGCTGCAACTGCTGAAGCTGCCTGATGGCACCGTCAAGGTGCTGGTCGAGGGCGAGCAGCGGGGTGCGGTCGAGCGCTTCTCCGAAGTTGAAGGGCACATCCGTGCCGAAGTCTCCCTGATCGACGAAACCGATACTGCCGAGCGCGAGTCGGAAGTGTTCGTGCGCACGCTGCTGTCGCAGTTCGAACAATACGTTCAACTGGGCAAGAAGGTGCCTGCCGAAGTGCTGTCTTCGCTGAACAGCATCGACGAGCCAGGGCGCCTGGTCGACACCATGGCCGCGCACATGGCCCTGAAGATCGAGCAGAAGCAGGAAATTCTTGAAATCGTCGACTTGACTACCCGTGTCGAGCACGTGCTGGCACTGCTGGATGCCGAAATCGACCTCCTGCAGGTCGAAAAGCGCATTCGCGGCCGGGTCAAGAAGCAGATGGAGCGCAGCCAGCGCGAGTACTACCTGAATGAGCAGATGAAGGCCATTCAGAAAGAACTTGGCGATGGTGATGAAGGCCACAATGAAGTCGAAGAGCTGAAAAAGCGCATCGAAGCCGCAGGTCTGCCTAAAGATGCCTTGACCAAGGCTCAGGCGGAGCTGAACAAGCTCAAGCAAATGTCTCCGATGTCGGCCGAAGCTACCGTGGTGCGCTCGTACCTCGACTGGTTGGTGCAGGTGCCGTGGAAGGCTCAGAGCAAGGTGCGTCTGGACCTGACCAAGGCCGAGGAAATCCTCGATGCCGACCACTATGGCCTGGAAGAGGTCAAGGAACGCATCCTCGAATACCTTGCCGTGCAGAAGCGCGTCAAGAAGATCCGCGGTCCGGTGCTGTGCCTGGTCGGGCCACCCGGTGTCGGCAAGACCTCGCTGGCCGAGTCGATCGCTGCCGCCACCAACCGCAAGTTCGTGCGCATGGCCCTGGGTGGCGTGCGTGACGAGGCCGAGATCCGTGGCCACCGCCGTACCTACATCGGCTCCATGCCGGGTCGCCTGATCCAGAAGATGACCAAGGTGGGCGTGCGCAACCCGTTGTTCCTGCTCGACGAGATCGACAAGATGGGCAGCGACATGCGCGGTGACCCCGCTTCGGCACTGCTGGAAGTGCTCGACCCTGAACAGAACCACAACTTCAACGACCACTACCTGGAGGTCGACTACGACCTCTCGGACGTGATGTTCCTGTGCACCTCGAACTCGATGAACATCCCGCCGGCGCTGCTGGACCGGATGGAAGTCATCCGCCTGCCTGGCTACACCGAGGACGAAAAGATCAACATCGCGGTCAAGTACCTGGTGCCCAAGCAGGTCAAGGCCAACGGCTTGAAGAAGGAAGAGCTGGAAGTCGACATCTCGGCGATTCGCGACATCATCCGCTACTACACCCGTGAAGCCGGTGTGCGGGGCCTGGAGCGGCAAATTGCCAAGGTCTGCCGCAAGGTGGTCAAGGAGCATACCGGGCAGAAGCAGGTCAAGGTCAAGGTGGCCAGCGAGCAGCTGGAGCACCTGCTGGGCGTGCGCAAGTTCCGCTATGGCCTGGCCGAGCAGCAGGATCAGATCGGCCAGGTAACCGGCCTAGCCTGGACCCAGGTGGGCGGCGAGTTGCTGACCATCGAGGCCGTGGTCATCCCCGGCAAGGGCCAGTTGATCAAGACCGGCTCGCTGGGCGATGTCATGGTCGAGTCGATTACCGCCGCGCAGACCGTGGTGCGCAGCCGCGCCCGCAGCCTGGGGATTGCCGCCGACTTCCACGAGAAGCATGACGTGCACATTCACATGCCTGAGGGCGCCACGCCGAAGGACGGCCCAAGTGCCGGTATCGGAATGTGCACCGCACTGGTGTCGGCGCTGACGCAGATTCCGGTACGTGCCGATGTGGCCATGACCGGCGAAATCACCTTGCGTGGCCAGGTATTGGCCATTGGCGGGCTGAAGGAGAAACTGCTGGCGGCACACCGTGGCGGGATCAAGACGGTGATCATTCCCGAGGAAAATGTTCGCGATCTCAAGGAGATTCCTGAAAATATCAAACAGGATCTTCAGATCAAACCGGTCAAATGGATTGACGAAGTCCTGCAAATTGCGCTGCAATACGCCCCGGAGCCCTTGCCAGATGTGGCTCCGGAGATTGTCGCGAAAGACGAGAAGCGCGACGGCGATGCTAAGGAAAGAATCAGCACGCATTAGTAGTTTTTGGCTGGGGGGCTTTCCTTGACAGTATTTTCGGCGCCTTGCTATAAAGCGGCACGTTATTGTCGCCATGCCTCCCAGCACACGTTTCATAAGCTTTTCATTACATACTTAGAAACAAACTCAATAGAGAAATAAGGGGACTTAGAGTGAACAAGTCGGAACTGATTGACGCTATCGCCGCATCTGCAGACATCCCGAAAGCTGTAGCCGGCCGTGCGCTGGACGCAGTCATCGAATCCGTCACCGGCGCCCTGAAGCAAGGTGACGATGTGGTACTGGTTGGCTTTGGTACCTTCTCGGTCAAGGAGCGCGCCGAGCGTACCGGCCGCAACCCGCAAACCGGCAAGGCAATCAAGATCGAAGCCGCCAAGGTTCCAGGTTTCAAGGCCGGCAAAGGCCTGAAAGACGCCGTCAACTAAGTCGTCTTTCAGCCGGACCCGGCCTGGCCTGGTCCGAGCACGGTGATGGCGGGGCGCAAACGTTCCCGCCTGACACGTTTGCTAAGAAAAGGCGCATCCTCGGATGCGCCTTTCTTTTATCAGGATTCTACCCACGCTCCGCGGTTGTCGACGCAGTGGTACAGCCGTTTCTGGGGGACGCATGCTGCAAAATATCAGGGACAATTCACAAGGTTGGATTGCCAAGACCATCATCGGCCTTATCGTCGTGTTGATGGCATTGACCGGTTTCGAAGCCATTTTCCAGGCCGCCACTCATAGCCAGGACGCCGCCAAGGTGAACGGCCAGACCATCAGCCAGAACGAACTGAGCCAGGCGGCCGACATGCAGCGCCGTCAACTGATGCAACAGTTGGGCAAGGATTTCGACCCGGCGCTGTTGGATGACAAGTTGCTGCGAGAGGAGGCACTCAAGGGGCTGATCAGCCGCAAGCTGCTGCTGCAAGGTGCTGAGGATGCCAAGTTCGCATTCTCCGAGGCCGCGCTGGATCAGGTGATCCTGCAGACCCCTGAGTTCCAGGTGGACGGCAAGTTCAGCGCTGAGCGTTTCGACCAGGTGATCCGCCAGATGGGCTACGGTCGCATGCAGTTCCGCGAGATGCTCGGCGAGGAAATGCTCATCGGCCAACTGCGCACCGGCCTGGCCGGCAGCAGCTTCGTCACCGATCAACAGGTCGATGCCTTCGCTCGCCTGGAGAAGCAGACCCGCGACTTCGCCTCCCTGACGTTCAAGGCCGACCCGGCCGCAGTCAAGGTCAGCGACGAAGAGGTCAAGGCGCACTACGACCAGCACGCCAAGGAGTTCATGTCGCCTGACCAGGTCGTGATCGACTACATCGAGCTGAAGAAGTCGGCTTTCTTCGATCAGGTCAAAGTGACTGACGAAGAGCTCAAGGCCCAGTACGAGAAGGAAATCGCCAACCTGGCCGAGCAGCGCCATGCCGCGCACATCCTCATCGAGGTCAACGACAAGGTCACCGACGCCCAGGCCAAGGCCCGCGCCGAAGAGATCGAGCAGCGTCTGGCCAAGGGTGAGGACTTTGCCGCTTTGGCCAAGGAGTTCTCTCAGGACCCAGGCTCCGCCAACACCGGTGGTGACCTCGGCTTTGCCGGCCCGGGTGTATACGACCCGGCCTTCGAAGAGGCGCTGTACAAGCTGCAGGATGGGCAGGTATCTGCACCGGTGCGCACCGAGTTTGGCTACCATCTGATCAAGCTGCTGGGCGTCCAGGCGCCAGAAGTACCGAGCTTCGCCAGCCTGAAGGACAAACTGACTCGCGATCTGAAGATGCCGCTGGTCGAGCAGCGTTATGTCGACGCCAGCAAGCAACTGCAGGATGCTGCCTACGAGGCTTCCGACCTGGCCCAGCCGGCTCAGGACCTGAACCTCAAGGTGCACACCTCTGCCGCCTTCGGCCGCGAGGGCGGTGAAGGCATTACCGCCAACCGTGCGGTGGTGCAGGCTGCGTTCTCTGAAGAAGTGCTGGATGAGGGTGCCAACAGCACCGCCATCGAGCTCGACCCTGAGACCACCGTGGTGCTGCGCGTCAAGGAACACCGAAAGCCAGAGCAACTGCCGCTGGACGCTGTGGCCAAGAACATCAGGGAGCACCTGGCCAAAGAGAAGGCGACTGCCGAACTCAAGGCCAAGGCAGACAAGCTGATTGCCGGCCTGCGTGACGGTTCCATCGCAGCAGGCAGCGTTCACGAAGGCCAAGGCTGGAAAGCCTATGAAGCAGTCACCCGTGGCGAGGACGGTATAGATCCGGCCGAACTGCAGGCACTGTTCCGTCTGGGCAAGCCGCAAGCCAAGGACAAGCCTGTGTATGGCAGTGTAGTGCTGCGTGACGGAAGCCTGGTGGTGTTGCAGCTCAAAGGTGTGAACGACGGCGCTACCGCCACCGACGAAGAGAAGCAGCAGATTCGCCGCTACCTCGCGTCCCGTGCTGGCCAGCAGGACTTTGCCGCTTACCGCAAGCAGCTGGAAGCCAATGCAGACATCACCCGTTACTAAGGTGTTCGTTGCATGAAGAAACAGGCCGCCTAGTGCGGCCTGTTTCGTTTTCGCCAGCCGCAAGCACGGTCATTGTCGAGCACCACACCGCCTTCAGGTGCGGCGCCAACCAGGTGCTACCGCTTCGCCCCTTCATAACTGTCCAGCGTATCGCGTGCAATCTCTCGCCCCAGGGCGATGAGTTCCGGCGCTTTGTAGAACTCGAAAAACCGGCACACCCGCTTGGGCACGTTGATCAGCACATCCGGTGGATAGCCGGCAATCTTGTACTGTGCCAACGAAGTCTGCATGACCTCGAAGCTCTGGTTGATCAAATCCAGCAGCGAGGCTGGCCCCACGTTGTCGATGATGAAAGAGCCGGTGGCCGACTTCGGCGCGCCCTCGCGCTCCGGGGCCGCTGCCGGTTGCTGGTTTTCCGGGTCGGCGCTGTCGGCAAGCCACGGGCTTGGCGGTGCCAACCCCTCGGCGACGATTTCCTTTTCGATGCGGATCAGCTCTTCCGCCGGTTTGCGCCGGAATGGCAAGCGTGAACCCAGCGAGCTCAACAAGGCGTCAAAGCGCATCTTGAATGCCGCAGGGCGCTCGATCACCGGCAACTGGTACTGCTTCTGGTTGGTGGCGTTGAGGTTGACCGCGATGATCAGGTCGCAATGGCTGGACACCACCGGCACGATTGGCAGCGGGTTGAGGATGCCACCGTCGACAAGCATGCGGTTGCCTTGCATCACTGGCGTGAACAGGCTGGGAATGGCCGCAGAGGCGCGCATGGCCTGATGCAGGCAACCCTCCTGGAACCAGATTTCCTGTTGGTTGGTAAGGTCGGCGGCCACTGCGGTGTAGGGTATGCGCAGTTGCTCGATGTTTATCTCGCCGACGATCTTGCGGATCTGCCCGAACACCTTGTCGCCGCGAATCGCACCGAGGCGAAAACTGACGTCGACCAGGCGCAGCACATCCAGGTAGTCGAGGCTTTCGATCCAGTTGCGATACTCGTCCAGCTTGCCGGCGGCATAGATACCGCCAATCACCGCGCCCATGGAACACCCTGCGACGCAGGCTATGTCGTAGCCGCGGCGCTCGATTTCTTCGATCACGCCGATGTGTGCATACCCTCGGGCGCCGCCCGATCCCAGTACCAGTGCCACACGTTTGCTCATGAACATTCCCCGGCCAGTGCCATCATGGTCCTACAATGCACCCATCGCTGCCTGTGCTTCAATGTAGACCGTGCTGAGCTACTGCAATAAAACTGGCCAGGCAAAGCCGGCTGGGCATGGCACTTTCCAGCTGTCGGAGCGTCGAACAGCCACCGTTTTTCCATAGAGGTATTACTGATGAAAGCCTGGATCTGCCTTCCACTGATTGCCTTGGCCCTAGCTGGCTGCGCGGGCAAGACGGCCTACCGTGACAGCTGCGCGACCCAGCTGGATGCCGCCTGGAAGGAGCTGGACCTGGCCAAGGCCGAAGGCTTTGCCGGTGCTGTAAGTTATTCCAAGGCCTTGTCACTGCTGACCGGGGCCAAGACCCAGCAGCAGTTCGAAGGCTACGAAAGCTGTACCCGCAAAGCTGAAAAGGCGCGATTCTACATTCGTGAATCTCGCGCCGGGCGCTGAACAGGGAGCATCGTATGTCTGCCATGCTCGACCATGTCGTTGGCCAGATATTGACCTTGCAGGTGCGCTTGCTGGCCTGTCGTGAACGCCTGGCTGCCAATACCGACAGCGAGGCCTTGCACGACTTGCGTACCACCTTGCGGCGCCTGCGCAGTCTGCTGAGGCCGCTGCGTGGGCTGCCTGGTGTGGAACAGCTGGAGGATGCTGCACGTTCGCTGGGGACCCTTACCACGCCGCTGCGTGATCGCGAGGTGCTGGCGGCCGAGCTGATCGGGCGCGGTCACACAGCAGCCGGACAGCGGCGGCTGGAGGGGCGTGACAGGACCTTCGCCAGTGTCGCTGCCAGCCCACAGCTGGCCAGGGTATTGGCGATTCTCGACGCCTTTCCATTGTTCCTGCGGGCGGCGGGCCGGGAGGGGCTGGTCAAGTCGCTAAGCAAACGTATCGACAAGCGCTTGGTCAAGCAGTGGCGCAAGTTGCACAAAGCGTTGCAGGACCCTGCTCACGATCGCCACCGCCTGCGTTTGCTGATCAAGCGTGCACGCTATGGCGATGAGGCCTACCCGCAACTCGATCACGCAGGGAAGAAACTGCAACGTCTGCTGAAAAAGGCACAGGGCGATCTGGGCGATTGGCACGACCGCCTGCAATGGCTGCTGCAAGCCCGCGATCATGCCGACCTGCTCCCCTGCAAGGCTGATTGGGAGCAGGAGTTGCATGAGGCGGAGCGCCAGTCGGATGTGACGCTGGACGCCTTGCAAGAGGCGCTGGCGCGGCGTTATCACGGAAAATGACCGATATGCGGGCTGAATGCCTGGCGTTTGCTGGCTAGGATGAGCGGACCTTTTTCTTTGCAGGCAGGAGCCGGCCAATGACTTTCAACCAACTGCTCGACGCCGTGCGGGCCAACCCGGATTCCGTCAGCATTCCGCCCAGCTGGGCCCAGGGGCGCGCTGCCTTTGGCGGGCTGATGGCGGCCATGGTCTATGAAACCATGCGCCTCAAGATCAGCGACAACCGCCCGGTACGCTCATTGGCCATCAGCTTCGTGGCACCCGCAGCGGCGGATGTGCCCATCCGCTTCGAGGTTGAGGTTTTGCGCGAAGGCAAGGCGGTTAGCACGTTGCTGGGCCGCGCTGTTCAGGATGGCCAGGTGGTGACTTTGGTGCAGGGCAATTTCGGTGCGGGCCGCCCTTCGGTGGTCGAAGTGCCGGCGTTGCCGGCCATCGAAATGCCTGCGCTCGATGAGGCGGCCCCGGAGTTGCCCTATATCAAAGGCGTTACCCCTGAGTTCATGCGGCACGTGGCCCTGCGCTGGGCAGTAGGTGGGCTGCCATTCAGTGGCAATCAGTCGCGCAAGATGGGCGGCTGGGTGCGCTTGCGGGATGTGGTGGAAGAACAGGTGAACGAGGCGCACCTGTTGGCGTTGGTCGATGCCTGGCCGCCCAGCCTCATGCCGTTTCTCAAGCAGCCCGCTGCGGGCAGTACGTTGACCTGGACCATCGAGTTCATCCAGCCAACGGCGAAGCTGTCGACCCTGGATTGGTGCCGGTACTGTGTGGAGACCGAGCATGCGCGGGATGGCTATGGGCATGCTGCTGCGGCGTTGTGGACGGCGCAGGGCGAGCTGTTGGCGTTGAGCCGGCAGACCGTCACCGTTTTCGCCTGACCCTTGCAAGGCTGCTCACAAGCAGCGCTCCGGCAGCTGGCTCAGTGCCGGTGCTTGTGCCGCTCCCGCCAGGCCCTCCACCAGGCCCCGCTCACCACAAAGCGCGGAAAGGTGATGAACTGCTCGGTCAGTAAGCGCTGCACGGCATCCTGGCGGTTGGCGAACGGTTCGGGCTGCTGGGCTTCAAGGCGGTGGCCTTGGCGCTGCAGGCCCAACGCTGCGATCAAGGCAATCACACCCACCGCGATCTGGCCGAGGTCGAAACCAAACAGACCGGACAGCACCAGCAGTGTCCCCAGAATGAACAACGGCACAGCGATCAGGTGCAACACCAGGTTGGCCGGGTGGCGGTGATTGTGGTGGTAGCCGCGCCATTGCCAGGCGGGAAGATTGGGCAGGCGTTTGCTCATGGGGATTTCCTCTCGGTCATGCCCAAAGCTTAGTGCGGCCCCCAAGCGGGGGCCAATCGAACCTGGCTATGGTGACTATAGCTTGAGCTGGCCAATGGCCTTGTTCAGTTTGCCGGCCAGGGTCGCCAGTTCGCTGCTGGTGGTCGCCGAGCCGACCGTCTGCTGCACGGTCCGCTCGGTGACATCGCGGATGCTGACCACCGCGCGGTTCATTTCCTCGGCTACCTGGCTTTGCTGCTCGGCCGCTACAGCGATCTGGGTATTGCTTTCGCGCATCTGCGCCACGGCACCGGTGATTTCAGCCAGCGCCTCACCGGCTTCCTGTGCCTGACGCACACAGTCGTCGGCCTTGTACGAGCTCTCCTGCATGAACTCCACCGCATCGCGGGTGCCCGACTGCAGGGCCGAAACCATGGTGGTGATCTCATCCGTGGAGGTTTGCACGCGTTTGGCCAGGTTGCGCACTTCATCGGCCACCACGGCAAAGCCACGGCCTAGGTCGCCGGCGCGCGCGGCTTCGATGGCAGCGTTAAGCGCCAGCAAGTTGGTCTGTTCGGCAATACTGTGGATCACACTGACTACACCGTTGATCTTCTGGCTGTCCTCGGCTAGTTGTCGAATCATCTCGGCAGTTTGTTGCACGCCGCTGGAAAGCCCGGAAATCGAATCCTGCACTCGGCTGACTACCGCTTGGCCGCTGCCGGCCAAGGTGTCGGCGGTTTGTGACAAATCGCGGGTGGCACCGGCGTGCTGGGCAATGTGGTGCACGGTCGCCGACATTTCGTTGATGGCAGTGGCGGCCTGGTCGGTTTCACTCTGCTGGCCGAGCATGCCATGGCGTACGTCGCTCATGCTGGCGGCCAGGCGTGCAGCGCCCGAGTCCAGCTGTGCTGCGCTGTGGGCGACGGTGCTGACCACGCGGTGATAGGTGGATTGCATGGCGTTGAAGGCCCCGGCCATCTGGCCGACCTCGTCGCCACTGGCTAGCGGTACGCGGGCCGACAGGTCGCCGGTTTTTTCCACGTGCAGCATCACGTCCTTGAGGGTGTTGAGTTGGCTGAGCAGGAAGCGGATCAGCAGTTGCGAGGCGCCGAGCATGGCCAGCATCAGGATCAGCACACACACCGCGTAATTGCTGAAGCGATCGAAGAAGACCTGGCGCAGGCTGGGCGACTGGGCCAGCACAGCCAACTGCTGGTCGCCATTGCGCAATACCTGTGCGCCACGCAGCGGGTTTTCACCGAGGATCCAGGCGCTCGGCAATGCTACCCAGCCTTGGGCGTTGCGCAGGGCATCGAGCGCCTCCCCGGCGTAGGTTGGCGTTTGCCCGGTTGACCAACTGATGACGTTGGCCGGGCGTGGCAGTGCTTGCCCGGCTGGCCAGGCGGCCAGCAACTGGGCTTGCGCGGCCGCCTGGGCCTGAGCCGCCTCGGCACGTGCGCGTTGCTCCAGGTGCACGGCGTACAGCACCAGCAGCAAGGTGGTGACAAAGGCCACTGCGTTGACGGCCCAGAATTTGTACTTCAGGGAAACATTGCTAAGCCAGGCACCCATGGGCAGGTCTTCTCTGAGTTGAGCGGAAACAATATTGGCAAGGTGCCATCATTGTGCCCACATCCACCTGGACATGTGTTGATGCATATCAACTGTGTTCACCCGCCCCGCAACAACACGCGAGACTCAGGGGAGCTGGAAAAAATCGCGCGCCGTTGCCGTGGTATGCGCCGCCGTGTGCTCGGCTGATTCACCGCGATGCAAGGCCACCTCGCGCAGTACCTCCGGCAAGAACGCCGGCTCGTTGCGCCCGCTCTTGGGCTTGGGCCGCAAGCTGCGCGGCAGCAGGTAGGGCGCGTCGCTTTCCAGCATAAGCCGGCCTTCAGGGATGTTGCCCACCAGCGGGTGCAGGTGAGTGCCGCGGCGTTCGTCGCAGATCCAGCCGGTAATGCCGATGTGCAGGTCCAGGTCCAGGTAGGCGAACAGCGCCTCGCGCTCACCGGTGAAGCAGTGCACCACCGCGCCGGTCAGGTGGTCGCGGTAGTCCTTGAGAATCGCCAGCAAGCGCTCGCTGGCATCGCGCTCGTGCAGGAACACCGGCAGGCGCAGCTGCGCAGCCAGTGTCAGCTGGGCTTCCAGGGCTTTTTCCTGCAGCGGGCGAGGGGAAAAGTCGCGGTTGAAATCCAGGCCGCATTCGCCTACCGCGCGTACGCGCGGTTCGCTCAGCAACAGTCGCAGCTGGCGCTCGCTGTCGGCATCCCAGGCCTTGGCATCATGAGGGTGCACGCCGGCCGTGGCGAACAGGTGCGCGCCGCTGGCATCCAGTTGTTGGCACAGCTCCAGCGCTTGTTCGCTGACCGCCAGGCTGGTGCCTGTCAGCAGCATTTGCGTAACGCCGGCCTCCAGTGCGCGCTCGACGATTGCGGCCTGTTGGTCGTGGAAACTGCTGTTGGTCAGGTTGACGCCGATATCGATCAGTTGCATGGTGCTATCTCGTGCCGCGGGGCGGCCAGCATAGCAAAAACCGCGTTTTTCTGAAAAAACCAAGAACTTCATGCTGTTGCCGTGGTCTTTTACCGTCGTTTATCACTTGGCGGTGCAACCCATGGATGCCGCTCACCGACCACGGACACGTTTTCGCATGCAGCGATGCTGGCTCATTTTTCTGCTGACGCTGGGGTTGGCCTTTGCCGGTCCCGCCCAGGCGCGCTCGCCGGGGCCGCAGCAAAACATACCGCCTGCCAAGGTGCGTGACCTGGCGCAGATTCGCACCAGCAAAGTACTGCGAGTGCTGGTCAACCAGAGCCGCAACAGTTCTGGTGAGGTGAAGGGTGAGCCAGTCGGCATCGAGTATTATCGCCTGCGTGCCCTGGAGCATTTCCTCAATGCTCGTACCGCCGACGACCAACAGATCCAGCTAAAGCTCATCCCGCGGGCCAAGGAACAGTTGCTGGGCGCCCTGGCCCGCGGCGAGGGTGACCTGGCCGCGCCGGGCGAGCTGCTTGACCCCACTACGGTGAGCGGTGTCCGCAGCAGTGCACCGATACTCGACCAGGTGCCGCTGATGCTGGTCGGGCGCAAAGGCGAGCGAAGTTTCAGCAAGGTCGAACAGCTGTCAGGGCGTACCGTGGCCCTGACCAGTGCCAGTGCCGCCGGGCCGCTGATCCAGCAGGTCAACCAGCAACTGGCACTGCGCAAGCGGCCGCCGATCAAAGTGGAGTGGGTCGATTCGACGCTGGCCGTGGAGGATGTGCTGGAGATGGTACAGGCAGGCATCTACCACCTGACCGTGGTCGAGCAGCCCATTGCCCGGCGTTGGGCCCGGGTTATGCCGCGCCTGCGCCTGGACAGCCGGGTGCGCCTGGGGGCGCCGCAAGCCATGCGCTGGTATGTAGGGGGGGAAGCGCCGCAATTGCTGGCCGCAGTCGATCACTTTCTGCAAGGTTACCGCGCGCCAGATAACCAGGATGCGGCGTTCGAGCGCATCTACCGCCGCCAGTACCGGGTACACAACCCGTTGGCCAGCAAGGATCGCCAGCGTCTGGCATCGGTGCGGGCGGTGTTGCAGAAGCATGGCCAGGCGCAACAGATCGACTGGCTCAACCTGGCTGCATTGGCCTTCAAGGAGTCGACGCTCAACCCGGCTGCACGCGGTACTGGCGGTGCCCATGGCCTGATGCAGATTACCCCTTCGGCGGCCCAGCGGGTGGGGGTGAGCAATACTGCGACGGTAGATGGCAATGTCCTGGCCAGTGCCCGTTACCTGGCGCTTATCCGGCGCAAGTTTTTTGCCAGTGCCAAGATCAACGAGCGTGAGCGCATGGCCTTCGTGCTGGCAGCCTACAACCTGGGCCCCGAGCGGGTTCAGGCCATGCGTGCAGAGGCTCGACGGCGGGGGCTCAACGGCAACCAGTGGTTTTTCCAGACCGAACGCATCGCCATGGAGCAAGTGGGGATGGGACCGGTCAACTTCGTCAACAGCATCAACAAGTACTACCTGGCGTTCAACCGCGAACGTGCGGCACTGGAGCGTGTAGCGAAGCGTTAAGTATCGATTTTGTCGATTGTTATGTTGGGTTTTTTGCGATTTTCATATCAATAGAATTGATTATGATGGCGCCTATACCCACACAACTGCTTCACTTCAAGGACGCTTCGACATGAACAACACTACCCTCAACGCTCTGTTCTCTACACGTGCTGGCGCTGGCTTGAGCGTTATCCGCATCCTGGTCGGCATCATCTTCATGGCTCATGGGGCGCAAAAACTCTTCGGCCTGTTCGGTGGCTACGGCCTGGAAGGCACCGGCCAATGGATGGAAAGCATCGGCCTGGCGCCGGGTTACCTGATGGCCCTATTGTCCGGTAGTGCCGAATTCTTCGGTGGCCTGGCCTTGGTGGTCGGCCTGCTGGCTCGCCCGGCGGCCCTGGCGCTGACGGTGACCTTGATAGTGGCGATCGTTTCGGTGCACATCGGCAACGGCCTGTTCATGTCCAACAACGGCTATGAGTTCGCCCTGGCGCTGTTGGCCGGCACCGTTGCAGTCATGATCGAAGGCGCTGGCCGCTTCTCGCTCGACCGCCTGATCGCCCGGTAATCAGCTGCACGCTGTGTGCTACGAGCCGCAGGCAAGCGCAGGCCAATACTCGGCTTGTTCTTGCTTGCGGCTTGTCGCTTGCAACTTGGGGCTCATCGCTCTAGCATACCGCCTGCGCCGATTTAAACAGCTACTTGCGGGGCGCAGGAAAGCCCCACCTCCGGGCCGTCCGAAATACCGCTAAAGCGCTGGTTCGGTGACGCCTCCCACCGCTGCCCAGCGGGATTCGCGAGGCGGAGAGAAGCTCCATGAGTTGCCCACGTACCAGTGTCTGTTTGAGCCCTTTGCCTGCCAGCCAGGCGTCCCGCACACCGCGCATCCTGCTCGGCGGCCGGCATCAACCCAGCCTTTTGCGTCATCTTGAAGGCCTGTCACGGCGCAAGGGGCAGGCGCGTGCCTTTCTGATCCAGTTCGCCGATAGCGGCTGTCACCTCGCGCAGTATGGCAATGATCGTTTCGACCTGGCTGTGATCCAGGCGCCGGCACCGGACGAAGCCGCCGAAGTCATCGGCCATCTCACCCGCATCGCGCGTCAAGGCCTGATTACCCGCCGCTGAGGAATGCGCTATTGAGCACCAATATCATCACCACAGAAGGCCATGAGGCGCTGAAGAAAGAGCTGGACCACCTGTGGCGGGTGTATCGTCCGGAAATCACCCAAAAGGTTGCCTGGGCGGCTTCGTTGGGTGACCGCAGCGAGAACGCGGACTACCAGTACAACAAGAAGCTGCTGCGCGAAATCGACCGCAGGGTGCGATACCTGCGCAAGCGGCTTGAAGATGTGAAAGTGGTGGCGTACTCGCCCGAGCAGGAAGGCAAAGTGTTTTTCGGTGCCTGGGTTGAGATCGAGAACGACGAGGGCGAGACCATGAAGTTTCGCATTGTCGGCTACGACGAGATCTACGGGCGCAACGATTACATCTCGATCGATTCGCCCATGGCCCGTGCCTTGCTGAAGAAGGAGGAGGGTGATGAGGTGGTGGTGCATACACCTACCGGTGAAGCGACCTGGTATGTGAGCAGCATCCGTTACGGCCAGGGCGTCTCGACGGACTGACTGGCCCGTCTTGCGTCAGCTTGAGGCATGTGCTGTCCCGGCAGAAGCGCTGACAGCCAGGTCTCAAGCCTCGCGCAACACCGCCAGCGGGCTGGCATTCAACGCCCGCCGTGTTCCCAGCACCCCAGCACCACCCACCAGCAGTGCCCCCGTCAGCGGCAACACCAGCAGCCACGGGTGCGGGCTCCACTGCAAATCGAAGGCATAGCGGTACAGCACCCAGGTAATCAGTTCGCAGCCCACGGCCGCCAATAGCCCGCTGGCCGCACCCAGCAGGCCGAACTCGATTCGCCGGGCCTTGACCAGCAACGGCCGCGCCGCGCCCAGTGCGCGCAACAGTGCGCCTTGGCGAATGCGTTCGTCCAGCGTGGCCTGCAAGCCGGCGAACAGCACTGCCAGCCCGGCGGCCAGCACGAACAGCAACACATACTCCACCGCCAGGGTTACCTGGGCGAGAATGCTGCGCAGCTGGTCGAGCAAGGCATCCACCTGCAGGATGGTCACCGCCGGAAATGCCCGTGACAGCGCGACGACATCCAGGTCATGCCCCGGTGCCAGGTAGAAGCTGGTCAGGTAAGTGGTCGGCAGCCCCTGCAGCGTGCCAGGCTGGAAGATCATGTAGAAGTTCGGCTGGAAGCTGTCCCAATGCACGTTGCGCAGGCTGCTGACGCGGGCCTGGCGCTGCTGGCCGCCAATATCGAACGTCAGCAGGTCGCCCATCTGCAGTTTCAGGCTGCTGGCCAGTTCCGCCTCCACCGAAACCCCGGGGATATCGTTGTCGGCTGGCAAGGCTGGCCACCAACTGCCTGCGGTCAGCACGTTGCCTTCGGGCAACTCGGCGGCCCAGGTCAGGCTGAGGTCGCGCTGCACGGCGCGCTCGCCTGCCGAGTCCTTGCTGACCACCTGCTGTACCGGTTTTTCGTTGATTTGCACCAGGCGCCCGGGCGTCACCGGGTACAGCGGCGCTGAGGCGGCATTGACCTGGTGCAGGTGTTGAATGAACGGCTCACGGTCATCTGGCAGGATGTTCAGGGCGAAGTGGTTAGGCGCATCCTTGGGTAGCTGTGCTTGCCAGGTATCGAGCAGCTCTGCGCGCAGCAGGGCGACCAAGGCCATGGCCAGCAGTATCAGGCCGAATGCCAGGGCCTGGCCTGCTGCCGCCGTGGGGTGGCGCAATAGCTGGCCCAGCCCCAGGCGCCAGGTGAGTGGCGCACCGGCCAGCAGCTGGCGCAGGCTGCGTAAACCGAGCAACAGCAGGCCGCCGAGCAGAAGTGCAGCGACCAGGCCGCCACCGAGCAGGGCGAAGGTGAGCAGCAGATCGAGGCTCAGGCGCCACATGATCAGGCCCAGGGCGAGCAGGGCGGCGCCGTACACCAGCCAACTGCTCGCAGGTATCGGCAGCAGGTCACGGCGCAGCACGCGCAGTGGCGGCACCTGGCCCAGCGCTGCAATCGGCGGCAGGGCAAAGCCAGCCAGTGCCACCAGCCCGGTACCGATACCTGCCAGCGCAGGAACGATGCCGCCAGCGGGCACCACGCTCGGCAGCAAGCCGTGCAGCAGGCGGAACAGGCCCTGCTGAGCCAGCCAGCCGAGCAAGGCGCCGGCCAGGGCAGCGACCAGGCCGAGCATGGCCAGTTGCAGGCAATACAGGCCCAATGCCTGGTGGCGCGACAGGCCCAGGCAGCGCAGCAGGGCACTGGCGTCCAGCCGGCGTGCAGCATAGCGACTGGCCGACAGTGCCACGGCTACGCCTGCCAGCAATACAGCCACCAGGCTGGCCATGTTCAGGTAGCGTTCGGCTTTGCCCAGCGCGCCGCCGATCTGTTGGTTGCCATCACGGGTGTCACGCAGGCGCTGGTTGGCGGCCAGGTCTTTTTCCACGGCCTGACGATACTGCGCCAGCGCCTCGGCATCGCCGCGCCACAGGTCGCGATAGGTGACCCGGCTGCCGGGCTGGATCACGCCGGTGGCTTCCAGGTCGGCCAGGTTCATCATCACGCGTGGGGTAAGGCTGTAGAAGTTGTTGGCGCGGTCCGGTTCGTAGGTAAGCACGCGGCTCATGCGCAGGTTTTTCATGCCCACGTCGATGCTGTCGCCGATCGCCAGCCCCAGTGCCGCCAACAGGCGCGGTTCGACCCACACTTCGCCAGGGGCAGGGCCGCCGCCGGGTGTTTCTTCGGCATAGGGTGCCAGAGCGCTGCGTACTTGCCCGCGCAACGGGTAGGCGCCGTCGGCAGCCTTTACGCTGGACAGCTGGATGCCATTGTCGCCGCCGACCACGCTGGTGAACTCGACCACGCGTGCATGGCGCAAGCCCAGTGCCTTGCCGGCATCGAGCTGTTGCTCGCGGGCCGGGGCGCTGCCCTGCAGTACCAGATCGGCGCCCAGGAACTCGCTGGCGCGCAGCTGCATGGCGCCGTTGAGGCGGGCGCCGAAATAGCCGATGGCGGTGCTGGCGGCTACCGCCACCAACAGGGCAAAGAACAGCACGCGCACTTCGCTGGCGCGAACATCGCGCAGCAACTGGCGCAGTGCCAGGCCACACAGGCGGGACAGCGGCATACGGCTCACCAGACCTCCATCGGCGCCACAAGGCGGCCCGCGTCCAGGCGGATCTGGCGCCGGCAGCGGCGGGCCAGGCGTTCGTCATGGGTGACCAGCACCAAGGTAGTGCCGCGCTCCTTGTTCAGCTCGAACAACAAGTCGCTGATGCGTTCGCCGGTGTGGCTGTCGAGGTTGCCGGTGGGCTCATCGGCGAACAGCACCGCAGGCTGCGCGGCGAAGGCGCGGGCGATTGCCACGCGCTGCTGCTCGCCGCCCGACAGCTGCCGAGGTGTGTGGCTCAGGCGTTTGCCCAGGCCGACCCGCTCCAGCAAAGTGCGAGCCTGTTCGCGGGCATCGCGGCGGCCGTCCAGCTCCAGTGGCAGCATGACGTTTTCCAGTGCATTGAGGCTGTCGAGCAGCTGGAACGACTGGAACACGAAACCCACATGTTCGGCGCGCACACGGGCGCGTTGGTCTTCATCCAGTGGCCCCAGGTCGTGGCCGGCGAGCACGACATTGCCAGCGCTGGGGCGGTCGAGGCCGGCGAGCAAGCCGAGCAGGGTCGACTTGCCAGAGCCCGAGGCGCCGACGATGGCCAGGCTGTCGCCTTGGGCCAGGTCGAGAGACAGTGCGTGGAGGATGGTAAGGTCACCTTCCGCGCTGGGGACCACTTTGCTAAGGTTCTGCGCAACGAGAATGCTGGGGCTCATGGAGAATCCGATGCGAGTGTGGTGGTTGAGTGCCGGTCTGGCCCTGTATTGCCTGGCCCAGAGCGCAGCGGCAGGAACACTGCTGGTTGTTGGCGATAGTATCAGCGCCGGTTTTGGCCTGGATAGCCGTCAGGGCTGGGTGTCTCTCTTGCAGGCCCGCCTCAGGGACGAAGGTTTTGACGACAAAGTGGTCAATGCTTCGATCAGTGGCGACACCAGCGCAGGTGGCCAGGCGCGGCTGCCGGCGCTGCTTGCAGCACATAAACCGAGCCTGGTGGTGCTGGAGCTGGGCGGCAACGATGGCCTGCGCGGGCAGTCGCCTGCACAATTGCAACAAAATCTTGCCTCGATGATCGAGCATTCGCGTCAGGCAGGGGCCAAGGTGCTGCTATTGGGCATGCGCCTGCCGCCCAATTATGGTGTGCGTTACACCACCGCCTTTGCCAAGGTGTATGAACAGCTGGCAGCGGACAAACAGGTTCCTTTGGTGCCGTTTTTCCTCGAAGGGGTAG
This sequence comes from Pseudomonas sp. TYF_14, assembly GCF_043105275.1. Classification (NCBI taxonomy): domain Bacteria; kingdom Pseudomonadati; phylum Pseudomonadota; class Gammaproteobacteria; order Pseudomonadales; family Pseudomonadaceae; genus Pseudomonas; species Pseudomonas sp. TYF_14. The sequence continues at coordinate 55,114 of NZ_JBICLK010000081.1, forward strand.
GGGGCGTACCTGAACTGATGCAGGCTGATGGCATCCATCCGGCCCAGGGGGCTCAGCAGCGCCTGCTGGAAAATGCCTGGCCAGCGATAAAACCCTTGCTGTGAAGCTTTAAACGGGGGCGCCTTTGGGCTAATGTTGCGCCCCCCGTTTCGAGTGCTCCAAATGCCGCGCCCTGCCTGGTCCCTGTATGCCTATCAACTGATCGAGCCCGACGAGCAGCTCGACCTGTTCGCCTGCCAGGAAAGCCGCGTCCACCTCGTGGCCCGCCAGCTCGAGCTGGGCGTGCCGGTCGACCGTACTTTGTGTGGCGGCCTGCTGCCAGCCCAGCCGCGTTGGTCGGGGGTGCCGCGATCGATCTACCGCGATGGTCGCCTGTGTGAGCTGTGCCGTGCCATCCTCGATGCCCAGCGACGTGGCATGCGTCCGGTGTGGCCAGAGCTGCACGGCAGCTGAACGAAAAGCACCTTTCATCATCTGAAACGCTTGCAACGTGCCAATGCCTCCCGCTTGCATCGGCGCGGGTGTACAATCGATCCTCTTGACCCACCTTTCGAAGGATTTACCGGATGTTGCCGCGCTTTCCTGCCGTCACCCGTAGCCTGTCCCTGGCCGCCCTGCTGGTAGCGGGCCCCGCTGCTGCGCTGGAGCTGCCACTGCCACCGCCCGGTGAAGACATCGTCGGCCAGGTGCATGTGATCAAGGCAAAGTACGAGGACACGTTCGCCGATATCGGCACCGCAAACGACCTCGGCTACCTGGAAATGATTGCCGCCAACCCCGGCGTGGACCCTTGGCTGCCGGGCGCCGGCACCGAGATCATCCTGCCGACCCGTTTCGTCCTGCCGCCGGGCCCGCGCGAAGGCATCGTCATCAACCTGGCCGAGTACCGCATGTACTACTTCCCCAAGGGGGAGAGCGTGGTGTACACCTTCCCGCTGGGCATTGGTCGCGAGGGGTGGGGGTCGCCGATCGCCAACACCAGGATCACCGCCAAGACGCCCAACCCGACCTGGACGCCGCCCGCTTCGATTCGCAAAGAGCACGCCGAGGACGGTGACATCCTGCCGACTGTGGTGCCGGCTGGCCCGGACAACCCGCTGGGGCCGTTCAAGTTCACCTTGGGCGTACCGGGCTACCTGATCCATGGTTCGAACAAGAAGTTCGGCATTGGCATGCGCACCAGTCACGGTTGCTTCCGCATGTTCAACAACAACGTGCTTGAACTGTCGAAGATGGTGCCGGTGGGGACTCCGGTGCGCATCATCAACGAGCCTTACAAGTTCGGTATCAGCGCTGGCAAGGTCTATCTTGAGGCACACACGCCACTGGATGACCAGGGTAACCCGTCGGTTGTCGACAAACACACCGCAGTTATCAATGCCTTGCTCAAGCGTGAAGACCTGGCCAATAACCTACGCATGAACTGGGACATGGTACGTGACGTGGTGGCTGCAGAAGATGGCATGCCGGTAGAAATTGCCGTGCCGGTGGAAAACCAAGGGGCCGCACCGATGGTGTCGAGCATTCCGCCCGAACTGCAGTAAGGTGATTTCGACACACCCAGGCCTGCCTTAGTGCAGGCCTTTTTGTACCTGCTGGCCGCGTTTGTCGGATTCAAAGGCAATAAAAAAGCCGACCCACAAGTGGGTCGGCTTCTTAACAATCCGTGAGGATTATTACTTGCGGCTGGCTTTGTCCAGCATACGCAGAGCGCGCTCGTTGGCTTCGTCAGCGGTCTGCTGAGCCTTCTGAGCGGCTGCCATTGCGTCGTCAGCCTTACGGTAGGCTTCGTCAGCACGAGCTTGAGCGCGAGCTGCTGCGTCTTCAGTCGCAGTCAGACGAGCTTCGGTTTCTTTGGATACGCTGCTGCAACCGGTAGCCAGAACTGCGGCCAGAGCCAGAGCAGAGAATTTCAGAACGTTGTTCATCGTGTTCCCCTTCAAGGACTTTCTATTAAATAGCCATCTCTCAGGAAAGAGAAACTGGCCGGCGTACATAGTACCCATTACTTGTAGTAAGTAAACTGACAGAGCGCAAGAACTGCAAAAAAAATGTTGCTTGACTCCGCGCCGACAAGATTTGCGACGTGTCTGTGAAAAAAATCTGCAGGGTTCGCAAGCGGTTGTGGTACAGGAACTTTTTTGTTGAACTAAGGGTGACTTTAACTGTCGATCAGCGTCTTAAGCCCTAGTACATCCGGTGGCTGTTGGGCGGGCTTGGGAAAGTCGCCTAGGCGGCGGTTTAGCCTTTTTTAACCGCCAGCACCTTGAGCAATCCCGCTTGCGGTGCCTACTATCTTGTCAGTGCCAGACGATCCGAACGATTACAATCGTCCAATGGTCGAAGCGGCAACAGGTGGCGTAGAGGATTCTGTGCCGGATAAACCACCATCGGTTAAGGTAAGGGTCTGCCGAGAAGACCTGCGAGGAGTAGTGATGAGCGAAGCGCTGACCATCCACCATGACCAGGCCGGTCATCAGTTCGAGACCAACGTGGACGGTCATCGTGCCTACTTGACGTACATGGATCTGGGCAAGCAGACGCTGGACATCTATCGCACCTTCGTGCCCAACGCCCTGCGCGGCCGTGGGATCGCTGCCGCCCTGACCGAGCGGGCTCTGGAGTACGCCGAGCAGATGGGGTACACGGTGATCCCGTCTTGCTCATATGTGGAGCGTTACATGGAGCGCCAGCAGCGGCATTCGAGCAAGGCCTGAGCTGACGACAGGCACCAGACACAACAAAAAACGCCGGGCAGTGCCCGGCGTTTTTCATTCCCGCAATGTTCAGCCGCGCTTACGCTGCGGCAGCACATCCTTGAGCTTGGCATGCATGCTGCGCAGGGTTTTCTCGGTAGCCGACCAGTCGATGCAGGCGTCCGTGATCGACACGCCATACTGCAAATCGTCCAGGTTTTTCGGAATGGACTGACAGCCCCAGTTCAGGTGGCTTTCGACCATCAGGCCGATGATCGACTGGTTGCCTTCGAGGATCTGGTTGGCGACGTTCTCCATCACCAGCGGTTGCAGGGCCGGGTCCTTGTTGGAGTTGGCATGGCTGCAGTCGACCATGATGTTGGCCTTGATCTTGGCCTTGGCCAGGTCCTGTTCGCACAGGGCGACGCTGACCGAGTCGTAGTTCGGCTTGCCATTGCCGCCGCGCAGTACCACGTGGCCGTATGGGTTGCCCTTGGTGGTGACGATCGACACGCCGCCTTCCTGGTTGATGCCCAGGAAGCGGTGCGGCTTGGACACCGACTGCAGGGCATTGATGGCAACGGTCAGGCCGCCGTCGGTACCGTTCTTGAAACCCACCGCCGAGGACAGGCCCGAGGCCATCTCGCGGTGTGTTTGCGATTCGGTGGTGCGGGCACCGATGGCCGACCAGCTGATCAGGTCTTGCAGGTACTGCGGCGAAATCGGGTCGAGCGCTTCGGTGGCGGTCGGCAGGCCCATTTCGGCCAGGTCCAGCAGCAACTTGCGGCCGATGTGCAGGCCGTCCTGGATCTTGAACGAGTCATCCAGGTACGGATCGTTGATCAGGCCTTTCCAGCCGACGGTGGTGCGCGGCTTTTCGAAGTACACGCGCATGACCAGGTACAGCGTATCGGACACTTCTTCGGCCAGCACTTTCAGGCGCTCGGCGTATTCGTGGGCTGCCTTGATGTCGTGGATGGAGCAAGGGCCGACCACGACGAACAGGCGATGGTCCTTGCCGTCGAGAATATTGCGCACCACTTCACGGCCGGCAGTCACGGTCTGCAGGGCCTTGGCGCTGAGGGGGATTTCCTTCTTGAGCTGATCAGGGGTGATCAGGGTCTCGTTGGAGGCAACGTTCAAGTCATCGATCGGTAAATCAGCCATCGTGTTACTCGTCAGGTCACGGGTGCCGGCCGCCAACTATCCCCGTGCGGCCCAGCAGCAAGAATAATCGCAGCGGGGAGCCGAACCTTAGCGCGTTACAGATGGCACGACAATGGGCTGAACCCAGTCATTGTGGGGTTTTTACCTGAGCGAGGGTGTTGCGCGCTAATGGGCTGCCCAGCGCGACGTAACCTGTGTAAAAAGAGTGCTGACCCTTTACCTGGAGATTGGCATGCATTCGCACCCCCCTCGCATCGGCATCATCGGCAGTGGCGCCATCGGCGGCTTTTATGGGTTGATGCTGGCCCGGGCCGGTTTCGATGTGCATTTTCTGTTGCGCAGCGAGTACCAGGCCGTTTGTGAGCGCGGGCTGAGCCTGGACAGTGCCGTGCATGGCGCACTGCACATGCGGGTGCAGGCTTACGTCAGTGCCGCTGACATGCCGCCCTGTGACTGGCTCCTGATCGGGGCCAAGGCCACCAGCAACGAGCAGTTGGCACCGTTGATCGTCCAGGCTGCTGCGCCCGGCGCCAAGGTGGTGCTGTTGCAGAACGGCCTGGGTGTCGAGGAGCAGTTGCGTCCGGCCTTGCGCAGCGACATGCACCTGCTCGGCGGCCTGTGCTTCATCTGTGTCAACCGCCAGGCTCCAGGTGTAATCCGCCACCAGGCGCTGGGGGCGGTCAACCTGGGGTATCACAGTGGGCCGGCCTCCGATTGCGGTGTCGCGCTGGTGAATGAAGGCGCCGGGTTGTTCCAGGCTGCGGGGATCGACTCGCAGGCCATGCCGAACCTGGCCTTGGCGCGCTGGCAGAAGCTGGTGTGGAACGTGCCTTACAACGGGCTGTCGGTGCTGCTGGGGGCCAGCACTTCGCCACTGATGGCCGACAGCAATAGTCGCGAGCTGATACAGGCCTTGATGGCCGAGGTGGTGCAGGGGGCGGCAGCCTGTGGCCATGTACTGCCCGCGGGCTATGCCGAGCACTTGTTCCAGGTGACCGAGCGCATGCCCGACTACTGGCCGAGCATGTATCACGACCATGTCCACAAACGCCCGTTGGAGCTGGAGGCCATTTACGCCGAGCCGCTGGCACGCGCACGGGCGGCAGGCTGCAGCATGCCGCGCACTGAAATGCTGTACCAAGCGCTGAGTTTCATCGACTGCAGCGACCGGCCGGCCTGAGGGTGGCCGAGGCTTCGGCGGGGCCCTCCAGCCCACGGCAGCAGCGCGCCGGACGGCAAAGCGAGCGTCCGGCGCGCTGCTAAGCTGAAGCTTGCTCTGCCGCTGCGGCAGTCGAGGAGGTCGAATGATCCGCTCCATGCTGTACGCCACCGACCTCGGTGTCTACGCCCCTTTCGTGATGCAACATGCGCTGGCCCTGGCGCGCACGTTCGGTGCCGAGTTGTATGTGATCCACGCGGTCGAGCCGATGGGCCAGTTCGCCGAATCCCTCCTGCAAAGCTACCTCGATGAGCAGACGCTCGATCAATTGCACAGCCAGGGGGTGAACACGGTGATGGCGAACATAGAGCAGCGTGTACTGGAAAACTTTCGCGACGAGTTGGGCGAAGAGGCTGACCTGGCGGTGATCAAGGCCGTGCGTGTGCGGCAGGGCGACCCGGCGCAGGTGATTCTCGACCAGGCCCAGCGGCTAAGCGTCGACCTGTTGATATTTGGTAGCCACAGTGCCGGTGCCGGGGTGGATGTACCGCTGGGGCGCACGGCGGTGCGGCTGCTGCAGCTGTCGCCGGTGCCGGTGTACATGGTGCCCTTGGCGCAGCATCTGGGGCGTAGGAAAACGTGAAGATAGGTGCAGTCCATTTCCGCGGGCATGTAACAAAATAGTTCTAGATTTATTTCCAGAACCACTAATATAGTTATATATCGTCGCTGCCTGCTGCCGCGGACTCACCGCTGAACCGAGGGAAACCTATGAAGCTTCAACAACTGCGCTACATCTGGGAAGTGGCGCACCATGACCTCAACGTCTCCGCGACGGCGCAGAGCCTGTATACCTCCCAGCCAGGTATCAGCAAGCAGATCCGCCTGCTCGAAGACGAATTGGGTGTTGAAGTCTTTGCCCGCAGCGGCAAGCATCTGACCCGCGTTACCCCGGCCGGTGAGCGCATCATCAATACCGCAGGCGAAATCCTGCGCAAGGTCGAGAGCATCAAGCAGATTGCCCAGGAGTTCTCCAACGAGAAGAAGGGCACGCTGTCCATCGCCACCACCCACACCCAGGCGCGCTATGCGTTGCCGCCGGTTATCAGCAGCTTCATCAAGCAGTATCCGGAGGTGTCCCTGCACATGCATCAGGGTTCGCCCATGCAGATTGCCGAGATGGCTGCGGACGGTACGGTCGATTTCGCCATCGCCACCGAGGCGCTGGAGCTGTTCGGCGACCTGATCATGATGCCGTGCTACAAGTGGAACCGTTGCGTTGTGGTGCCGCAGGGGCACCCGCTGGCCAAGCTGCCGAAACTGACCCTGGAAGCCGTCGCCGAGTACCCGATCGTCACCTACGTGTTCGGTTTCACCGGGCGCTCAAAGCTGGATGAAGCTTTCAATCACCGTGGCCTCACGCCAAAAGTGGTCTTCACCGCGGCTGACGCCGACGTGATCAAGACGTATGTGCGCCTGGGGTTGGGCGTGGGTATCGTTGCCGGCATGGCTGTGGACGCCAAGCTCGACAGTGACTTGGTGGCGCTGGATGCCAGTGAGCTGTTTGAAGCCAGCATCACCAAGATCGGCTTCCGTCGTGGCACCTTCCTGCGCGGCTTCATGTGCGACTTCATCGAGAAGTTTGCCCCGCACCTGAGCCGTGAAGTGATGGCCAAGGCCATTCAGTGCCATAACAAGCAAGAGCTGGAAGAATTGTTCGAAGGCGTCGAACTGCCGGTGCACTGATTCGGGGGTGATGGGGCCGCTGTGGGAGTAACGGCCCTTGCTCAATGTCTAAAAGCTGGCGCGATCCCTGTGGGAGCGGGCTTGCCCGCGAACACGGGCGAAGCCCGTGCCATCCACCGCGGTGTCTTCTTCGCGGGTAAACCCGCTCCTACAGGCCGCCCTAGCTATCTCAAGCCTTGCTGATCAGGTTGCCCGCATGCAACCCGCATTCCTTCTGCGTCGACTCTTCCCACCACCAGCGCCCTTCACGCTCATGCTGGTTTGGCAGCACCGGGCGGGTGCATGGCTCGCAGCCAATGCTGATGAAGCCACGCTCGTGCAGGCTGTTGTACGGCAGCTCGAGCATGCGGATATAACCCCATACCTCTTCACTGCTCATCTGCGCCAGTGGGTTGAACTTGTACAGCGTGCGCTCAGGCGTGGAAAAGGCGCTGTCGATTTCCAGTGCCGCCACCTGGCTGCGGGTGCCCGGGCTTTGGTCGCGGCGCTGGCCGGTGGCCCAGGCGCTGACGGTGGCCAGCTTGCGTCGCAGCGGCTCGATCTTGCGAATGCCGCAGCACTCGCCATGGCCGTCCTTGTAGAAGCTGAACAGGCCCTTTTCCTTGACGAACGGGTCGAGCTTGGCGCGGTCGGGGCTGAGGATCTCGATGGGCAGGTTGTACTGTTCGCGTACCTGGTCGATGAACCGGTAGGTCTCCGGGTGCAGGCGCCCAGTGTCGAGGCTGAATACCTTTACCTGCTTGTTCAGCTTCCAGGCCATGTCGACCAGCACCACATCCTCGGCGCCGCTGAAGGAGATCCACAGGTCATCACCGAAGTGCTCGAAGGCAAGCTTGAGGATGTCCTGCGGGGACTTGTTGGCATAGGTCGCGGCCAGGGCGGCGACGTCGAAGGGTTGGCTCATCAGGCGGTTTCCATCTTGGCTGTGGCGCTGTGCGCTCGTAGTAGGGGGATGGTAACAAAAAAATCGTGGTCTAGATGGGCTCACAAGCCCTGCAGGGTCTGCATCAGCACCCGCACTTTGGCGATCGACTCTTCATACTCGGCCTGCCACTGCGAGTCGGCTACCACCGCGCCGCCGCCCCAGCAACTGACCTGGCCATCTTTGATCAGCAAGCTGCGAATGGCGATCGAACTGTCCATTTCGCCGCGCACATCCACATACAGCAGCGAGCCGCAGTACAGCGCGCGGCGCGCGGGCTCCAGTTCGTCGATGATCTGCATGGCGCGGATCTTCGGTGCGCCGGTGATCGAGCCGCCAGGGAAGCTGTCGCCGATCAGGTCCAGCGCATCCTTGTCGCTGGCCAGCTGGCCGGTGATGCTGCTGACCAGATGGTGCACGTTGGGGTAACTCTCCAGGCTGAACAGTTCCGGTACCTTCACTGAGCCAATCTCGCACGTGCGCCCCAGGTCGTTGCGCAGCAGGTCGACGATCATCAGGTTTTCCGAGCGGTCCTTCGGGCTGTGCAGCAGCTCCTGGGCATTACGCTGGTCTTGCGCCGGGTCACTGGCGCGTGGGCGGGTGCCCTTGATCGGCCGGGTTTCCACCTGGCCCTGGCTGACGCGGATGAAGCGCTCGGGCGAAAAGCTCAGCAGGGTACTGCCGTCGGCCAGTTGCTGGTAGCCGGAGAAGGGGGTCGGGCAGGCCTGGCGCAGGGCCTGGTAGGCCCGCCATGGATCGCCTTGGCAGGGTGCGCGAAAGCGTTGGGTGAGGTTGATCTGGTAGCAGTCACCGGCCTGGATGTAGCGTTGTACCTGGTCGAAAGCGGTTTTGTATTGCTCCGGCTCCAGGTCGCCGGCCATCGGCGCGAGCAGCCGGAAGTCGCCGGTGGTGGCGCTGGTGTCCTGGAACAGGCTGATCAGGCGTTCGCGCTCGTCGCCGGCCAGGCTAGGGTGGAACACCAGCTGGCTGGTGCCGAGCAAGTGATCGCTGACCAGTGCCCAGGCATACAGGCCCAGTTGTGCGTCTGGCAGGCCCAGGTCGTCCACGGCCAGGCTTGGCAGGTGTTCCAGGCGGCGGCCGAAGTCGTAGCTCAGGTAGCCGATCAGGCCCCCGGCGAAGGGCAACTCTACACCGTTGGGCAAGTCGGCGTGGCCCAGTTGTGCCAGGCCAGCGCGCAGGCGCTGGAGGAAGACGCGGCCATCTTCATCGGGCTGCGCCTGCAGTTGTTGCAGCGGCCAGGCGCTGAGCAGGTCGAAACGCCCGCGTTCGGCGCCGGGGCGAGCGCTGTCGAGCAGGATCGCACCGGGGGCCTGGCGCAGGTGGGCGAAATAGGCGGCAGGGTCGGGCTGGTAGGGCAGGGGGTGTAGCGTGCAGGTCGGCATCAGTATGGACGGCGATGTAAAAGCGAGGAGGGCGATTGTAGACCTGTGCAGGAAAAGCGCCTAGCGCTGGGTACGACATTCAACATTGTGTTTGGCCAATACGCAGCACAAGGCAGTTCCTGCAGGTCGAGCGAAGCGCTTGAATCAACTGCAGTGCTTGCAAGAGCAACCTTGTGCTGCGAATGGGCTGCAAGGCAGCCCCTGTATTTCAGCGGTTGGGCACATGCCCGAACAGACCCTGTGCTACCCGTACCCGCTGCTCGGCGTCTTCGGTCACACCCTCCTTGGCCAGTGCTTCGATGTGCGCCTCGATGGCATGGGTGCGCTGAGTCAGGCCGCAGTCGTTGGCAATCTGGATGTTCAGCCCCGGGCGGGCGTTGAGCTCCAGAATCAGCGGGCCCTTGTCCTGGTCAAGCACCATGTCCACGCCGATATAGCCCAGGCCGCACAGTTCATAGCAGCCAGCGGCCAGCTTCATGAAACCGTCCCAGTTCGGCAGTTGTACGCCGTCCACCGCGTTGGTGGTGTCCGGGTGCTTGCTGATGATGTTGTTCAGCCAGGTGCCGCGCAGGGTCACGCCGGTGGCCAGGTCGACACCCACACCGATGGCGCCCTGGTGCAGGTTGGCCTTGCCGCCGGACTGGCGAGTCGGCAGGCGCAGCATGGCCATCACCGGGTAGCCCATCAGCACGATGATGCGGATGTCCGGTACACCTTCGTAGCTGATGCTCTTGAATATCTGGTCCGGGGTCACGCGGTACTCGATCAGCGCGCGGTCGCGGTGCCCGCCGAGGGAGTACAGCCCAGTGAGGATGCTGGAAATCTGGTGCTCGATTTCCTCATGGCTGATGATCTTGCCCGACACTGTGCGGTAGCGATCCTCGAAGCGGTCGGCGATTACCAGGATGCCGTCACCGCCGGCGCCTTGCGCCGGCTTGATGACGAAATCGCTGCGACCGCCGATGATCTGGTCGAGCTTCTCGATCTCTTTTTCGGTCTCGATGATGCCGTACATTTCCGGCACATGGATGCCGGCCGCCAGTGCGCGCTCCTTGGTGATGATCTTGTCGTCGACGATCGGGTACAGGTTGCGCTTGTTGTACTTCAGCACATAGTCCGCGTTACGCCGGTTGATCCCCATGATGCCCCGGGCCTCCAGGGCTTTCCACGTCTTGATGAGGCCAAACATCAGGTGTCTGCCTTGTTCAGGAAGGCTTTGAAGCGCACGAGCTCGGTCAGGCGGTAGCCGCGATAACGGCCCATCGCCAGCATGAAGCCCACCAGGATCAGCAGCACCGCCGGGAAGGTGAACACGAAGTACACCAGCTCCGGCACCATCATCAGCAGGTGTGCCAGGGAGGCGGCGAACAGGGTGCCGATGGCCACTTTCATGGCATGGCCGCCACCACGCTCCTCCCAGGTGATCGACAGGCGTTCGATGGTCATGGTCAGGATCACCATCGGGAACAGCGCTACCGACAGCCCGCGTTCAAGGCCCAGCTTGTGGCTGAACAGGCTGATGGCGGCAATCAGCACCACGACGAAGGTCAATACCACCGACAGGCGTGGCAGCATCTGCAGCTTGAGGTGTTCCAGGTACGAGCGCAGCGACAGGCCCAGTGCTGTGATCACCGTGAACAGCATGATACCGAAGCCCAGCTGGGTTTCGCGGAACGCCAGGGCGATCAGCACCGGGGTGAATGTGCCCAGGGTCTGGATGCCGATCAGGTTGCGCAGCACCAGGATCACCAGCACGCCGATCGGGATCATGACCATGATCATGAAGGTTTGCTGGGTTTGCAGTGGCAGGCCGTACAGCGAGTATTCGAGGAAGTCGGCGTCGGTGTTCTCGTCGGTCAGCTTGGCCAGGCGGATGGCGTTCATCTCGCTGTTGTTCATGCTGAAGGTGACGGTGGCCTTCTTGCCGCCATCGACGGTGATCAGGTTGTCGTCACCGGTCCACCACAGCAGGCGGTCGCTCGGCAGGCCTTGCTCACCGGTGTCCGGGTTGAAGTACAGCCAGTCGTCGCCGTTGAAGCTGCGCAGCCACAGCTCCGGGGTTTGCGGGGTGTCGGCCAGCAGGCGGATGGTGTGCACCTTTTCCATCGGCACGTGGGCGATCGACAGCAGCAGGTCGATGACCTGGGCCTTCTTCATCGCCGAAGTGTCGCCAGCCAGCAGCAGCTTGACGTTGTCGTCGTTGAGGTTGTTGACCCGCTTGATGGTCTCGCTGACAAAGGTCTCGACGTCGGCCGAGTGCTGGCGTATAGGCGCCATCAGCGCTTCAGCGGCGATCTTCTCGGGGCCTTCGACGGCCAGGCTGTCACGGAAGGTCGGGCCTTTGATCTTGGTCTTCTCGTTGCTGTAGCGCTTGGTCAGTACCAGGCGGTAGTAGAGGGTCTGGTTGCCACTGGCGCGACGTGCCGACCAGGTAACCTTGCGGTTGCCGTCGGCACGGTTGATGCTGACCCCGTAGTTGTTGGAGATGAAGCTCTCGTTGAGGCTGACGTAGTCGCGGTTCAGCGGTGGCACGAACATCTGCACCTTGACCGGGTCCTTGCTGCTGGCCACGAACTCGACCTTGGCGTCGATGTTCCACAGGTCGTCGGTTTCATCCTCGGTCACCGGGATGCCGAGCACGAAGATCTGATAAGCCGTGACCGCCACGCCCAATAGCACCAGCACGGTGATCAGGACTTTCAGATGGAGGGTGAGAGAGCGCATCGGGATTACTCTGCTTTGGGAGCGTCGGTGGCACAGGCAGGTTTGCCGGCCGCATATTTAAGGCTTGGGTCAACCAGTGCGTCGAAGTGTTTGAGTGCCTCGGAACCGATCAGCAGCGGGAACTGGAACGCGCTGCGGTCGGTGAGGTTGACTTCGATGGTGCGCCTGGTCTGGCCCATGCAGATTTCGAGTTCGATGACCGGGCGGGCCGTGTAGGCCTTGCCCGATTCGGCATCATAGTCGCCGGCCCGGCGCTTGATCTTGCTGACGCGTGCCAGTGGGCGTTCGATCGGGTGCGAATGGGCCGCATCGATGGCGAGGTAGAAGCGTACCCAGCTTTCGCCATTGCGCTTGAACCTCTTGATGTCGCGGGCGCTGAGCGACGCGGTCTTGGCACCGGTGTCGAGCTTGGCGGCCACTTCCAGGTCCAGGTCGCCCAGATGTGCGTATTCGTTGAGACCATACACGGTCTTGCCCGCAGCCTGGCCAAGGGCCGGCAGCAGGGTGAGGCATAGCAGCAATAAAACGGGTGTAAGTCTCATATTCCTGGCGCGGTGCATTGCAAGGTTCTAGGCAAGGTTCAGGTCAAGGTGACTGGCAATTACTGCGCAAGCTTCCTCGTTTATCTGTCAACAGGCACGAATGCATGACAGACAGGCTATCCATACCCCATCGGAGGCGCGGCATTCTATCACGCCGACGTCTTGACGCCAGCGGTGCGCGATCTGACAGCATTGAAGTGGTGATAGTTCGCGATTAGACGATTGTCGACAATGTTCATTTTGTCTTTGACTTGCAGGTCTCATTTCGCTAGTTTCTGACGAAGAGTTTTAAAAGGTGTCGACAATATGCAGGACCTTTCCACCCCCGGCCCGGTGCTGACAGACGAAACGGAAACCCTCTCCGAAAACGTCTTCCGACGCATCCAGGCGGCCATTGTCAAGGGTGATATCGCCCCCGGCAGCAAGATTTCCGAGCCGGAGTTGGCGCGCACCTATGGCATCAGCCGCGGGCCGCTACGCGAGGCTATCCACCGCCTTGAAGGCCAGCGCCTGCTGGTGCGCGTGCCGCATGTGGGCGCGCGGGTGGTATCGCTCAACCACGCCGAGCTGATCGAGCTGTACGAAATCCGCGAGTCGCTGGAAGGCATGGCCTGTCGCCTGGCCGCCGAACGCATGAGCCAGGCCGACATCGACGAACTGCGCCGGGTGCTCGACACCCATGAGCGCGATGCCGCGTTCCAGGCCGGCCTGGGCTACTACCAGCAGGAAGGCGACTACGACTTCCATTACCGGATTATTCAGGGTAGCGGCAACCAGACCCTGGTCAAGATGCTCTGCGGCGAGCTGTACCAGCTGGTGCGCATGTACCGTATCCAGTTCTCTGCCACGCCTAACCGGCCACGCCAGGCCTTTGCCGAACACCATCGCATTCTTGATGCCATCGCCGACCGTGACGGCGAACTGGCCGAACTCCTGATGCGCCGCCACATCGGCGCGTCCAAGCGCAATATCGAGCGTCACTACCTGGACGCCCACAACAACAGCACACGAGGTGAGAAATGACAGTCAAGAGCACCCCCGGTCAGCGTTTCCGTGACGCCGTTGCCGCTGAGCATCCGCTGCAGGTGGTTGGCGCCATCAACGCCAACCATGCCCTGCTGGCCAAGCGCGCCGGCTTCAAGGCCATCTACCTGTCAGGTGGCGGCGTGGCTGCCGGCTCCCTGGGCCTGCCAGACCTGGGCATCACTGGCCTGGACGACGTGCTCACCGACGTGCGTCGCATCACCGACGTGTGCGACCTGCCGCTGCTGGTGGATGTCGACACCGGCTTCGGCGCTTCGGCTTTCAACGTTGCCCGTACCGTGCGCTCGATGAGCAAGTTCGGCGCTGCCGCCATCCATATCGAGGACCAGGTTGGCGCCAAGCGTTGTGGCCACCGCCCCAACAAGGAAATTGTCAGCCAGCAGGAAATGGTCGACCGTATCAAAGCTGCCGTCGACGCCCGCAGCGATGACGGCTTCGTGATCATGGCGCGTACCGATGCGCTGGCCGTCGAAGGCCTGAACGCCGCCCTGGACCGTGCCCAGGCGTGTGTCGAAGCTGGCGCCGACATGATCTTCCCGGAAGCCATCACCGAACTGCAGATGTACAAGACTTTCGCTGATCGGGTGAAGGCACCGATCCTGGCCAACATCACCGAGTTCGGTGCCACGCCGCTGTACACAACCGAAGAGCTGGCCTCGGTCGACGTGTCGTTGGTGCTGTACCCGCTGTCGGCGTTCCGCGCCATGAACAAAGCAGCCGAGAACGTGTATACCGCGCTGCGCCGTGACGGCACGCAAAAGAATGTGATCGACACCATGCAGACCCGCATGGAGCTTTACGATGCCATTGGTTATCACGCCTTCGAGCAGAGCCTCGATGCACTGTTTGCCCAGAAGAAGGGCTAAGCGCTAGCGCCCGAATTAGCCAGAAAGCATCCATAACAAATTCAAGAAAGGAGAAACACCATGGCCGAAGCAAAAGTACTCAGTGGCGCAGGCCTGCGTGGCCAGGTGGCCGGCCAGACTGCACTGTCGACCGTGGGCCAGGCCGGTGCCGGGCTGACCTACCGTGGTTATGATGTGCGTGACCTGGCCGCCGGTGCCGAGTTCGAAGAAGTCGCCTACCTGCTGCTGTACGGCGAGCTGCCAACCCAGGCCGAACTGGCCGACTACAAGCGCAAGCTCAAGGGCCTGCGTGACCTGCCGCAAGCCTTGAAGGAAGTGCTTGAGCGCATCCCGCGCGATGCCCACCCGATGGACGTCATGCGCACCGGTTGCTCGGTACTGGGCACCCTCGAACCAGAACTGACCTTCGAAGCCCAGCGCGACAAAACCGACCGCCTGCTGGCGCTGTTCCCGGCCGTGATGTGCTACTGGTACCGCTTCACCCACCATGGCGTACGCATCGACTGCACCACTGATGAAGACACCTTGGGTGGCCACTTCCTGCACCTGCTGCACGGCAAGAAGCCGAGCGAGCTGCACGTCAAGGTCATGAACGTGTCGCTGATTCTCTACGCTGAACACGAATTCAACGCCTCGACCTTCACTGCCCGCGTCTGCGCCTCGACCCTGTCTGACTTGTACTCCTGCGTTACCGCAGCCATCGGCTCGCTGCGTGGCCCGCTGCACGGCGGTGCCAATGAGGCTGCGATGGAACTGATCGAACGCTTCCAGAGCCCGCAGGAAGCCACCGCCGAACTGCTGCGCATGCTCGAGCGCAAAGACAAGATCATGGGCTTTGGCCATGCCATCTACAAAGAGTCCGACCCGCGCAACGAGGTGATCAAGGGCTGGTCGAAGCAGCTGGCTGACGAAGTGGGTGACAAGGTGCTGTACCCGGTGTCCGAAGCCATCGACAAGACCATGTGGGAGCAGAAGCGCCTGTTCCCCAACGCCGACTTCTACCATGCCTCGGCGTACCACTTCATGGGCATTCCGACCAAGCTGTTCACCCCGATCTTCGTCTGCTCGCGGCTGACCGGCTGGGCGGCGCACGTCTTCGAGCAGCGCGCCAACAACCGCATCATCCGCCCGAGCGCCGAGTATGTCGGCGTCGAACAGCGCCAGTTCGTGCCGATCGAGCAGCGCTGAATAGCTATAGAGAGGCAACCCGTTTCCCTTGAGGGAGCGGGCGTGCCCGCGAATGCACCCGGCCTTGTAACCACTGTGCACCTGCTGACGCATTCGCGGGCACGCCCGCTCCCACAGGTACGGTGAAACCTTCCGAATCCTGTGACCGAGCCTGATTCCATGATGAACACTGCATACCGCAAGCACCTGCCAGGCACCGACCTGGACTACTTCGACGCCCGCGCGGCGGTCGAGGCGATCAAGCCCGGCGCCTACGACGGCTTGCCATACACGTCCCGCGTGCTCGCCGAGAACCTGGTGCGCCGCTGCGACCCTGCTACGCTCGACGCCTCGCTGAGCCAGCTGATCGAGCGCAAGCGCGACCTCGACTTCCCGTGGTTCCCGGCCCGCGTGGTGTGCCATGACATCCTTGGCCAGACTGCGCTGGTCGACCTTGCCGGCCTGCGTGACGCCATTGCCGACAAAGGCGGCGACCCGGCCCAGGTCAACCCGGTGGTGCCGGTGCAACTGATCGTCGACCACTCGCTGGCCGTCGAGTGCGGTGGTTTCGACCCGCAGGCCTTCGAAAAGAACCGCGCCATCGAAGATCGCCGCAACGAAGACCGCTTCCACTTCATCAACTGGACCAAGAAGGCGTTCAAGAACGTCGACGTGATCCAGCCGGGCAACGGCATCATGCACCAGATCAACCTGGAGAAGATGTCACCGGTGGTCCACAGCGACCGCGGTGTCGCCTACCCGGACACCTGCGTCGGCACCGACAGCCACACGCCGCATGTCGATGCACTGGGTGTGATCGCCATCGGCGTAGGCGGCCTGGAAGCCGAAAACGTGATGCTCGGCCGCGCCTCCTGGATGCGTCTGCCGGAAATCGTCGGCGTCGAGCTGACTGGCAAGCTGGCCCCGAACATCACTGCCACCGACCTGGTACTGGCCTTGACCGAATTCCTGCGCAAGCAGAAAGTGGTCGGCGCTTACCTGGAGTTCCATGGCGAGGGTGCCCGCGCCCTGACCTTGGGCGACCGCGCCACCATTTCCAACATGGCCCCGGAATACGGCGCCACGGCGGCGATGTTCGCCATCGACCAGCAGACCATCGACTACCTGCGCCTGACCGGCCGTGAAGAGCAGCAGGTCAAGCTTGTGGAAACCTACGCCAAGGCCACCGGCCTGTGGGCTGACAGCCTGGGCGGCGCGGTCTACGAGCGTACCCTGAGCTTCGACCTGTCGAGCGTGGTACGCAACATGGCCGGCCCGTCCAACCCGCATGCCCGCGTCGCCACCAGCGACCTGGCGGCCAAAGGCATCGCCGGCAGCTGGGAAGAGGTGCCGGGGCAGATGCCGGACGGCGCGGTGATCATCGCTGCCATCACCAGTTGCACCAACACCAGCAACCCGCGCAACGTGATTGCCGCAGGCCTGATTGCGCGCAATGCCAACAAGCTGGGCCTGACCCGCAAGCCGTGGGTCAAGTCGTCGCTGGCTCCCGGCTCCAAGGCCGTGCAGCTGTACCTGGAGGAAGCAGGGCTGGAGAAGGAGTTGGAGCAACTTGGCTTTGGCATCGTCGCCTTTGCCTGCACCACCTGCAACGGTATGTCCGGCGCCCTGGACCCGGTGATCCAGCAAGAAATCATCGACCGCGACCTGTACGCCACTGCCGTGTTGTCGGGTAACCGCAACTTCGACGGGCGTATCCACCCGTACGCCAAGCAGGCCTTCCTGGCCTCGCCACCGCTGGTGGTGGCGTATGCCATTGCCGGTACCATTCGTTTCGACATCGAGAAGGATGTGCTGGGCGTGGTCGATGGCAAGGAAATCCGCCTCAAGGACATCTGGCCCAGCGACGAAGAAATCGATGCGGTGGTGCGTGCAGCGGTCAAGCCGGAGCAGTTCC
This sequence comes from Pseudomonas sp. TYF_14, assembly GCF_043105275.1. Taxonomy (NCBI): domain Bacteria; kingdom Pseudomonadati; phylum Pseudomonadota; class Gammaproteobacteria; order Pseudomonadales; family Pseudomonadaceae; genus Pseudomonas; species Pseudomonas sp. TYF_14. The sequence continues at coordinate 72,465 of NZ_JBICLK010000081.1, forward strand.
GCAAGGTCTACATCCCGATGTTCGCCATCGAGGAAGACCGCGGGCCGAAAGTTGCGCCGCTGTATGATTGGCGCCCGATGAGCACCTACATCCGCCGCCCTCCCTACTGGGAAGGTGCCCTGGCCGGCGAGCGCACCCTGCGCGGCATGCGTCCCCTGGCGGTGCTGCCGGACAACATCACCACCGACCACCTGTCGCCGTCCAACGCCATCATGCTCGACAGCGCTGCGGGTGAGTACCTGGCGAAAATGGGCCTGCCGGAAGAAGACTTCAACTCCTACGCCACTCACCGGGGTGACCACCTGACGGCCCAGCGCGCCACCTTCGCCAACCCCAAGCTGTTCAACGAAATGGTGCGCAACGACGATGGCAGCGTGAAACAGGGCTCGCTGGCGCGTATCGAGCCGGAAGGCAAGGTTACCCGCATGTGGGAGGCGATCGAGACCTACATGCAGCGCAAGCAGCCGCTGATCATTGTCGCCGGTGCCGACTACGGTCAGGGTTCGTCCCGTGACTGGGCGGCCAAGGGCGTGCGTCTGGCCGGTGTCGAGGCGATCGTGGCCGAAGGCTTCGAGCGTATTCACCGCACCAACCTGGTAGGCATGGGCGTGCTGCCGCTGGAGTTCAAGCCGGGCACCGACCGCAAGACCCTGGGCCTGGATGGCAGCGAAACCTATGACGTGCTGGGTGCGCGTACGCCACGGGCGACCCTGACCCTGGTGGTTACCCGTGCCAATGGCGAGTGCCTGGAAGTACCGGTGACCTGCCGTCTGGACACCGCCGAGGAAGTGTCGATCTACGAAGCGGGCGGGGTGCTGCAGCGCTTTGCCCAGGACTTCCTCGAAGCGACCGCCTGAGCATGAATCGGGGGCCGCAAAGCGGCCCCAGGGTATTTCACCGGACTATCAGGATGCCCAAGAAAATGGCACATGTACCCCAGATCAAAATCCCCGCCACCTACATCCGCGGCGGCACCAGCAAAGGCGTGTTCTTCCGCCTGCAAGACCTGCCCGAGCAGGCGCAAATTCCAGGTCCCGCCCGCGATGCGCTGCTGCTGCGGGTAATCGGCAGCCCCGACCCTTACGGCAAGCAGATCGACGGCATGGGCGGCGCCACGTCGAGCACCAGCAAGACCGTGATCCTGTCGCAAAGCATCAAGCCCGAGCACGATGTCGACTACCTGTTCGGCCAGGTCAGCATCGACAAGGCCTTCGTCGACTGGAGCGGCAACTGCGGCAACCTGTCCGCTGCGGTCGGTTCGTTTGCCATCAGCAGTGGCCTGGTCGACCCGGCGCGTATTCCGCGCAACGGTATCGCCACCGTGCGTATCTGGCAGGCAAATATCGGCAAGACCATCATCGCCCACGTCCCGATCACTGAAGGTGAAGTGCAGGAAACCGGCGACTTCGAGCTGGACGGGGTCACCTTCCCGGCGGCCGAGGTGCAGCTGGAGTTTCTTGACCCTGCAGCCGATGAAGACGGCGGTGGCGGTGCCATGTTCCCCACCGGCAATCTGGTCGATGACCTGGAAGTGCCGGGGGTCGGTACGTTCAAGGCGACCTTGATCAATGCCGGTATCCCGACCATTTTTGTCAATGCTGCCGATATCGGCTACACCGGTACCGAACTGCAGGACGCCATCAACGGCGATCCGCAGGCGCTGCTGCGCTTCGAGACCATTCGCGCCTATGGCGCCGTGCGCATGGGGCTTATCGACAACGTCGACCAGGCTGCCGGGCGTCAGCACACGCCGAAAGTGGCGTTCGTCGCGCCGCCGAGCACCTACACTGCCTCCAGTGGCAAGGCGGTGCCGGCCGGTGAGATCGACCTGCTGGTGCGGGCCTTGTCGATGGGCAAGCTGCACCATGCCATGATGGGTACGGCTGCGGTGGCAATTGGCACTGCGGCGGCCATTCCGGGCACGCTGGTCAACCTCGCCGCTGGCGGAGGCGAGCGCAGCGCTGTGCGTTTCGGTCATCCTTCGGGCACCCTGCGGGTCGGGGCCGAAGCACGCCAGGTGAATGGTGAGTGGACGGTAACCAAGGCAATCATGAGCCGTAGTGCTCGCGTGCTGATGGAGGGCTGGGTTCGCGTGCCTGGCGATAGCTTCTAAAGCACCACTGGCGCTCGGCTTCAAGAGGGGCCGCTTTGCGGCCCTTCGCGGGCTTGCCCGCTCCCACAGGTAATCACAGGGTTTGAATGCTGTGATATCCCTGTGGGAGCGGGCAAGCCCGCGAAGGGCTGCACAGCAGCCCCGGCAATTCTGAAGGGAGCTGGATATGAGCGCCAACGTAGACCTCAACGATCGCCCGGATTACGACCGGGTGCTACAAACCCTGGCCGATTACGCCCTCGGCTACCGGGTCGATTCCCGCGAGGCCCTGGACACCGCGCGCAACTGCCTGATGGACACCCTCGGTTGCGGCCTTCTCGCCTTGCGCTTCCCTGAGTGCACCAAGCTCCTTGGCCCCCAGGTGGAAGGCACGCTGGTCCCCAATGGTGCTCGCGTCCCCGGCACCTCCTATCGCCTCGACCCGGTCAAGGCTGCCTGGGACATTGGCTGCACGGTGCGCTGGCTGGACTACAACGACACCTGGCTGGCCGCCGAATGGGCTCATCCCTCGGACAACCTTGGCGGCATCCTGGCAGTGGCTGACCACCTGTCACAGAAACGGGTTGCCGCGGGTGAAAAGCCACTGCTGATGCGTGATGTGCTCGAGGCCATGGTCATGGCGCATGAGATTCAGGGCGTGCTGGCGCTGGAAAACGCCTTCAACCGTGTCGGCCTCGATCACGTGATTCTGGTGAAGGTCGCGTCGACCGCCGTGTGCGCCAGGCTGATGGGGGCCAATCGTGAGCAGATGCTCTCGGCCTTGTCCCACGCCTTCGTCGACGGCCAGGCCCTTCGTACCTATCGCCATGCGCCCAACGCCGGTTCGCGCAAGTCCTGGGCTGCGGGTGACGCCTCCAGCCGAGGTGTGCGCCTGGCCGACATCGCCTTGCGTGGGGAAATGGGCGTGCCGGGCGTGCTCACGGCGTCGCAGTGGGGGTTCTACGATGTTTCGTTCAGCCATACCAACAAAGACCTGGCGCTCAAGCCCGCTGGGCAGTACGAGCTGCGCCTGCCCCAGGCGTTGGGCAGCTATGTGATGGAGAACGTGCTGTTCAAGGTCAGTTTCCCTGCCGAGTTCCACGCCCAGACCGCCTGTGAGGCAGCAGTAACCCTGCATCCACTTGTGCGTAACCGTCTGCATGAAGTCGACCGCATCGTCATCACCACCCAGGAATCAGCGATCCGCATCATCTCCAAGAGCGGCCCACTGGCCAATGCCGCCGACCGTGACCACTGTCTGCAGTACATGGTGGCCGTGCCGCTGATCTTTGGTCATCTGGTGGCGGAGCATTATGAGGACGCCTTCCATGCCAACCACCCCAGTATCGACCGCCTGCGCGAGAAGATGGAGGTGGTGGAAGACCCGCGCTTCAGTCGCGAGTACCTGGAGCCGGACAAGCGTTCGATCGCCAACGCGCTGCAGGTGTTCTTCAAGGATGGCAGCAGCACCGAGCAAGTGGTGGTGGAGTACCCGATCGGGCATCGTCGGCGGCGCGGGGAGGGGATACCGTTGCTGGAGGCCAAGTTCAGGGCCAACCTGGCGACCCGCTTTGCCCGGCAGCGGTGTCAGCAGGTTTTCGAACTGTGCAAGGACCAGCAGAAGCTGGAAGGCACGGCTGTGCACAGGTTCGTGGACTTGTTTGTGATATGAAGCGGCCGGCACAGGCCCAAACAACAAAGCCCCGGCATCGCTGCCGGGGCTTTGTTTACAACCTGTAACTCAGCTTACGCCTGAACCACCGGGATCTTGGCGTTGGCTGCCGCTTCGCGGAACTCGGCGATCTGGTCGAAGCTCAGGTAGCGGTAAACGTCGGCAGCCATGCTGTCGATGTCTTTCGCGTACTGCATGTACTCTTCGACGGTCGGCAGTTTGCCGATGATCGAAGCGACAGCGGCCAGCTCGGCCGATGCCAGGTACACGTTGGTCGCGTCGCCCAGACGGTTCGGGAAGTTACGGGTCGAGGTGGAGACCACGGTCGAACCGGTCTGCACGCGTGCCTGGTTGCCCATGCACAGCGAGCAGCCTGGCATTTCCATACGTGCACCGGCCTTGCCGTAGATGCCGTAGTAGCCTTCTTCGGTCAGCTGGTGAGCGTCCATCTTGGTTGGCGGAGCCAGCCACAGACGGGTCGGAATGCCACCCTTGACCTTCTCCAGCAGCTTGCCGGCAGCGCGGAAGTGACCGATGTTGGTCATGCACGAACCGATGAACACTTCGTCGATCTTCTCGCCTTGTACCGAGGACAGCAGGCGGGCATCGTCCGGGTCGTTCGGCGCGCAGAGCACAGGCTCTTTGACGTCGGCCAGGTCGATTTCGATGATTTCGGCGTATTCGGCATCGGCGTCGGCCGACAGCAGCTCAGGCTTGGCCAGCCAGGCTTCCATGGCCTGGGCACGGCGCTCCAGGGTGCGGGCATCGCCGTAGCCTTCGCCGATCATCCAGCGCAGCAGGGTGATGTTGGACTGCAGGTACTCGGCGATGGCCTTCTCCGGCAGCTTGATGGTGCAACCGGCAGCGGAACGCTCGGCCGAGGCGTCGGACAGCTCGAAGGCTTGCTCGACGGTCAGTTCGTCCAGGCCTTCGATTTCCAGGATGCGGCCGGAGAAGGCGTTTTTCTTGCCTTTCTTCTCGACGGTCAGCAGGCCCTTCTGGATGGCGTAGTAAGGGATGGCATGCACCAGGTCACGCAGGGTGATGCCTGGCTGCAGTTTGCCCTTGAAGCGCACCAGGATCGATTCTGGCATGTCCAGTGGCATGACGCCGGTGGCGGCAGCGAAGGCCACCAGGCCGGAACCGGCTGGGAACGAGATGCCGATCGGGAAGCGGGTGTGCGAGTCGCCACCGGTACCTACGGTGTCAGGCATCAGCATGCGGTTCAGCCAGCTGTGGATGATGCCGTCGCCTGGGCGCAGCGACACGCCGCCACGGGTTCGGATGAAGTCTGGCAGGGTGTGGTGGGTGGTGACGTCGATCGGCTTCGGATAGGCCGCGGTGTGGCAGAACGACTGCATGACCAGGTCAGCAGAGAAGCCCAGGCATGCCAGGTCTTTCAGCTCGTCGCGCGTCATCGGGCCCGTGGTGTCCTGGGAGCCGACGGTGGTCATTTTTGGCTCGCAGTAGGCGCCTGGGCGCACGCCCTGGCCTTCTGGCAGGCCACAGGCACGGCCGACCATTTTCTGCGCCAGGGTGAAGCCCTTGCCGGAATCGGCAGGCTGCTCTGGTTTCTTGAACAGGTCGGAAGCACCCAGGCCCAGCTCGGCACGGGCTTTTTCGGTCAGGCCGCGGCCGACGATCAGCGGGATACGGCCGCCAGCGCGGACTTCGTCCAGCAGCACTTCGGTTTTCAGCTCGAAGGTGGTGACCAGCTCGTCGCTGTCGTGACGGCGTACTTCACCTTTGTATGGGTAAACGTCGATGACGTCGCCCATGCCCAGGTTGGTGCAGTCGAATTCGATCGGCAGGGCGCCGGCGTCTTCCATGGTGTTGTAGAAGATCGGGGCGATCTTGGTGCCGAAGCAGAAGCCACCGGCGCGCTTGTTCGGCACGTAAGGAATGTCGTCGCCGAAGAACCACAGTACCGAGTTGGTAGCGGATTTACGCGAGGAACCGGTACCGACCACGTCGCCGACATAGGCAACCGGGAAGCCCTTGGCCTTGACGGCTTCGATCTGGGCCAGCGGGCCGACCGAACCAGGCTGCTGCGGTTCGATGCCGTCGCGGGCCATTTTCAGCATGGCCAGGGCGTGCAGCGGAATGTCAGGGCGCGACCAGGCGTCCGGGGCAGGCGACAGGTCGTCGGTGTTGGTTTCGCCAGGCACCTTGAACACGGTCAGGGTGTACTTGTCGGCGATGGCCGGACGCGAGGTGAACCACTCGCCGGCAGCCCAGGATTCCAGGACGGCCTTGGCGTGCGTGTTGCCGGCCTTGGCTTTTTCGGCCACGTCGTGGAAGGCATCGAACATCAGCAGGGTGTGCTTGAGCTGTTCGGCCGCGACGGCGCCCAGTTCGGCGTCATCCAGCAGTGCGACCAGCGTTTCGATGTTGTAGCCGCCCTGCATGGTGCCCAGCAGTTCGGTGGCGTGCTTGCGGTCGATCAGTGGCGACTTGGCTTCGCCCTTGGCGACGGCGGAGAGGAAAGCGGCCTTGACGTAGGCAGCTTCGTCGACCCCTGGCGGTACGCGGTTGGTGATCAGGTCTACGAGGAAGGCTTCTTCGCCGGCCGGCGGGTTTTTCAGCAGCTCGACCAGGCCTGCAGTTTGTTCGGCGTTCAGCGGCTGGGGAACGATACCCAGGGCGGCGCGCTCTTCGATGTGTTTGCGGTAGGCTTCAAGCACAGTTATTTCCCTCATCAGTGGTCCCTAAAGGGGGTCCGGGACGCTTATCCAGCATTCAATGCACCCATGCGCTGCCGCGGCTTTGTGGGCCGCCCAACCAGGGTCGCAAGGAATCCTTACAGAAGCTGCTTTCAAAGTTTTACGCCTGCAGAACGGGGACTGATGAGGGCTGGCGCGGGCATGCGAGGGATGCATGGCCCGGGCCAACGCCGTTCTACCGGATCAACTGTGCTCGTGACGCTTTGAAAACAGCTTCCAACGGACATTGTTGCCTTTGAAAAGGCCGGGTGATTCTACGGTAAAAAAAGCCTGAAGGTAAGGCGGTGTTCATGACTTTAACGAGTGACCCTGGTTAGACAAAGGGCTAACATGGGCCTGTGTTCCATCGCCAAGCTGTTGTTTTTCATGTCCAACAAGTCCATCAAAACCCCTTGCGTCGGCCTGTGCTCCACGGTGTACGGAGACACGGTGTGCCGTGGCTGCAAGCGTTTTCACCACGAAGTGATCAACTGGAACGGCTACGACGACACGCAGAAGCGCGCCGTGTGGTTGCGCCTTGAGCAACTGCTGGTGCAGGTGATGATGGCCAAGCTTGAGGTGTTCGACAAAGGCCTGCTGCGCCAGCAACTGGAGCAGCGCTCCATCCGCTTTGTCGAGCAGCAGTCGGCGTATTGCTGGGCTTACCAGCTGATTGCCCGCGGGGCGCGGATGATCCGTGACCTGGAGGCCTATGGCATGGTGTTGCTGCCGGAGTTCCGTGACTGGGAACTGCCCCAATTGCGCGATGCGATCGATCGCGAGTTCTTCCTGCTTTCAGAGGCGCACTACCAGCGCTATATCGCCCCCAGCTTCCTGCGCGATGCCATGGGCAGCGCGCAGGGCCAGTGAGCCGGGCGAATCAGTCGCCGGTGTATTCGCAACCGCTGGTGCAGGTTTCGTGGATGCGAACCTTGGACAGCTCCGGCATCAGCGGCTTGACCTGGTCCCAGATCCACTTGGCGATCACTTCGCTGGTGGGGTTTTCCAGCCCGGGGATGTCGTTCAGGTAGTTGTGGTCCAGCTGATCATAGATCGGCTTGAAGATCGCCTTGACCTCGGCGAAGTCGCGGATCCAGCCCGTGTGCGGGTCGAGCGGGCCGGTCAGGTGCAGGCCGACCTTGAACGAGTGGCCATGCAAACGGCCGCATTTGTGCCCTTCAGGGACGTGGGGCAGGCGGTGGGCCGATTCGAATGTGAATTCCTTGAAAATTTCCACGCTGTCATAACTCTGTGTGAATCAATAATGCGCGCAGTCTACCAGCATGGCCGCTACAAGGCTTGCAGGCGTTCATGCAGCCGCCCGGTGGCGGTCAGTTCCAGAAGTTCATCCCCCAGGCGCTGGCTTTCGGCAATGGCTTTGTACCAATAGCGCTTGCGCCCTGGCGCATCGCCCATGAAGCGCTTGAAGTCGTTGCGGTCGGGCAGTTTGCCGTAGGGCAGGGCGGCCAGGTATTGCGGCGAAGGCGTCATCAGCAGCACGTTTTGCAGGCGGGTGGCATCGCCCTTGCGCCAGGGCAGGGCCTTGTCGAACCAGCCGGGTACGACCTTGTCGGTGAAGTGCGGGTACAGCACCAGGTCGTCGCCGCGATAGGGCAGGTCGAGGTGATAGTCGAGCAGGCCGCCGTCGCGGTAGGTGCCGGCACCGGCACCGGGGATGTCTTTCACGCCCTGCATGACCATCGGTATCGACCCGGAAGCGAGCAGGGCGTGGCGCAGGTTGGTCAAGTCCAGCGGCAGGTAGCGTGAGGGGAAGTCGGTCAGCGTGTCGAGCGGAGGCGCGGCGCGCCCATCGTGCAGAATGATGCGCTCGAAGTGACGGGCCAGGCGCGAACGGCCCAAAAGGTTACTGGCAACCACCGAGCCCAGCCCCAGCCCCAGGCGGCCGCGATGGTCGTGAGCGAGCTGGCCATGGCTTTTCACCACCAGGATGTTCAGGCGGTAGTGCGGGTTGGCCAGCAGCTGGCCGTCGCGGCCCTCCAGCAGGTCATCGAGCATGCGTTGGCAGCTGCGGCTGATTTCGGCCGGGGTGACGCCCTTGGCGAAATCCTGCTCGGTGTATAGCTCGCCCAGGCGACGGATGCCGGCGACCGGGTCGTCGAGGCAGGCGCTGGCGAAGCGCCAGGCACCGATCGATGCGCCGATCAGGGCACGCTGACGGGGTGCCGAGGGTAGCCACTCGCCGAACAGCGCCAGGTCCAGGCCCTGGATGCCCAGCGGCTTCGGCCCACCCGCCGCGCCCGGCAATACCCCGACATCGGCCGCCTGCAGGCCACGCTCGCGGATGTGTCGCAAGGCACGCTGGCCGGCCTTGAAGGTGAGGGCGGGGTATTTGATGTGGATGGCGCTCATGGCGGGTCTCTTGGGCATAGGAGCAGCCTTGTGCTGCGTGGGGCCATTACAGATAACACACCTGTAGGTGGCTGTATTGGCCCTTTCGCAGCACAAGGCCGCACCTTGCACTGGGCCGAGTCGGGTTGGCGGCGTAACTGCGCTATCATGCCGCCAGCTGTTTTCAGGTTGAATTAAGGACCGCTGGTTAATCTTAACCCCGTAGACAACTTGCACAGTTCTCAGGAGAGAAGAACGATGAAAACCATGACTGCCCTGATCACCGCCGCTGCCCTCGCCCTGGGTGCCAATGCCGCCTTCGCCAAGGACGTTCAGCCTGACGAAGTGGTCAAACTGGTCAACGCCAAGACCATCAAGTCGCTGGACGAGCTCAAGGCCGCTGCCGTGGCCAAGCACCCAGGCGCCACCGTCACTGACTCGGAACTTGAAGACGAGTACGGCCGCTACATCTACAAGGTCGAGCTGCGTGATACGCAGAACGTCGAATGGGACGTCGACATGGATGCCAAGACCGGTGAGGTGCTCAAGGACGAACGAGACAGCTGATGATCCATGTATCCCGGACGGCACGTTACCTGGCGCTCTCGCTGCTTGCCGTCTGCTCCCTGGCTGTTGCTCGCGACCTGGACCAGGATGAAGCCCTGAAGCTCCGTCAGAAGGGCATCATCCTGCCGCTCGAACAGCTGCTCGAGACCGCCCTGGGGCGTCACCCCGGGGCGCGTCTGCTGGAAGCCGAGCTGGAAGAAGACGATGATCGCTACGAATATGAAGTCGAGTTGCTGACGACTGAAGGTGTGGTGCGCGAGATCAAGCTCGATGCCAGCACCGGCGCCCTGCTCAAAGACGAGGAAGATGACTGAATGCGCCTGTTGCTTGTCGAGGACAACGTACCGTTGGCCGATGAACTGACCGCCGGCCTGCAGCGCCAGGGTTATGCCGTGGACTGGCTGGCTGATGGCCGTGACGCGGTTTACCAGGGGCAAAGCGAGCCTTACGACCTGATCATCCTGGACCTCGGCCTGCCTGGCTTGCCCGGCCTGGATGTGCTGGCCCAGTGGCGTGCCGCCGGCCTGGCCACACCGGTATTGATTCTCACGGCCCGCGGCTCCTGGGCCGAGCGCATCGAAGGGCTGAAGGCCGGGGCTGACGATTACCTGAGCAAGCCGTTCCATCCCGAAGAGCTGCAACTGCGCATCCAGGCGTTGCTGCGCCGCGCCCGGGGCCTGGCCAATCAGCCGAAGCTGGAAGCGGCCGGCCTGCACCTTGACGAAAGCCGTCAGTGCGTGAGCCGCGACGGGGTGGATGTGCAACTGACCGCCGCCGAGTTCCGCCTGCTGCGCTACTTCATGCTGCACCCGCAGCAGATCCTGTCCAAAAGCCACCTGGCCGAGCACCTCTACGACGGTGAAACCGAGCGCGACTCGAACGTGCTGGAGGTCCACGTCAACCATTTGCGCCGCAAGCTGGGCCGCAGTGTGATCGAAACCCGTCGCGGGCAAGGCTACATCTATGCCGGGAGCGGCGAGTGAAGTCGATCCAGGCGCGCCTGAGCCTGGGCCTGGTGGCGGTACTGGTGGTGGTCGGCGTGGTGCTGGCGCAACTGACCTTGTGGCTGTTCGAGGCCGGCCTGCAACGTTATCTGGAAAACGGCCTGCGCAACGAAAGCGAGAACCTTCTGGTGGCATTGGTGCGCGGGCCCTCCGGCCTGCAGTTGGATGAGCGGCGCATCTCGGCTGCCTATCAGCGGCCGTTTTCCGGTTACTACTTCCGCATCGATTTCGACCAGGGTACCTGGAGGTCTCGTTCGCTGTGGGACCTGGACATGCCCAAGCCCGCAGCGCCCGGGCTTTCCGATAGCCATGAACTCGGCCCGGAAGGCCAGCAACTGCTGGCCCTGCGTGCCGACTACCGGCGCCTGGGCCAGGACATCTCGATCAGTGTGGCTCAGGACTATTCACCGGTGCGCGAAGGTTTCCGACGCTTGCAGCAGATCGGCCTGGGCATGGGCCTGGTGGCGCTGATCCTGATTCTGGTGTTGCAGCGCATCACGGTTACCCGCTCGCTGCGGCCGCTGGAGCGGGCGCGCCAGCAGATCGCCCAGCTGCAGCAGGGGCAGCGCTCGCAGCTGGATGCCGAGGTGCCCAGCGAGTTGGTACCGCTGGTGGGGCAGATCAACCACTTGCTTAGCCATACCGAAGACAGCCTGCGCCGCTCACGCAATGCCCTCGGTAACCTCGGCCATGCGCTGAAGACGCCGCTGGCGGTGTTGCTGAGCCTGGCTTCCAGTGACCGCCTGCAGGGTCTGCCGGAGGTGCGCGCGCAAATGCGTGAGCAGTTGCAGCAGATTCAGGAGCGCCTGGCGCGCGAGCTGAACCGTGCACGTTTGGCAGGGGATGCGCTGCCGGGTGCGCAGTTCGATTGTGATGCCGAACTGCCGGGGTTGCTCGGCACCTTGGGCATGATTCATGGCGAGGGCCTGCTGCTGGCAAGTGATGTGTCGCCCGGGCTGTTGTTGCCATGGGACCGCGAGGACGTGCTGGAACTGTTGGGTAATCTGCTGGACAACGCCTGCAAGTGGGCTGACAGCGAGGTGCGCGTGGGTATCGCGTCGAACGCCGAGGGCTACCGGCTGTGGGTCGATGACGATGGCCCGGGTATTGCGCAAGACCAGCGGCAGCAGGTGCTGGAGCGAGGTTCACGGCTGGACGAGCAGGTGGCTGGGCATGGGCTGGGGTTGGGCATCGTGCGCGATATCGTCGACGCATGGGGCGGGCGACTGGCCTTGCTGGAGAGCCCGCTGGGCGGGTTGCGGGTGAGCATCGACCTGCCGCGCAAGGCTCGTTGATGCCGGGGCCGCTGTGCGGCCCATCGCGACACAAGGCCGCTCCCACAGGTACGCAATACCCTTTGGCCCTATCAGTACTGCAAAAAAATTGCAGTACAGCCGCAGTTTTTTGAATTAGCCCAAATTTCCCCCTCCCGGCAAAATCCCCCCACGAAACCCTGCGGTTTCCATCTCTCCACGGACGGAGCCCCTTGTGGTATTGCATGCGCAATACGAGGCCCAGGCCAACTCGGCTGGGCTTTCTTTTTAAACAGAAAAACCAAAGATCCCGATTGCCCAAATGTCTGCCTCGCGTTCCGAAAGTCGTCTGCAGCGGCTGTTGCCGGCCTCCCTCAACATCCCCCCGAAAGAATGGTTGCGTGCCGGTATCGGTGCGCTGCTTGGCCTGTTCCTCGCGGGCTGGCTGACCAGCCTGGCCTATGGTCCCAGCATCGCCCTGCACTTGCTCGGCCCGCTGGCTGCTTCGGCGGTACTGGTGTTTGCGGTGCATTCCGGCCCCTTGGCCCAACCTTGGCCGGTGTTGGGCAGCTACGCCCTGGCGGGTGCAGTGGGGCTGGCCATGCGCGAAGGCTTCGGCCCCGAGCTGTGGGTGGCTGCTGCGGCGCTCGGCATCTCGATCCTGGTCATGTGCCTGTTGCGCTGCCTGCACCCGCCGGGTGGCGGTGTGGCAGTGAGTGCGGTGCTGGCCGACCCGGGGTTGACCGCCCTGGGCGATCACCTGCTGGAGCCGGTGCTGCTCAATGCGTTGATACTGGTGACAGTGGCAATCGCCTACAACCGTTTGACGGGGGTGCGCTACCCGAAAGGCGCGCTGCCACGCAAAGACCTGCACCACACCCATGACCCACTGCCCGGCGAGCGGGTCGGCATCCGCAGTGAAGACCTGGACCTGGCCCTGGAAGAGCTGGGCGAGTTCGTCGACGTCAGCCGTGACGAGCTGGAGCGCATCATCCTCGCCACTGAGCAGCACGCCCTGCAGCGCAGCCTTGGTGGTATCACCGCGGCCTCGGTGATGTCCCGCGATGTGCAGTTCGCCACGCCTGATACCACACTGGAGCAGGCCTGGAAAATGCTCGCCAGCCATCACCTGAAAACCCTGCCTGTCCTGCAGCACGGCAAGCTTGTGGGCATCGTCAGCCTCAGCGACCTGGTTGGCCCGGCGATGCAGCGTGGGCGTTTCAGCTGGCGCGGTCTGTTCGGCCGCCAGGCGGTGCGCATGGCACAAGTGATGAGCAGGCGGGTTGTCAGTGTCAGCAGCCAGCACCCGTTGGAACGCCTGCTGCCCTTGTTGTGCGAACAAGGCCTGCACTGCTTGCCGGTGCTTGATGGCGACAAGCTGGTGGGGGTGATCACCCAGACCGACCTGATCGCCGGCCTCAAGCGTCAGTTGCTCAGCAAGATCGAGGCTTCAGATAACCGGGTCCCAGCGTTGTGACCAGTCGCTGGCGCCGGCAGCTACCAGCCGGCGCAGGATCGCGAAGGCCTGTTGCAGGGCTTCGCTGTCGCGTTTGCGTGGGTACACCAGGAAGGTCGGGTAGGTGAACTCCGGTGCCTGCGGTACCCGCTCGAACACGCCGCTGTCCAGATAGGCCTGCACCACCCGCGTGCGGAAGTAGCCACTGCCACCTTGGTCGAGTATGAACTGCAGGGCCAACGGACCAAGGTTGAAGCTTAGCGCCGGGCGCGCGCAGTCGGGCAGGGCCGCATCATGCTGGCGGCGGAAGGCCTCGCCCCAGTCGATGTAGATGTACGGCTCGGGCCGCTCGACCCGGCGCACGCGAATCAGCTTCTCTTCCATCAACTGCTCCACCTGCAGGCCTGGACCGTAGGTCGGCTGGTAGACCAGCGCGGCGTCCAGCAAGCCCATCTCGACCTTGCGCAGCAGCGATTCTCCGTCGCTGACCTCGCTGCGGATGGCATGGCTGGGCAGTTCACGGTGCAGGGCACTTACCCAGTCGAGCATCATCGGGTTGCCCAGGCTCACCTCACCGCCCACATGCAGCACCTGCTGGCAACCTTCAGGCAACGGCAGGTCGCGGCGCGCGGCTTCCCAGGTTTGCACCAACTGGTTGGCATAACTGACGAACGCTTCGCCATCGCTGGTCAGGCTGGCGCCGCTGCGGCTACGCACGAACAGCTGGCAACCCAGTTGCTGTTCCAGGCGCTGCACGCGCGCGGTGATCGCGGTTTGTGACACGAACAGGCGCTCGGCCGCGGCGACCAGGCTGCCGCAACGCACAATTTCCAGGAAGGTACGGGCCTGCTCGATGTCCATGGGCTGCTCGGTGGTTGAAGGGGAGGCCTATTCTAGAGGCTTTGCACCGTTATGGGGCGTAATTGCGTTGTCTGCAAATTTGCAGGTCGGTTGTGACTTTAGTCCCATGGCGGCGTGGGTATAGCGGTCCATACTCAAGTTTCGCCCTTCAATAACAACAAGTACCGGGTTTCTAACGACATGAGCTACCAGCACAGCTACGCCCATTCCATTTCCGACCCTGCCGCTTTCTGGGCGGAACAGGCCGCACACCTGGCCTGGCACCGCAAGCCTGCCCTGACCCTGCAAGATAACGCCGACGGTACCCACCGCTGGTTCGCGGATGGCCGCCTGAACAGCTGTTACCTGGCCCTCGACCACCAGATCGAGCAGGGCCGCGGCGAGCAGTTGGCGCTGATCTACGATTCGCCAGTGACCGGCGTGCAGCAGACCTACACCTACAACCAATTGCGCGACGAGGTGGCACGCCTGGCCGGTTTGCTGCGCCAGCTGGGGGTGAACAAGGGCGATGGCGTGATCATCTACATGCCCATGGTGCCGCAAGCGGCCATGGCGATGCTGGCCTGCGCGCGGATCGGCGCGGTGCATTCGGTCGTGTTCGGTGGCTTTGCCGCCAACGAGTTGGCCCTGCGCATCGATGACGCCCGGCCCACCTTGTTGCTGACGGCATCGTGCGGGCTGGAGTTCGACCGGGTCATTGCATACAAACCGCTGGTTGACCGTGCCCTGCAACTGGCCCGGCACCAGCCGCGCAATGTGCTGGTGCTGCAGCGGCCACAGGCGCACGCTGAGCTGCTGCCAGGCCGCGACCTGGACTGGCAGGCGGCCTTGGCCGACGCCGAGCCGGTGGCGCCCGTCGAGCTGGATGCCGGCGACCCGCTGTACATCATGTATACCTCAGGCACCACCGGTAAGCCCAAGGGTATCGTCCGGGAAAACGGCGGCAATGCCGTGGCGCTGTGTTACGCCATGCGCCATATCTATGGCATGCAGGCCGGCGATGTGTGGTGGGGCATTTCCGACGTCGGTTGGGTGGTCGGCCACTCACTGATCGTCTACGGGCCGTTGATGAGCGGCTGTACCACGGTGTTCTACGAAGGCAAGCCAATCCGCACCCCGGATGCTTCGGCCTATTGGCGGGTGGTGGAGCAGTACCGGGTCAACGCACTGTTCTGTGCACCTACGGCCATGCGCGCCATCCGCAAGGAGGACCCGGAGGGCGACCTGATTCGCAAACATGACCTCAGCTCGCTGCGGCAACTGTTCCTGGCGGGGGAAAAGCTGGATTCCAGCACCCATGAATGGCTGGAACGGGTGAGTGGCAAGCCGGTGCACGACCACTGGTGGCAGACCGAGACCGGCTGGCCGGTCACCGCGCCTTGCGTCGGGCTGGAGGGCAGTGCGGCGAAGCCAGGATCGAGCAACCGGGCGGTGCCGGGTTACAACGTTCGCGTACTGGATGACGAAGGCCACTTGCTCGGGGCCAACCATCAGGGTTCGATCGTGATTGCCCTGCCATTGCCACCCGGTTGCAGTCAGACGCTGTGGGGGGATCACGAGCGCTACCTGCAGGCCTACCTGCGCACGTATCCGGGGTACTACCACACGGGCGATGGCGGCTATCTGGACGATGATGGTTTCGTCTACATCATGGGGCGCACCGATGATGTGATCAACGTTTCCGGTCATCGTTTGTCCACCGGTGAAATGGAAGACCTGGTCGCCCGCCACCCGGCGGTAGCGGAGTGTGCTGTGATCGGTGTGCATGACGAGATCAAGGGCCAGGTACCGTTGGCGCTGGTGGTACTCAAGGATGGCGAGGGCATTGCCGAGGCGCAGTTGCTGGTGGAGCTGGTGGGCAGCGTGCGCGAGGAAATTGGCCCGCTGGCCTGTTTCAACCGGGTACGGCTGGTGAAGCGCCTGCCCAAGACCCGTTCCGGCAAGATTCTGCGGGCGGTGCTGCGCAAGATTGCCGATGGGCAGGATTATGTGCCGCCGTCGACCCTGGATGACCCGGCAGTGCTAGGGGAGATCGAAGCGGTGCTGGCAGATTTGCCCAGGGCGGGTTGATGGTTTGACCTCGATGGCCCTTTCGCGGGCGGCACGCGCATCGGTGGTTCGGCAGAGGCCGTCGTGTAGGAGCGGGTTTACCCGCGAAAGGGCCATCTCAGGCACTGCAGGCTCAGGGGGCAATCTGGTGCAGTTGCCCCAACCGGCTGCGGGTACGCATCAGGTCGGCCAGCGGGCCGCCCAGGCTCTCTTCCAGCGGACGTTTACCTATGACAATCACCCGTCGATCCTGGTCATACAGCACATCCACCAGGTTGACGAAACGCTGCTGAGCCGCCAGCGAACACGCCGAGAGGTCATCCAGCCCATCGATCACCCACTCGTCATACTCCCTGGCCAGCACCAGGTAGTCGATGACCGCAGTGGCCTTCTCGCACAGATCGTCAAAGCCCAGCACCACCCGCCGGCCATCGATGGCCAGCGCTCGCAGCGGGCGCTTGTTCACGTCCAGTATCACCGGTTGTTCGTTCGGCACGTTCAGCGCCTGGCGCTGCGCCGCATCACCCGGCCAGACATAATGGCCCTGGGTAAAACGCTGATGCTCGCGGTTGGCTGGCAAACTGCGAAAATCCGTGTCGCCACCGACTTCGAGCACGTGCATCGAGCTGTTGATCAGGCGAATGACCGGCAGAAAACGTTCGTGATACAGCGGGTTGGGCAACAGCCCTTCGGGCGCGTAGTTAGAGGTCACCAGCAGGTACACGCCACGGGCGAACAAGGCGTTGAACAGCCGGGTGAGCAGCATGGCATCGCCTATGTCATGCACGTGGAATTCGTCGAAGCACAGCACCCGGCAACCACCCACCAGCTCGTCCAGCGTTGCGCCCAGCGCGTCGTCCAGCGCCCGGTGGCGGTGCATGCCCTGGTGCAGGCGTGCAAAGAAATCATGAAAATGCAGGCGCAGCTTGGCGGCTATCGGCACGGCCTGGAAAAAGCCATCGAGCAGCCAGCTTTTACCCCGGCCGACCGAGCCGTACAGGTACAGACTGCGCGGTTGACCTTGTTCAAGCTGCGTCAGTTGTTCGGCCATGCAGTGGATTACCCGCCGCTGGCCGTCACTCAGCTGATAACCGCGGCTGTGCGCCTTGTCCTCGAACCAGCCGAGCAGCTCGCTCTGTTGATTGGCGGTGCCGCGCAAGCGTTGGCCAAGCTGGCGCAGCGGGGTAGGGATCCAGGCAGACAAAAGCAACGCTCCTTGGGCGATGGCGGGGCAGCCTGCAGCTTGCCCGAGAGCGGCCATTTTGACTAATAGAGAAAGTGCCGGGCAATCATCACTTCTTGCGATAGGTCTGGCCGCCTCTTGTGCCTGTGCGGGCTATGCCTTTCGCTCCAGCTGGCGTTCGATCATGTACTTCACCGCCAGGCGACGTTCCTTGAGGTGGCGCAGGTCTTCGTCGACGAAGTTACCGGCCGATATCGATTCGGCAGCCAGCACCTGGTTGTCGATGTCCACGTACTCGTCCAGCAGGCGATCCAGCGCCTTGTCCTGCTGGCGGCGCTGCTGGACGATTTCACGCGGGTAGTGCAGGTCCTGGTAGAGGTCGTGAGAGACAGGCATGGGGTCCTCCTTGGTCAATGCAATGGGCTTATCTGATTGGAAGTGCGGAATGCGATTGTGTTGAAGCGAGGCGGGCGGAAACCGACGGACGGTCGCTGCACCAGCACCGAAATGACTAACTCGCTGTTTTTTGGCAATTTTTTTTATCAGGGGGGTTCACAGACCGAAAGTTTGTTGTTAAAGTGCCGCGCATTCCAAGACAACGACCCAGTTGTCACTCAGTTGGAATTGTCAGAGCAGCAAATGCTGCATCCGATACAGGGGCGTCGCCAAGCGGTAAGGCAGCAGGTTTTGATCCTGCCATGCGTTGGTTCGAATCCAGCCGCCCCTGCCATTTTTCAAGATTAATACGTATTCAACCCGGTGCCAGGAAAGATGAGCACTGGGTTTTCGCGTTTTTGTGATTTTGCGCGCCTCCGCGCCTCCTGAGCGCGGGTCGTGCCGTACCGGGTTACCCGGAAATCCCCAGCATTTCGTTCAGCGCCCTGGCCAGTTCATCAGCCTGCACCGGCTTCTGGATCACCAGGCTGCCCGGCAGTTCCAGCCCCTGCAACTCCGCATAACCGGTAAGAAACACCACCGGCAGGCGGGGATACCGTTCGCGGGCAGCCAGCGCCAGTTGTGCACCATTGAACTCGGGCATGGCGAAATCAGTCAGCAGCAGGTCAATGTCGTCATCCAGCAAGGCCAATGCCTGCTCGCCGCTGTGCGCCTGGCGCACCTGGTAGCCGTATTGGCGTAACACATCGCCTAGCATGTCGCGCACCAGGTGGTCGTCGTCCACCAGCAGTACCGTGCGGTTATGGCCGCTTTCGCTGATCGACTGACTGAGCACTGCTGGCACGGGTTCGTTCACCATCTCCTCTTTTACCGCCGGCAGGTATACCGCCACTTCGGTACCGCGACCGAGTGTGGTGTCGATGCGCACGCCGCCACCGGACTGCTTGGCGAAGCCGAACACCTGGGCCAGGCCAAGGCCCGAACCTTTGCCGATGTCCTTGGTGGTAAAGAAAGGCTCGAATACCTTGGCCAGCACCTCTTCGCTCATGCCGCAACCCGTATCGCGGATGCTTAGCATCACGTATTCGCCCGGGTCCGGGTCTTCCGGACGTTGCGGGCGCTTGTCGATAAGGGTGTTGCGCGTTGTCAGGGTCAGCTGGCCGGCGTCGGACATGGCATCGCGGGCATTGATCGCAAGGTTGAGGATGATCATCTCGGTCTGGGTGGGGTCGGTCAGTGCCTGCCACAGGGCCAGGTCAAGGTCCAGCCGTACCGAGATGTTGCCACCCAGCGTGCGGCGCAGCAGCTCTTCCAGGCCGGCCAGGGTACGGTTGAGGTTCAGCGGCACCGGCTCCAGACGCTGGCGGCGGGAGAAGGCCAGCAACTGCGAGGTCAGCTTGGCACCACGCTCGCCCGCTTCGCGGATATGGGTGAGGCGAGTGCGGGCCTTGTCCAGGTCGGCCTTGGCCAGATCGCGCTCCAGAAAGCTGGCACCGGTGAGTATCACCGTCAGCAGGTTATTGAAGTCATGCGCCACGCCAGCCGTTAGTTGCCCAACCGCTTCCAGCCGCTGCATCTGCTGCAGAGCGGCCTCGATGCGCTCGCGCTCGTTGATCTGTTCGCGCAGCCGCGCGTTGGCGTCTGCCAGGCTCAGGGCGGCTTCGCGCTCGCTGGTGATGTCGCGTGCCACCACGTACAGCAAGGTGTCCTCCGGCACCACCACCCACGACAGCCAGCGCTGTTGGCCGCCGGCATGCAGGATGCGACCGACGAAGCGTGCGCTGGTGCGGCCGTGGGCGAGGGCGGCCAGTTCGGTGAGTAACTGTTCCTGGTCGTGCTCAGGCAGCAGGTGCAGCAAGGAGGACTGGCTCAGGCGTTCGCGTGAGAAGCCCAGGCTGGCTTCCCAGGCGGGGTTCAGTGCGACCGGGGTCAGGTCTTTGTTCAGCACGGCCAGCAAATCTTGCGACAGCTCCCAGGCACGATCGCGTTCGCGGGTACGGCGCTCGACCCGCTCGCCAAGCATCTCGTTCAGCTGACGCAGCGCCTGGGTGGCCTGGCGTTGCGCGTGGATGTCCTGCAGTACGCCTGAGAAGCGAACGCACTGATCATCGACGAACTGGCTTTGGCCGCTGCTCAGCAACCAGCGGGGTTCCAGGCCATTGGGTTGCGCGATCCGAAACTCCACGCGGTAATGACCGTCACTTTCCGGGCGCATGGCATGTTCCACCGCCTCGCGCACCAGTGGCAGGTCGTCGGGGTAGATGCCGGCGTAGAACACTTCAAGGCTCATTTCGGTGCTGGTGGGCACGCCGAACAAGGTCTTGCAGCGGTCATCCCACAGCAACAGGCCCTCTTGCGGGCGCAGGTCCCAGGTGCCCATGCCGGCGGCGTCGATGGCGATGCGGGCACGTGCTTCGACGTCCGCCAAGGCCTCTTCGGCGCGGCGACGGCGCTGGCGTTCCTGTACTTCGCTCAGGGCCCGGCGCACGGCTTTGGGCAGCAGTGGCAGGTTCTTCTTCAGCACATAGTCGGTCGCGCCCAGGCGGATCATTTCCACCGCGTGCTCTTCGCCATAAATGCCGGATAGGAATATGAACGGGATGTCGGGTGCCAGGCGTTGGGCGATGGCCAGCACTTCTGTGCCGGACGAGCCTGGTAGCACGCAGTCACACAGGATCAGGTCGTAGCGGGCCTGGCGCAGGGCATGTTCGACACCCGCATGGTCGAACACCAGCTGCGACTGCACATGCAGCCCGCTGCGCTCCAGGCGCATCAGGGTAAGCTCAGCGTCCATCGAGCTGTCTTCGACCATCAGTAGTTTCAACGGCGTTTGCTGCATCGTTGCGGCGGCCTCAGTTGCTACCGCGACGGTTCAGTCGCAGTGAGCCGGGTGGCGGTTCGTTTAGCACTGCCCAGAATACCCCGAGGTCGGAGATGGCGGTGACGAATTCCTTGAACTCCACGGGTTTGACCACATAAGCGTTTACCCCCAGCTCGTAGGCACGCAACAGGTCGGGCTCTTCGCGCGACGAGGTGAGCATCACGGTGGGGATGCTGCGCAGCTCTGCGGTGGCGCGCACTTCCTTGAGCACTTCCAGGCCGTCGACCTTGGGCAGTTTCAGGTCGAGTAACAGCACGGCAGGGTTGCCGTCATCGCGCTCGGCATAGGCGTTGCGGCGCAGCAGATAGTCGAGCGCATCGGCGCCGTCACGCAGCACGATGACCTCGTTGGCCAACTGGCTGCGCTCCAGGGCCAGCAGGGTCAGCTCCAGGTCTCGGGGGTTGTCTTCGACCAGCAGAATGGGCTTGAGCATGATGGTTGCGGTGCCTCAGGTAACAATGTTACGGGGTAGGGTGAAGTGGAAGCTGGCGCCCTGGTCGACCTGGCCAGTGGCCCAGACTCGACCGTCGTGGCGCTCGATGATGCGGCGTACACTCGCCAGGCCAATGCCAGTGCCTTCGAAATCTTCCATGCGGTGCAGGCGCTGGAAGACGCCGAACAGCTTGTTGGCGTAGGCCATGTCGAAGCCCACGCCATTGTCGCGGATGCAGACCTCGGTTTCTTCAGGGTGCTGTACGGCACTGATCTCGATGCGAGCAGGCGTACGGCCGCGAGTGTACTTGATGGCATTGGCTATCAGGTTGTGCAAGGCCATGTTGATGAATGCCGGGTCGCCGATCACCTTGGGCAGCGGGGCGATGTCCCAAACGATTGCGCGACCTTCGTAATCGGGGGCCAGCTCGCTGCGAATGGCCTCGACCAGGGCGTTGAGGTCGACATCGGACAGGCGCAAGGCCGAGCGGCCCATCTGCGAGAAGTTGAGCAGGTTGTCGACCAGGCTGCCGGCAAAGTGCGCCGCCTCACCGATATGCTGGAGGAAGCGCTTGCCGCGTTCGCTCAAGCCTTGGCCTTCGATCTCGCCAAGCAGTTCGGTATAGCCGGCGATGTGCCGCAGCGGGGCGCGCAGGTCGTGGGAAACACTGTAGGAAAACGCTTCGAGCTCCTTGTTGGAACGGCGCAATTCGCCAGCCAGTTGTGCCAGTTCTTCGGCCTTGCGCAGGACAATGCCCAGTACCGCGGCGCGCAACTCTATCACGCCCTCGATCACCAGCGGGTCCCACGCCTGGCTATAGCCGCGCTGTTCTTCCTGCCAGCGTTCAAAACTGTGCCGCGGGTCGAGGTTGCCCTGTGGCCCGACCTGCTTGGTCGGCTGGCCGGCCCAGTTGACCGTGCGTATCTGCTCGGGGCGGAACCACAGCAGGTAGTGCGAGTGGATCTGCGAGATGGCCACCGCCAGCACCCCGCCAGCATGGTTTGCCAGCTCGGGCAGCTCAGTGATGTCGCGGCGCAGGTTGTCGCTATGGAATACCTTGTCTTCGTCACGTTGGCCTAGCCAGTGCACCAGCGCCGTCACCTGGGCTTCAGGCGGGGTCTGGCCGATCAGGTCACAGCGCTCGGCCGAGATCACTGCCGCGCCCTGCGCGTCGGCGAAGGCCAGCAGCACTTCAGGCAGGTCGCGCAAGCCGTCACTTACGCTGTCGTGGTCGGCCATGGACGAGATCATGCGTACGATGTGCTGGCGCAGCGTCAACAGCTTGCGCGTACTGGCATGGGACTCGCGGGACTCTATCTGCAACGACAGCACGCTGGCCAACAGCTCGCAGGCCGTGCGGGTGCGCAGGTCCACCGGGCGTGGCTGCTGATGGTGGCAGGAAATCAGCCCCCACAGCTGGCCGTCAACCACGATCGACAGCGACATCGAAGCCAGCGTGCCCATGTTGCGCATGTACTGCAGGTGCACGGGCGATACGCTACGCAGCGCAGCAAAACTCATGTCCAGCGGCTTGCCGGTGCGCGGGTTGGTAGCGGGCAGCAGTGGCGAGGGCTGATAGTTGGCATCTTCGATCACGCGGATACGGTTGACCCGGTACAGCTCGCGCGCCTGGCGCGGGATGTCTGCAGCCGGGAAACACAGGCCTGCGTAGCTGGGGTAGCCGGGGTCGACTACCTCGGCCAGCACCTGGCCATTGCCTTCGGCATCGAAACGGTAGGCTTTGACCCGCCCAAAGCCGGTGATCCGCTTGAGCTGCAACACCGTTTGCTGCAGCAGGTCTTCGATACTGCTGGCTATCTGCAAACTGGCAACAAAGCTGCGCACCAACGGGTAGTAGTCGCCTTGCCCGACCAGGTCTGCTGGCAGTCGGGGTGGTTCGAACTCGGCAATCAGTACCTGATCGTGGCAATGTACCAGCATGTGCAGCATGGCACTGATGGGTGCGCCCTGGCGCAAGCGCACGTCGCCAATGTGGAAGGGGAAGACTTCATCTTCGGGAAGCCGTGTCAGGTGCGCGTGCAGGTCAAAGCCCTCGTGAACCAGGTCGGCGAAGTGGCAACCGATCAGTTCGCGGGCTGGCAAGCCCAACCAGTGCTCGACATTTTCACTGGCCTGCAGCACACGCAGGTCGGTGGCATCCAGCACCAGCAGAAAGCCGTGAGGCTGGATGCTGCCCGGAACCTGGATCGGTTCCTGGGCACAGCGCTCCATGGCGTCTGCCAGTGAGTTGTCTGCAGTCATGATTGAAAAAGCTCCTGTCATGTCCGTCCGTGTACGGCACAGGTGTCTGGCGCGGGACGAATACGATTCACCCTAACAGAATCCCGGCAAATTTACCGGCTCCTGGCCATTGGAGGCACGGGGTGGCCACGGGTTCTGTGCGGTACAGGCTTTTTTTGATGCCACGGTATCGCTTTGTCGCTAATACAAAAAAAATGGCTTTATGCCACATCGGCTGCGCCGCCTCACTGCTACGCTCAGTTCAGGACGTTTCGATAAGGATAACAAGGTGACGGAGCGCATGCTGGCCGCGCTGTTCGGCCTGTTGTTCAGCGGCAGTACCGTGGCGGCGGATTTTCTCGTGGAAGTGCGGGTACTGGTGCAGCGTGGCTGCATGCTGGTCAACCAGACCCGCGATGCGGGAGCTCAGGCCCTGGGACGTATCGACCTAGGGGCGACGGCGCGCCTGGATGGCCCTGGCGCGCCCTTGAGTGGTGTGCTGCTGAGCCAGCGTCCGCCGCGCCTGGAGTGCAACCCGGATACGCCCTATCAGGTGCGCGTCGACGGTGGCCAGCATGGTGGCGTCGGCGAACTGCGCTACCTGGCCAGCGACGATCGCCAGGCGCGGCCCATTCCTTACCGCTTGTACCGTGACGCTGCCTGGCGTAAGCCGCTGGCGGTGGGGGTAGCCCAGTCGGCGCGTGTGCCGGGCAGCGGTTCGGTTGAATTGCCGCTATATGCACGTATCGACAAACTGGCCTGGGTGCCGGATGCAGGGGTTTATGCCGATCTGCTGAAAGTCACCGTCACCTGGTAAGGACGCCACCATGCACAAGGACGCCATGCCATGAGCCGCACTTCGATCCTGTTGCTCACCCTCGGCCCGCTGCTGGTCCCCGGCGGTGCCGTGCATGGCAGCACCACCGGTTTCATCCAGGCGCGACTGGTGATCAGCGCGTCTTGCCAGATCAGCAGCAACGAGACGCAACCGGCCGTGCTGGGTGACCCAGGCGTACTGGACTTTGGCGAGCGCGGTCCGAACTGGGACCAGCCGTTGCGCAGCCAGGTGGACGAAGTGGGCGGTCAGGGTAGCCTGCAGATCAGTTGCACGCCTGAGGTTCGGGCCTTCAACGTGCGTATCAATGGTGGCCTCAATGGCGACGATGGCATTCGCCGCCTGAGCAACGGCCGTGAGCTGATTCCTTATCAGCTGGCGGTCGACCCAGGCGGCAACAGCCGCTACGGCGTCGGCCAGGCACGGGCCTTCACCATTAGCAGCAGCCAGCAAGTACCGATTCCCATTTACGGTGTGGTCGTGGCGCAACCGCGTGCGCTGCCGGCCGGGCTTTACCGCGACACCCTCAGAGTGACCCTGGACTGGTAACCACGCAAGGAGACTCCGATGCGAACGAACCTTTCATATTGCGTCCTCGCAGGCCTGGGCCTGGCGTTGGCTTCCCAGGCCCAGGCGGCCACGGTGACAGGGAGTATCAGCTCGACCCTGACGCTGACTGCGGCCTGCCAGGTCAATGGCACGTCGGGCACGTCGGGGCTTGACTTCGGTGCCCTGGACTTCGGTACCGAGGATGCCTTGTTCGTCACCGCCGATGCCCAGGTGCTGGGAGGCGGGGGAGGCGCCATGAGCATCCTGTGCTCTGCAGGTACGGTACCTGTGATCAAAGTGAGTGCAGGCCTGCATGATGGCCAGTCGAGCGGTGGCACCCGTGCGCTCGCCGATGGTTCTGGCAACTTTGTACCGTACGACCTCTATACCGACGCGGGGCGTACGGCGCTGCTGGCGGTCGACGACACCATCACCCTGCCGACCAGTACCGGCGCCGCTCAGACGGTCAACCTTTATGGCAAGGCCGTCGGCAAGCCGGGCCTGCCCGCAGGGGTGTACAGCGACACGATCTCGGTCGAGCTGTCGTTCTGACCCATGCGCGGCTGGCTGGCAGGAGGCCTGACTGGCGTCAGCGTGTTGTTGGCCGCTCCTTTGGGGGCAGTGACTACCAGTACCTTCACTGTGACGGCGCAGGTTGTCGCCGGGTGCCTGGTGGTGGGGGGTGTCACCAGCTACGGCACGCTCGATTATGGCTCGCAGTCGGCGCTGTCCACGGGGCTGCTCAGCACATCGCTGGGTGGTTCTACCGTGACGTTCCAGTGCACCCCGGGCGTGGCCATGAGCATGAGCCTGGACGGCGGGCAAAACAGTGCCAGTGGCACACGCAACCTGAAGCGCACCAGTGGCACGCAAGTGCTGGCCTACCAGTTGTACCGGGACGCCGCCTATAGCCAGGCCTTGGGGATCGGTCAGAGCGTGGCGGTGAGCTATTCCGACCCGACGGCGATCAAGCTACCGGTGTACGGGCGGGTTCAGCTGACCGGCACGCAGCCGGCAGGGACCTACACCGATGTGGTGCAAGTGACGGTGACCTGGTAACGGCCAGCGCCACCCATGACAAGTGTCTAAGGAGAGCTGCATGCGGGCAGGCGCGAAGTGGACGCGTGGATTGACTGGATTATTGTCGCTGGCAAGCCTGCCGGCCTGGGCGGCCACTTCGGTGCTGATCTGGCCGATCGACCCGGTGCTGGAGGCCGACCAGAAGGCGGGTGCGTTGTGGCTGGAAAACCGCGGCACTGCGCCGGCAAACCTGCAGGTGCGGGTATTCGCCTGGCGCCAGGGTGATTACCAGGAGCAGTTCCAGGCGCAGCGCGAGATTATCGGCAGCCCGCCGGTCGCCAACATTGCACCCGGGCAGAAGCAACTGATCCGCCTGACCCGTACCGGCCCTTCACCCGCCGGCCAGGAGCAGGCCTACCGCATCATCATCGACGAGATTCCGCCCGCCATCCCGGTCGACAAGGCCGAGCCCGGCGCGACGGCGGCCATTCGATTGCAGATGCGCTATTCGGTGCCGCTGTTCGTCTATGGCGAAGGGCTGTGGGGCAAGGCCGACCCTGACGGCAGACGCAATGCCGAGGGCGTGGGCAAGCCGCAGCTCAGTTGGCGCCCGGTGACGGTGCAGGGCAAGCCCTACATTGAACTGCGTAACACGGGCCCGGTACATGCGCGGCTGACCGATGTGGTCGTGCAGCAAGGCAGCCAGAGCAAGCCACTGGCTGAAGGCCTGCTGGGTTATGTGCTGCCGGGGGCAAGCATGCGCTGGCCGGCTCCCGTGGCATCCGGCAACGGCAGCGTGCTCAAGGGCAGGGTCAATGGTCAACACTCGGCGGACGCCATCCGCCAAGGCCAATGAGCCAACGGCCGAATGAAGTGCAGGGGCCAGGGAGGACCCGGCAATGGTTGGAAACCGTGTGTGAAATGGCTCCCGGCGACGACGTGCCGCTGGTGCCTGGGGCTGGCCATGGTCAGCCCCGCGCTGGTACTGGCCGACGACTTGCCCCCACCGCCCACGGAGATGTCCGCCATCGCCGAGGCCACCCTTTACCTCGACCTGGTGGTGAACCAGATGCCCAGGGTTGACCTGATACCGGTGCAGCAGCGGGCCGGGCGGTTGTACCTGGACAGCGACGTATTGCGTGCAGCCGGCGTCTCGCTGCCGGGCAACCCCCAGGGGGAGGTGGCCCTGGACAGCATCGCGGGGCTGCACACCGACTACGACAGTCAGAACCAGCGCCTGCTGCTGCAGGTGCCGCCAGCCTGGTTGCCAGAACAGCAAGTGGGTGATCGCAACCTTTACCCGGCCAGCGATGCGCGCAGCAGTTTTGGCGCTTTGTTCAACTACGACCTGTATCTCAACGACACCGATGAAGGCGGTACCTACCTGGCCGCCTGGAACGAGCTGCGCCTGTTCGACAGCTGGGGTACCTTTTCCAGTACCGGGCAGTGGCGTCAGTCTTTCAATGGCGCACAGGCGGACGATACCCGCCGTGGCTTCATGCGTTACGACACCACCTGGCGCTTTACAGACGAGCAGCGCCTGCTGACCTACGAAGCCGGTGACTTCGTGACGGGCGCCTTGCCCTGGAGCAGTTCGGTGCGAGTGGGCGGGGTGCAGCTGTCACGCGACTTCGCGGCGCGTCCGGATCTTGTCACTTACCCGTTGCCTGCGTTCGCCGGCGAAGCGGCGGTGCCCACGTCGCTCGACCTGTTCATCAACGGTTTCAAGTCCAGCACCACCGAACTGCAGCCAGGCCCGTATACCCTCACCAACGTGCCGTTCATCAACGGTGCCGGGGAGGCGGTGGTGGTCACCACTGATGCCCTTGGCCGGCAGGTGTCGACCACCTTGCCGTTCTACGTCACCAGCAGCCTGCTGCAGAAGGGCCTGTCGGACTACTCGGTGGCCGCCGGCAGCCTGCGCCGTGATTACGGTGTACGCGATTTCAGCTATGGGCCGGGTATTGCCTCGGGCAGCCTGCGCTATGGGCTCAGTGACATGTTCACCCTGGAAACCCACGCCGAAACGGCGGAGTCGCTGATGCTGGGTGGGCTGGGCGGCAACATGCGCGTGGGCAACTTCGGCGTGCTCAACGCTGCCTTGGCGCAAAGCCGGTTCGAGGGCGACAAGGGCCACCAGGTCGCCCTTGGCTACCAATACAACAGCCAGCGCATCGGCTTCGGTTACCAACGCCTGCAACGCCATGGCGATTATGCCGACCTGAGCCGGGTGGGCTCCCCGGACATGCAACTGAGCAAAAGCAGCGAACAGGTCACCCTCAGTGTCAACCTGAACGAGTACGGCAGCATTGGCGCTGGCTACTTCGATGTGCGCGCCGGTGACGGTACGCGTACCCGGTTGATCAACCTGAGCTACAGCAAGCCGCTGTGGGGCAGCAGCAGTGTGTACCTCTCGGCCAACCGTGAAGTGGGGGACAGCCAGTGGGCGGTGCAGGCGCAGCTGGTGATCCCGTTCGACCTGCACGGCACCCTGGCGCTGAGCATGGAACGCAGCAATGAAGGCGAGACCCTGCAACGGGTCAACTACAGCCGTGCGGTGCCAGCCGGTGTCGGCGTCGGTTACAACCTGGGCTATGCCGCAGGCAGCGACCGTGATGCCTATCGCCAGGCCGACGTCACCTGGCGCCTGCAATCGGTGCAATTGCAGGCCGGTACGTATGGCAGCAGCGGCGAGATGACCCGCTGGGCCGACGCCAGTGGTTCTCTGGTGTGGATGGATGCCGGCGTGTTCGCCGCCAACCGTATCGATGATGCCTTCGTGGTGGTCAGCACCGCAGGTTACGCCGATGTACCGGTGCGTTATGAAAACCAGGAAATCGGCCGTACCGATGCCAAGGGGCACTTGCTGGTGCCTTACAGCAGCGGTTACTACCGGGGCAAGTACGAGATCGATCCGATGAACCTGCCACCGGATGTCCTCGCGCCGGACGTTGAGCAGCGTGTGGCGGTACGACGGGGCAGTGGCTACTTGCTGGAGTTCCCCCTCAAGCGCGTCATGGCGGCCAGTATCGAATTGGTGGATGGCAATCAGCAGGTGCTCAAACTGGGTAGCCGTGTTACCCACGCAGAGAGTGGCACCCAGGCGGTGGTGGGGTGGGACGGGTTGGTGTATCTGGAGAACCTGTCGTCGCATAACCGCCTTCAGGTGGCGCTTGAAGGGGGTGGGCATTGCGAAGTGGCGTTCGACCTGCCCGAGGCGCAAGGCTCGGTCCCTTTGATTGGTCCGTTGGTGTGCCGATGAATGCCTGGCGGCGGGGCCTGGTGGCGAGCGTGCTGCTGTTGCCGAGCGGCACGGCCTTGGCGCTTTGCTCGTCGGTGGCCACGTTGCCGGCAGCGTTTGGCAGCCTTAATTCAACGCAGGTTCGCAACACGGTACAGACGGCTTCCAGCCTCAACTCGGGGTTGCAGTGCACCGGTTCGCTGCTGACCTTGCTCAGCAGCGGTGATCATTTCTACGCCACGATCACGCCCGCCTCGGGTGGGCTGGTCGGCCCGACAGGCGATGTCATTCCCTACACGCTGTATGCCGACAACACCACCCGCTACCCGATTACCCGGGGTGTGGCCTACGACTTCGCCCGCAACGGCATCCTCGACTTGCTGGGGCTGCTCGGCGGTACCACGCCCAAGGCGGTGCCGATCTATATGCGCACCCAGATTGGCAGCAATGTCGCGGCCGGGTTGTATCAAGAGGCCCTGACCGTGGCCTGGAGCTGGGATTATTGTTCGGGGATTGGCGCGTTGGGGATATGCCTTGGGCGCGACATCGGCTCGGGTAGCCAGCTCTTGAACGTGAGCCTGACGGTGACCAACGATTGCCAGATCACCACGCCTGACATCAGCTTCGCCAGTGCGCCGGTGGTGGCGGGGTTCGGCACGGTGAGCCAGGGCATAAACGTGTCATGCACCAAGGGCAGCAGCTACACGGTAGGGCTGGGTGACGGGCAGAACGTGTCCGGTGGGCGGCGGCGGATGAAGTCTTCGGCCAACAACTACCTGGCCTATGACATTTTCAAAAGTGCCGGCACCGTGCGCTGGGGGGCGTCCGGGGCTGCCAGGCGTTCCAGTACGGATGCCGACATCAACCCCGGCGTAGGTACCGGCACGGGTAGCCAGGTGTTCAACTACAACGCCAAGGTCTATACCGATCAGGCGACACCTCCGGCTGCGAACTACACCGACAGTGTGATACTGGATGTGCAGTTCTGAACGGCGGTCAATACCCCCGAAGCAGCCGCCGCCTGTCGCGACGGGCTGCTCCCGCAGGGGCTGCGCAAGGCGAGGTTCAGCGCAAATCCCCAACCATGCTGGCCAAGGTCTCCAGCACCGCCCCGGCCAGTGCCTTGGAGCGCGCCCCCGACCACCCGGTGACGGCATCGGGCGCGTCGTCATGGTCCTTGAACGGCATTTCCAGCGTCAGTGACAGGCAGTCATGGGCCATGCCCACCGCATTGCAGGCCAGCGTCGTGTTCGCCTGTCCGGGCTCGTCACGGGTATAGCCATGCACCGTCTGGAAGTCGCGAGTCAGGCTGCACAAGGTGCTACGGAACTGCTCTTCGAGTTTGGCCAGCCGAGGGGTGTAACCCGGGTTGCCCTCGCATGCGGCCGTGAACACGTGGGGGATCTCTTCGTCACCGTGCACGTCGATGAAGGCATCCACACCGTACTGCTTCATCTGCGCCTGTGCAAAGAACACTTCCGGGCTGAATTCGACGCTGGCGTCCTGCCAGGCGCGGTTGAGGTCCTTGCCCTTGAAGTTGGTGCGCAGGTGGCCGAGGAAGGCGCCGTCGGGGTTCATGTTGGGGATCAGGTAAAGGTCGGCCTTGGCCAGCAATTGCTCGACCACCGTATCGTTGGCCTGCAGGCGGTCGATCACGCCTTCCATGAACCATTCGGCCATGTGCTCGCCCGGATGCTGCTGGGCAATCAGCCACAGCTTGCGCTTGCCTTCGGCACCGTCGCCTGCCCGCAGCAGGGGGATATCACGGCCCTGGACACTGCGGCCGCTGGCCAGCAACTCGACCCCCGGGAGTTGGCAGGCACGTTCGATCAGCTGGTTGTGGCGGGCACGCGGGTAGGGCTCGAAGTAGGCGAACCAGATCTGGTCCTGTTCAGCCTTCACCTCGAACGATAGCGCCGTACCGTCGAACTGGCTTGGCACACGGAACCAGCGCTGCTGGTCGTAGCTGGCCACAGCGTTGTAGCCGCTCCACGCATTCTTGTACGAGGAGCCAGAAGCGTTGTCCAGGCTGAAGCGATGGACCTGCCCCGGTGTGAGCCCGCTGACCTTGAAGTGGAACCACTGGTAGTGGCCGCTGTGGGTGTCCGGGCGAATGGCCAGGTGTACCTGGGCCGGGTTGCTGGCATCCAGTACCTGTATGTTGCCGGAGTCGAAATCGCAGTCGATCTGCAGGGGGGACAGCGTCACGGTCATGTGCCGGGCTCCTTTGCGGGCATTGTTGTAGGGGTACTGTATACGGCTTGGCGGGGATGCTGTGCAAGAACAGGCAGGGCGAGCCGTCAGCGGACAGCCCGTATGCGGCGGGCCAGTGCCGGCAAATGCGTGGACTTCAGGTTATCTGAAGAACTGACTGGGCGTGGTACCGAACTGGCGCTTGAACATGCTGGCGAAGGCACTTGGGCTGTCATAGCCCAAGGCCCCCGCCACATCGATGATTCGCTCGCCCAAGGCAATCCGCTCCAGTGCCTGCATCAGCCGCGCCTGCTGGCGCCACTGGCCGAAGGTCATGCCGGTTTCCTTGCGGAACAACCGCTGGATGGTCTTTTCGTCCACCCCCAGTCGCAGGCCCCAGTCGGCAACGGTGGCGTTATCCTCGGGCCGTTCATGCAATGCCGTGCAGATCACCCGCAGGCGCTGGTCGCTGGGCTGCGACAGCTTCAGCGGCAAGGTCGGCAGTACGCAGATTTCGTCGAGGATCAGGCGCATGACCCGGGCTTCGCGCGAGTCCTCGGCAAACGGTGCGGTGAACCCCACCGAGGCCTTGATCAGTTCGCTGAGCAAGGGCGAGATGCTGATGGCCTTGCTCTGCAGGGGCAGGCCGGTTGCCGCGTCGCTGCGCACGAACACACTGCGCATCTTCACGTCGCCGACACAGCGAATGGCATGCACCTGGCCGCAAGGCATCCACACACCTCGGCTGGGTGGCACCGTCCAGCATTCGTTTCCGGACTCGACGATCATCAGGCCTTTGATGGCATAGATCAGTTGATGCTTGGTGTGGCTATGGGGCTCGATGAACCAGTCGCTTGGGTAGTCGGTCGCACGGCTACCCACTTCCCAGGTCCACTCATCGACCTCCACCAGCAGTTCACGTTGCGGCTTTACCATCGTGACCTCGTATCGAAGCAGCCTGGCAGCGCCACTTTAGCAGCAACGGCCAGGGCGGGCCTGCGAGCGGGTGGCCGGTAGCAAGGCGGTGGCCAACCCGAGCAGCGGCAGGAACGCGATGGCTTGGTACACCCATTCGATGCCATGCCGGTCGGCCAGTGTGCCCAGGCCGGCTGCACCCACGCCGCTGATGCCGAACATCAGCCCGAACATCACCCCCGAAACCATGCCGACCCGGCCTGGCACCGCCTCCTGGGCATACACCACCAGGGCAGCGAATGCCGAGGACATCACCAGGCCGATGGCCACCGCCAGCACGGCTGTCCAGGCCAGGCTGGCATGGGGCAGGGCCAGGGCGAAGGGCGCCACACCGAGGAACGAGACCCAGATCACGGCCTTGCGCCCGATGCGATCACCCACCGGGCCACCGGCAAAGGTGCCCAGCGCAACGGCTGCGAGGAACACGAACAGGTACAGTTGGCTGTGCTGCACACTCAGGCCGAAATGCTCGATCAGGTAGAAGGTGAAGAAGTTGGTGAACGAAGCGATGTAGACGAACTTGGCGAACATCAGCACGGCGATCACCGCCACAGCGCGCCACATGGCACCCTGCGACAGGCCGGGGGCCTGTTGGCCCGCGAAGGTCTTGAGCCGGGCCTGGCCGTGGCGCACGCTCCAGCCCGTCACCCGCAGTAGCACCAGAACAGCCAGCGCAGCGGCCAGCATGAACCAGGCAATGGCCGGTTGGCCGTGCGGAATGATAATGGCAGCAGTGAGCAGCGGGCCGAGGGCCGAGCCGGTATTGCCGCCGACCTGGAAGGTGGATTGCGCGGTACCGAAGCGCCCGCCGGAAGCCATTCTGGCCACCCGTGAGGCCTCTGGGTGAAAGGTGGCCGAACCCACGCCGACCACGGCGGCGGCCACCAGCAGCATTTCATAGCTGCCGGCAAAGGCGAGCAGGGCGATGCCCACCAGCGTTACCAACATGCCGGCAGGCAGCAGGTAGGGTTGTGGGTGCTTGTCGGTGAACATGCCGACCCAGGGTTGCAGCAGGGAAGCGGTCACCTGATAGACCAAGGCGATCCAGCCGATCTGGGCGAAGCTCAGCGCGAAATCGCTTTTCAGCATGGGGTAGATCGACGGCAGTACGGCTTGAATCAGGTCATTGAGCAGGTGGGCGAATGCAGCAGCACCGACGATGCGCACGACAAAGCCCTGAGGCTGGTCGGCAGGCGTGGCGGCGGCTACGGAGGCGGCGGAGGTTGTCATGGGCAAGGTTCTTCTATGGCAAGGGAGCAAGGCGTCGCCGCAGCAGGTTATCCAGTGCCGAGGTTGCCTGTCTCACGCCGAACAGGCAGCCAATGTCGCGTTTCGGGCATCCGTGCCCACAGCCTGTCAGGAGAACGGAGGCGCTCCTGCAGATGATTGCCTTCAGGCCATATCGGCTGCGGTCTTGCCGGCGACCTTGTGGCGCCCGCCCAGCCATACCAGCAACAGCCCCGCAGCTGCCAGCACACCTCCGGCCATCGGCACGGCGGCGTAGCCCAGGTTCAGGCTGATAACCGCACCACCCAGCGCCGCGCCCACGGCGTTACCCAGGTTGAACGCACCCACGTTGATCGACGACGCCAGGCCTGGCGCCTCGATGGCGGCAGTCATGACGCGCATTTGCAGCGGCGGTACCACGGCGAAGGTGAACATGCCCCAGACCAGCAGGGCGATGGCAGCGCCGATGTGGCTACCCAGTACCAGGGGCATCGCCAGCATGATCAGCGCCAGCACGGCGAGGAAGATCTTCGCCGCGCCATCCAGCGACCAGTCGGCCAGGCGGCCACCCAGGCTGTTGCCAAGGGTGAAGCCAACCCCGATCAGTACCAGTCCCAAGGTTACGAAGCCGTCCGAGGCACCGGTCAGTTCGGCCAGCACCGGCGCCACGTAGGTGTACAAGGTGAACATGGCACCGGCACCGAGCACGGTGGTGGCCATTGCCAGCAGCACGCTGGGGCGGGCAATGACCGCCAGTTCCTTGCGCACATGCGGCACGCTGCCGCGTTCACCCTTGGGCAGGGCGTACCACAGTGCGGCCATGGCCAGCAGGCCGAGTACGGCGGTACCGGCAAATGCCATGCGCCAGCCAATCTGCTGGCCGATCCAGGTGGCAGCCGGCACGCCGCCGATGTTGGCGATCGTCAGGCCCATGAACATGGTGGCCACGGCGCTGGCCTGTTTCTCCTTGGGCACCACGCTGGCTGCCACCACGGCTCCCAGGCCGAAGAACGCACCATGGTTGAGGCTGGTGACCAGTCGCGAGGCGAGCAGGGTGTAGTAGTCCGGCGACAGTGACGACAGCAGGTTGCCAAGGGTGAAGATGGCCATCAGCGCCATCAGCGCAGCGCGCTTCCCAAAGCGGCTGAACAGCAGGGTCATGATCGGCGCGCCGACCATCACGCCAATGGCATAGGCGGTGATCAGCATGCCGGCGCTGGGGATGCTCACCTCCACGCCCTGGGCGATGACCGGCAGCAGCCCCATCGGGGTGAACTCGGTAGTGCCGATGCCAAAGGCACCAATGGCCAACGCGAAGAGCACGCGGCCGGGTCTCATTGTTTGAGCAGTCATCGGTGTCAGTCCCAGGTTGGCGCCAGGCCGTCAGGGCTGACCTCGCGGCCGTTGCGCTCCAGCTTGGCGATGCGTGCCATGTCGTCGGTGTCCAGCGTCAGGCCACGGGCAAGCAGGTTGCTGGCCAGGTTTTCACGCTTGGTCGACGACGGGATCACGGCATAGCCCAGTTGCAGGGCCCAGGCCAGGGCAACCTGGGCGACGGTAGCCTTGTGCTTGGCGGCGATCTGGGCCAGTACCGGGTCTTTTAGCACTTTGCCGTAGGCCAGGGTCATGTACGAGGTCACGGTGATCCCTTGTTCCTTGAGGAACGCGGTCAGCTTGCTGTTCTGCAGATAGGGGCTGAGCTCGATCTGGTTGGTGGCGATTTCCCCTTTGCCGACCACGGCAATGGCTTGCCTGGTCAGCTCGATGTTGAAGTTGGAAACGCCGATCTGGCGAGCCAGGCCTTGCTGCTTGGCGTCGGCCAGGGCCTTCATGTACTCGGGCAGTTCTACGCCGTTGCCCGGCGCTGGCCAGTGGATCAGCAGCAGGTCGACGTAGTCGGTGCGCAGTTTCTGCAAGCTGTCACGCAGGCTGGGGATCAGCTTGTCGGCGGCGTAGTTGTCGACCCAGATCTTGGTGGTGATGAACAGCTCGCTGCGCGGCACGCCGCTTTCGGCGATGGCCTGGCCGACTTCGGCTTCGTTCTTGTAGATCTGTGCGGTATCGATGACACGGTAGCCGACTGCCAGGGCAGACTTGACCGAGTCGATGACGGTTTGGCCGGTGAGGCGGAAGGTGCCGAGGCCGAAGGAAGGAACGCTCATGGGGTTGCTCCTGAATAGGGGGAGGATCATGTGGTGCCCAGTGTGCAGGTTTGAACGGCAGCGAATAAGCCGCTATGGCGCCAAAGTCATTTGACCTGTAGGCACAAATACATTTTCAAGTTGTGCATTCACTACATAAATAGGGCCAGAGGGGATTGGAACCTTGTTCAGCTAGCGCTTTTTTATCAAGCGTTGAGGCTGCCCATGACCCCTTCCGTAATACCTGCCGACTCCATCGATGCGCTGATTGCCCGTCAGTTGCCAGGCTGGCTCAAGCGCGCGTCTGCCCAAGAGCTGACAGAGCTGCGCGCCGCTGCTTTGCGCCAACAGCGGGCGCAGGACCAAGTAGACGCCTGGTTAGGGGCCATAACCCCCTTGGATGAGTTCGCCGAGTCGTTGCTCAAACGTGCGCCCGAGGCCCGTTCGATCAAGCAGGTAGACCTGCGCCAGGCTCAGCTCAGGTTGGTGACCCTCCAGCCAAAACCGTCGATATCGCCTGCTTTACCTAGCACGTCAACACGCATCGTCAGCACCCAGACGCTTCTCTCGGCGGCACTGCATAACTTCCACGAAAAGGAAATGCAGCCTGGCTGGTTCGCGGCCGGGTCGCAGTTGGTCACTGCCAGCGGGCACCTGCTGCCGCTAAGTGCGCAAGCCTTTGTCCGCCTTTGCAGAGACATTGATATTGGCAGGCGTTATCAAAGCCATTTGCAATCGAAGCTTGAAGGCGAGGGGGTGGCCGTCGAGAGCACCCTGGAGGAGGCGTTGAGGGCCAACCTGGCGCTTGCTGCAATCGCCGCAAGGATCAAGGATGAAATCGATGAGCAGACCTGTCAGTGGATCAACCAGGTGGTGGGCACAGGGTCTTTCCTGCCAGCCGACAACACCGTATTGAAGTGTCACACCCTGCGGCTGTTGGGGAAGGAGGTCATTGGCGCACTGGTGATCGAAGTGCGTCAGAACGCCCGCCTGCTTGGTGTTATCGCGTGGTTCCCTGAGGACCCGTATGCCCCGGTGAGTTGGCACACCAGCTGGGAGCTGCTGTACATGACGCTTGGCATACGCTTGCGTAATGAGGCCTATCGGCGCTACTTCCAGCGCTTCGTCGCAGAGCGTGATCGCATCGCCTTCTGCGCGGCCCTGAACGCACTGCTCAGCCACGGTAATACTGTTCTTCCGCTTGAGCTGGATGGCCGCTGTTTTGCGATCGAGGGCGACGTGTTCGTCGCGCTGCGCCAAGCCCGGATCGAAAAAATGCTGGATGACGCACGGGTATTGGCGGTTTCGACAGAGGATGAAGATGTCGCCGACCGTCGCGCACGTTTGCAGGGCTATCTGGATTTGGGGTTGAGCGTGGCAGGCCTGGCAGCGCTGTTTGTGCCTGTGTTGGGGCAGGCCCTGCTGGGGCTTACGGTGGTGCAACTGGCGGGTGAGGTGTACGAAGGCTACCAGGATTGGCAGTTGGGTGATCGCGACGCCGCATTGGGCCACTTGTTCAACGTGGCCGACACGGTCGTGATGGCGGCGGTGACGGCGGCCGGAGCGACGGCACTTGGCAAGCTGGCACAGCGAGTGGCGCGGGTGGATGCCATGGTGCCAGTAAGCCTGGGCGATGGCCAGTTGCGGCTGTGTGATCCGTCCTTGTCGGGCTATCAGCGTGAGGGCGTCGATCTGATGGTAGGCCAGGCCGTGAATGAAACTGGCCGTTCGCTGAGGCGCCTGCACGATGCTGTCTATGAGGTGAGCGAAGGGGACGATGGCGCATGGCGTATTCATCACCCATCAAGGCCAGGGGCGTATTCACCAGCACTTGAGCACAATGGTGCCGGGGGATGGGTGCATGAGTTCGAGCAACCGCAGCGCTGGCATGACCCCGCCTACATGGTGCGCCGCCTTGCCAGCCGCACGGCGCAGGTGCCCGATGAGGCGGTATCTGTAGCGCTGCAGACCACCGGTTTCGAGGCTGACTGCCTGCGCCGTTTGCTGTTGGAAAATGCGCCCGCGCCGGCACGCTTGCTCGATGCCATCGAACGCCAGCAATTGCACCGTGATTTCCCGATGTTGCGGGGGGACGCTTTCGAGGAGGTCTTCAACGAGCGACAGATCAGCCCGCAAGCAGCGGACCGCGTATTGATGCGGGACTTCCCAGGCCTTTCCCACCGCTGCGCACGGGAAATCGTCGAGGGGGCCAGCAGCATCGAGATGGAGAGCCTGACGGGTGCAGGCCGGGTACCCCTGGCCTTGGCGGAGCGTGCCCGCTGGGCAATACGCGACAGCCGGATAGACCGTGCCTGCGCAGGGTTGCGCCAGGCCGCCGCAGAAAATGACGATACCGGTAAGCTCGCGCTGGGCCTGATCGATGCAATCGCCCCTTGGTCGGCTGGGGTCAACGTTGAGCTGCCTGCCGCGGGCAGGGGTGGGTTGCTGCAGATGTTGAGACGGCAGCTGGACAGCCGCCAGCGACAGTTGCTTGGTATTAGCCAGATGACGGATGACGCACTGGGTGAGCGGCTTGGGCGTGAGGCACTCGCTGACCGTGAAGCGGCGGCCCGAATGATTGGGCTGGCCCGTGTGGGGCAGGGGATTCGCCCTCCTGTACGGTTGTTCGATGGGCGGATGGGCTACCCGCTCAGTGGCCACCTGACAGGGACTCGCCAGGCACTACGGCGCACGTTGAACCACGTGTATCCGGTGATGAGCAGTGAGCAGCTGGAGGCCTATCTGCAAGACCTGGCTTGGCGGGGAGTGGACCCCTGGAACCATGTGAGCCAACTGCTACAGGCCAAGGTCAGCCTCAAGCAGGCATTGCAAGCCTGGCGAAATGACGCAGGACTGAACATTGTTCGCCGCCTGCGTCGTTTCAAGGTTGCCAGGCGCATTACGGCAAGCTGGCAGCGCTTTACCCCAGGGGAGGTGGCGGGTGACTACCACCTGACCCTCGTGGGTGAGCGGGTGGGTGAGTTGCCGACCTTGCCTGACAATGTGAGTTTCGACCACATCACGCACCTGACCCTGCGCGATATGCAGGTGACGAGCCTTGATGCGGGCTTTCTTGGTCGCTTCAGCAAGGTACGCAACCTGGACTTGCGGAACAACCAGCTGACGCGCCTTCCCGCAGGTATCGAGCAACTGACCGAACTGAGGACCCTGCGCCTTGGCGGCAACCAGATCGTGCTTTCCAGCGAGGATAACCTGCGTTTGAGCCAGCTTGTGGAACTGCGCCGCCTGGAGCTCAACGGCAACCCGGTCGGTTTGCTGCCACCCTTGGCGTCTTTCCCCCTGCTGCGCCGGCTGTCCTTGCGCAACACCGGGCTGGGCGAACTGCCCGCTGATCTGGCCAGGCACGGTAATCTGGAGTTGCTGGACATGCGTGACAACCAGATCCAGACGCTGCCTGAAGCGTTGTCTTTAGTGCCGCTTCGCCTGTGGCGGGGCCTGGAGCTGCACGACAATCCACTCTCGGACGAAACCCTGCAGCGCTTGCAGTTGGCCAGGGCGTCGGCCGGGGCCGCTGAGCGGCGACGTGTAGCCCATGCCACTGCGATCCCGAATGCTGCAGCCCCTTGGTTGTCAGGATTCACGCCGGCCCAGCGCGAGGTGCGATTGGCGAGCTGGAACCGCTTGAACCAGGAAGCCGGGGCGCAGGATCTGTTCCGCTTTTTCTCTGATTTACGCGCCCTGCGTGAATACGACGCACAACCGCGCGACCTGCAGGCCCGGGTGTGGCATATCCTCGAGGCCTGCGAGCAGCACGCTGAAGTACGCGCGAGCCTGTTCGAGCAAGTTGCCCGGCCGCGCAGTTGCAGTGACGAGTTGCTGCTGACGCTCAGCGAGCTGGAGGTTGGCGCGCTGGTCGCCAAGGCCGGTACAGCCGGTACCGGGTTACAGAAGGAGCGGGCGCTGGTCAGGCTGGGGCGTTCGTTGTTCCGCCTGGACAAAGTCAACGCAATTGCCGCGCGGCATATTGCGGATTACTTCTCGAACGATCCCGTTGAGGTTTACCTGACCTATCGCGTCAGGCTGGCAGATAGTCTCGACCTTCCCGTGCAGCCCAGCCATCTTTCGTACGAGAGTTTCAGTGGAGTTGGCCGTGAAGACCTGGACGCCGCGCGCAGCGAGGTGCTGCGGCAGGAAACGCCACAAGCCTTGGCGCAGGCGCTGGCAGATCGAACCTTCTGGCAGGACTACCTGCAGGAGCAGCAGGCGGCGCGCTTCAGCCGCCTGGACGAGCCTTTTCAGCAGCGCCTGGATGCGTTGCTCGAACAATCGAAAACGCTGAGTGATGGCGACTATTTTGCCCAGGTCGAGCATATCTGCGCAGCGCGTGAGGTCGCGAAACGGCAGCTTTTGCTTGAGTTGAGCCGTGAGGCAATCCAGCGCCACGGCCTGTGAACGAAACAGCCCGCCGAGAGGCGGGCTGTTCGCTGGGGCGGGACGATCAGCGGCGGCGGAACAGCGGCAGCGGTTCGTCGGTGGCGGCCTGGTAGGTCACCGAGAAGTCCTTCAGGCTTTGCAGCGCGTCTTCCGGGTCCTTGTCGGCACGGATGGCGAATGCGTCGAAGCCGCAGCGGGCCATGAAGAACAGCTGGTCGCGCAGCACATCGCCGATGGCGCGCAGTTCGCCCTTGAACTTGTAGCGGTCACGCAGCAGACGCGCATTGGAGTAGCTGCGGCCGTCGGTGAATGCCGGGAAGTTCAGGGCGATGACCTGGAAGTGGTGCACGTCTTCACCGATTTCCTCCGCTTCCTGGTCGCTGTCCAGCCATACACCCAGGCCGCCATCGCGGGCCTTGAGCACGTGGGCATGGTCGCGCCACATTTGCAGCGGCACGATGTAGTCGTCGCAGTTGGTCAGCTCGTCGAACGAGGTTTCCTTGGGCAGCAGGTGCCAGGTTTCGTCGACGATCTGGTTGTTCTTAATGATTCGCTGCATAGACGCGTTCCTTGAAGGGGTCGATGCCGATACGCTGGTAGGTGTCGATGAAACGCTCTTCCTCGGTACGTTGCTCGACGTACACGGCGATCAGCTTCTCGATCACATCGGCCATGTCATCCTGCGCGAAGGACGGGCCAAGGATCTTGCCCAGGCTTGCGCCGCGTGCGGCGTTGCCGCCCAGCGACACCTGGTAGAACTCCTCACCCTTCTTGTCCACGCCGAGGATGCCGATGTGGCCCACGTGGTGGTGGCCGCAGGCGTTCATGCAGCCGGAGATGTTCAGGTCGATTTCGCCGATGTCGAACAGGTAGTCCAGGTCGTCGAAGCGGCGCTGGATGGACTCGGCAATCGGGATCGACTTGGCGTTGGCCAGCGAGCAGTAGTCGCCACCCGGGCAGCAGATGATGTCGGTCAGCAGGCCGATGTTCGGGGTGGCGAAGCCGCTCTCGCGCAGTTCAAGCCACAGCGCGTGCAACTGGCGCTGCTCGACGTCGGCGAGGATGATGTTCTGCTCGTGCGAGGTGCGCAGGAAGCCGAAGCTGTAGCGTTCGGCCAGGTCGGCCACGGCGTCCAGCTGCTTGTCGGTCACGTCGCCCGGGGCAACACCGGTAGGCTTGAGTG
Organism: Pseudomonas sp. TYF_14; assembly: GCF_043105275.1. NCBI lineage: Bacteria > Pseudomonadati > Pseudomonadota > Gammaproteobacteria > Pseudomonadales > Pseudomonadaceae > Pseudomonas > Pseudomonas sp. TYF_14. The sequence continues at coordinate 113,363 of NZ_JBICLK010000081.1, forward strand.
ACAGGGTCACAGCCACGTAGCCCGGGCGCTTGTGGGCGCGGGTGTTGCGCGAGCGCCAGCGGGCGAACCCTGGGTGCTCGGCATCCAGGGCGGTGTAGTCGACGTTGTCGAGTGCGAGGTACTCGGGGTCGACGAAGTGGCGCGATACGCGCTGCACTTCGGCTTCGGTCAGGGTGGTGGTGCCGCCACGCAGGTGGACCATTTCGGCCTCGACCTTTTCGGCGAACACTTCCGGGGTAAGGGCCTTGACCAGGATCTTGATCCGCGCCTTGTACTTGTTGTCACGGCGACCGTAACGGTTGTACACGCGCAGGATGGCGTCGAGGTAGCTGATCAGGTCCTGCCACGGCAGGAACTCGTTGATGAACGAGCCCACCACCGGGGTACGGCCCAGGCCACCACCTACCAGCACACGGAAGCCCAGTTCGCCGGCAGCGTTGCGCACCGGCTCAAGGCCAATGTCGTGCACTTCGATGGCGGCGCGGTCTTCCTGCGAGCCGTTGATGGCGATCTTGAACTTGCGTGGCAGGTAGGCGAATTCCGGGTGGAAGGTGGTCCACTGACGGACGATTTCACACCACGGGCGCGGGTCGACGATTTCGTCTGCGGCCACACCGGCGAACTGGTCGGTGGTGGTATTGCGCAGGCAGTTGCCGCTGGTCTGGATCGCGTGCATCTGCACGGTGGCCAGTTCGGCGAGGATGTCGGGGATGTCTTCCAGCGCCGGCCAGTTGAACTGCACGTTCTGGCGGGTGGAAATGTGGGCGTAGCCCTTGTCATAGTCGCGAGCGATCTTGGCCAGGGTGCGGACCTGGTTGGCGTTCAGCTGGCCGTACGGCACCGCGACACGCAGCATCGGCGCGAAACGTTGGATGTATAGGCCGTTCTGCAGGCGCAGAGGGCGGAATTCTTCTTCGCTCAGCTCACCGGCCAGGTAGCGGCGGGTCTGATCACGGAACTGCTTGACGCGGTCCTCGATGATCCGCTGATCGTACTCGTCGTATACGTACATAAAAGTCCTGTCTCAGGCATGCAGCTATTCGCGCGCACGGCCGCGCACTCCGGTACGGAGCCGGGGAACGATAGCAGGTTGCGGTTATGCGCTAAAGTGATGTTTTTGCATATGAAAAGAACCAAATGGACTATGTGAGATTGACTGCCATTTGTGCGCTGAGCATCGCCAGGCGTTTATAATCCGGTGTTTGCTTCGCAGAGATGTGACCCCATGCTCAAGGCCCTGTGCCAAAGCTTGTGCCTTGTCTTGCCACTGGTGGCAAATGCGCAACCGGCTTCGGTGGTGTTCCTCAACCCGGGGCTGTCCACCGAGACATTCTGGACCAGCTATACCCGCTTCATGCAGGCCGCCGCGGACGAGCTGGGCATGAACCTGCAGGTGCAATACAGCGAGCGCCGCGCCGACCTGACACTGACCCAGGCCCGGGCGATCCTGAGCGCGCCGCAGCGGCCGGATTACCTGGTGCTGGTCAACGAGCAGTACGTGGCACCGGAAATCCTGCGCCTGTCGCGTGGCACCGGGGTGAAGCTGCTGCTGGTCAACAATGGCCTGACCGCCAGCCAGCGCCTCAGCATCGAGGGCCAGCCCGACAAGTATGCCGAGCCACTGGGTACCTTGATGAGCAACGACGAGCAGGCAGGCTTCCAGATGTTGCACCTGATGCTCGCGCAGCTGCCTCGCGACGCAGGGCCGGTGGATCTGGTGGCTTTTGCCGGGGTCAAGACCACCCCGGCCTCGCAGTTGCGCGTTGAGGGCATGCGCCGCGCCCTGGCCGATTTCCCTCAGGTGCGCTTGCGGCAAGTGGTATACGGCGGCTGGAACCGCCAGCGCGCCTATGAGCAAGCGAAGCAGTTGCTGGAACGTTACCCGGCCACCCGGCTGGTGTGGTCGGCTAATGACCAGATGGCCTTTGGTGCCATGCAGGCGTTCGAGGAGGCCGGGCACACGCCGGGGCGTGACGTGCTGTTCGCTGCCGTCAACAGCTCGCCCGAAGCCTTGCGCGCGCGTATCGATGGGCGCCTGAGCGTACTGATGGGTGGGCATTTCACCCTTGGCGGTTGGGCCATGGTGATGCTGCACGATGATGCCCACGGGCTGGCGTTGAACCGCGACGGCGTGCGCGAACGCCGTATTCCGGTATTGCAGGAAATCGATCAGGCCAAGGCCAGGCGTTGGCTGAAGCTGTTGGAAAGGGACGACTACGGCGTCGATTTTCGGCGTTACAGTGCCGAAGGGCGGCCGCCCGGGTACCGTTACCCGTTTCTGGCGTCACCGGTCGAATATTGAATGACCCTGCTTGAGGGAAGGGCATTGCTCGTCTTAACTGCTGGTGGTGAAGTGCATTCCCATAACCACTACAAGAGGCAATGCAATGGGAAACTCAACCAAGGTCCGCAAAGCTGACAGCAGTGTCGATGCCTGGGCGATCCTCTGCCTGATCGTTCTGGTGGTGGTCACTGCCGTGTATTGGGTCAGCCACCAGTGACTTGCAACTCAAGACCGTGATGTAGCAGGGGCGTCTGCGGGAGGGAATCTCGCAGGCGCTTTCTTATTGCCTGTGGCCGCTTCTTCGCGGTGAAAACATATCCCTTGAGAATGGCGCAGGACCGTCGTAGGGGCAGGTTTACCCGCGAAAGGGCCGGGCCTGCTGGCCAATTTCCACCTGCCGTTCACCGTTGCCGCCGCTACCGTATTCGCGGGTAAACCCGCTCCTACGCCTGAACGAGGGTGGACACAGGTCGGGGGTTGGACAGGCCGCTGTAGGCGCGGGTTCACCCGCGAAGAGGCCGGCACAGGTTAGCGGGTCAGGTGCAGGGCCAACTGCACCAGCCCGATCAATACCGCAATGAACACCAGGGTGAACAGCGCCCCCAGCGCAATGAAGTGGCTGGCCTTGCCGTGGGTGAAGTCGCGTGCGCGGTTTTTGCCGCTTTGCACGCCGAAGGCGGCAGCGAGGATGCTGTGCAGCATCTGCCAGAAGGTCGGGGGTTTGCCCTGGCTGGAATCGTCCATGGTGGCTCCTGGGGAAATCAGAGGCAATCAGGGACAGTGTAGGCAATGGTTGTGAGGTTGCCCGTACCGGCCTCTTCGCGGGGAAACCCGTTCCAACAGGTAAATGACTGCCCTTGAGGGCTGTGTCATACCTGTGTGGGCAAGCCCGCGAAGAAGCCAGCGCAGTCGTTTAGCTGTCATACCCCAGGTTAGGCGCCAGCCAGCGCTCGCTCACGCTGATATCCTGGCCTTTGCGTGCGCTGTAACGCTCGATCTGGTCCTTGTCGACCTTGCCTACGGCAAAATACTTCGCCTGCGGGTGGGCGAAGTACCAGCCGCTGACCGCCGCCGCCGGGAACATCGCGAAGTGCTCGGTGAGGTACACCCCGCTCGGCCCGGTTTCACCGATGGCGGTGCCATCGAGCAGGCGGAACAGAGTTTCCTTTTCAGTGTGGTCGGGGCAGGCCGGATAACCCGGCGCAGGGCGGATGCCGCTGTACTGTTCCTTGATCAGCGCCTCGTTGTCCAGGTGCTCGTCGCGGGCATAGCCCCAGTGCTCTTTACGCACCTGCTCGTGCAGCCATTCGGCACAGGCTTCGGCCAGGCGGTCGGCCAGTGCCTTGACCATGATCGAGCTGTAGTCGTCGCCCTTGTCCTGGTAAGCCTTGGCCACTTCCTCGGCACCGATGCCGGCGGTGGTGATGAAACCACCTACGTAGTCGGTAACGCCACTGTCTTTCGGTGCGACGAAGTCGGCCAGCGACCAGTTGGGCTTGCCGTCCGGCTTGATGGTCTGCTGGCGCAGGTGATGCAGGGTGGCCAGTGCCTGGCCGTCTTCGCCGTAGACTTCGATGTCGTCATCGTCCACCTGGTTGGCCGGCCAGAAGCCGAATACCGCGCGAGCGCTGATCAGCTTCTCATCGATCAGCTTGTCGAGCATCTCGCGGGCATCCTTGTACAGCGCCGTGGCGGCCTCGCCAACCACCTCGTCGGTGAGGATGCGCGGGAACTTGCCGGCCAGGTCCCAGGAGATGAAGAACGGCGTCCAGTCGATGTACTCGGCCAGGGTGCGCAAATCGATGTCCTCCAGCACCTTGACGCCGGTGAAGGAGGGCGCCGTTGGCTGGTAGCCGGCCCAGTCGTACTGCGGCTTGGCGGCGATCGCCTGGGCGTAGCTGAGGCGTTCGGTGCGGGCGCTGCGGTTGGCGGTACGCTCACGCACCTCCACGTATTCCAGGCGGGTCTTCTCGACGAAGCCTGGCTTGAGTTCTTTGGACAGCAACTGGGTGGCCACGCCGACCGCGCGCGAAGCGTCGGTGACGTAGATGACCGCGTCGTTGCTGTACTTGGGCTCGATCTTGACTGCAGTGTGCGCCTTGGAGGTGGTGGCGCCACCGATCATCAGCGGCAGTTCGAAGCCCTGGCGCTGCATTTCGCGGGCAACGTGGACCATTTCGTCCAGCGACGGGGTAATCAGGCCGGACAGGCCGATGATGTCGCACTTCTGCTCGCGGGCCGTTTGCAGGATCTTCTCCGCCGGTACCATCACGCCAAGGTCGACGATGTCGTATCCGTTACAGCCCAGCACCACGCCGACAATGTTCTTGCCGATGTCGTGCACGTCGCCTTTCACCGTGGCCATCAGGATCTTGCCCTTGGCTTCCGGCTTGTCGCCTTTTTCGGCTTCGATGAACGGGATCAGGTGAGCAACGGCCTGTTTCATGACGCGGGCCGACTTGACCACCTGCGGCAGGAACATTTTACCCGCGCCGAACAGGTCGCCGACCACGTTCATGCCGTTCATCAGCGGGCCTTCGATCACTTCGATGGGGCGCGCGCACTGCTGGCGGCATGCTTCGGTGTCTTCGACGATGAACGCGGTGATGCCCTTGACCAGCGCGTGCTCCAGGCGTTTTTCCACCGGCAGCGAGCGCCACTCTTCGTTTTCCACTTCCTTGGTTGCGCCGCCACCCTTGTAGTCGTCGGCGATGGCCAGCAGTGCATCGGTACCATGCGGGGTGCGGTTGAGCACCACGTCCTCGACCTTTTCACGCAGCTGGGCCGGGATCTCGTCGTAGATCTCCAGCTGGCCGGCGTTGACGATACCCATGGTCAGGCCGTTCTGGATCGCGTGGTACAGGAACACCGAGTGGATCGCTTCACGCACCGGGTTGTTGCCACGGAACGAGAACGACACGTTGGACACGCCACCTGAGCTCAGGGCGTGGGGCAGGTGGTCGCGGATATAGGCACAGGCCTCGATGAAGTCGACGGCGTAGTTGTTGTGCTCTTCGATACCGGTGGCGACGGCAAAGATGTTCGGGTCGAAGATGATGTCTTCTGGCGGGAAGCCCACTTCGTTGACCAGGATGTCATAGCTGCGCTGGCAGATTTCCTTCTTGCGCGCGGCTGTGTCGGCCTGGCCGACTTCGTCGAAGGCCATGACCACCACGGCAGCGCCATAGCGCTTGCACAGGCGGGCGTGGTGCTTGAACTGCTCGACGCCTTCCTTCATGGAAATGGAGTTGACGATGCCCTTGCCCTGGATGCACTTGAGGCCGGCTTCGATCACTTCCCACTTGGACGAGTCGATCATGATCGGTACGCGCGAAATGTCCGGCTCACCCGCGATCAGGTTAAGGAACCGGACCATGGCCGCCTGGGAGTCGAGCATCCCTTCGTCCATGTTGATGTCGATTACCTGGGCGCCGGCCTCGACTTGCTGCAGGGCGACTTCCAGGGCTTCGGTATAGTTCTCTTCGCGGATCAGCCTGGCGAACTTGGCGGAACCGGTGATGTTGGTGCGCTCACCGACGTTGACGAACAGCGACTGGCGGTCGATGGTGAACGGCTCCAGGCCCGACAGGCGGCAGGCCTTGGCGATTTCCGGGATCTCGCGCGGCTTGTACTTGGCCACGGCTTCGGCAATGGCCTGGATGTGCCCCGGCGTGGTGCCGCAGCAGCCGCCAATGATGTTGAGGAAGCCGCTGGCCGCGAATTCTTCGACCACCGCGGCCATCTCGGCCGGGGTTTCGTCGTACTCACCGAAGGCGTTCGGCAGGCCGGCGTTGGGGTGGGCGGACACGTGGGTATCGGCCTTGGTGGCCAGCTCTTCCAAATACGGGCGCAGGTCCTTGGCGCCGAGGGCGCAGTTCAGGCCCACGGAAATCGGCTTGGCGTGACGCACCGAGTTCCAGAACGCTTCGGTGGTCTGGCCCGACAGGGTACGACCGGAGGCGTCGGTGATGGTGCCGGAGATCATGATCGGCAGTTCGACGTTGTCGTCCTCGAACACTTGCTGCACGGCGAAGATCGCCGCCTTGGCGTTGAGGGTGTCGAAGATGGTTTCGATCAGGATCAGGTCGGCGCCGCCTTCGATCAGGCCGCGGGTGGCCTCGATGTAGTTTTCTACCAACTCGTCGAAGGTGACGTTGCGAAACCCTGGGTCGTTGACGTCCGGGGAAATCGAGCAGGTTCGGCTGGTAGGGCCGAGCACGCCGGCAACGAAGCGCGGCTTGTCCGGCGTCTCCAGGGTCTTGGCATCGGCAACCTGGCGAGCGATGCGCGCGCCTTCGACGTTCAACTCGTAAACCAGCGACTCCATGCCGTAGTCGGCCTGGGAAATCTGCGTGGCGTTGAAGGTGTTGGTTTCGAGAATATCGGCACCGGCATCCAGGTAGGCCTTCTCGATGGCGGCGATCACGTCCGGGCGGCTGAGCAGCAAAAGGTCGTTGTTACCCTTCACATCGCTTGGCCAATCGGCAAAACGCGTGCCACGATAGTCGTGTTCCTCCAGGCGGTAGCTTTGGATCATAGTACCCATGCCGCCGTCGAGGATCAGGATGCGCTCTTTGAGTGCGTTCTGGAGTGCTTGGAGACGAGCGCTGCGGTCGGACATAGGAACTACCTGGTCGGGCGAATATCAGAAGGTGCCGAATCATAACAAAGCTGCGCGGTTTTTAGGCATGTCGCCCATTTGCATGAAAACTGCTCATGTTGGGCGGGTGGAGGCAGCGCGAAGCACCCAGGACGACCAGGCAACAAATCGTGATGGCTTTCAAGAACCAGGACTTTCCGCACATGGTGCATCGTATCCTTGCCGGCGCCTTCGCCCTGCTCATCAGCGGCGCGGTATTCGGGCAGGCCCCCCAGTCGAGCCCGGCTATTTCCTACACCCGGGACATTCAACCGATCTTCACCGAGAAGTGCGTGGCCTGCCACGCCTGCAACGACGCCGCCTGCCAGCTCAAGCTGGAAAGCCCTGAAGGCGCGGTACGCGGGGCCAGCAAGGTCCCGGTGTACCAGGGCGAGCGGAGCAAGGCAGTCCCCACCACGCGGCTGTTCTACGACGCACACAGCGAAGAGCAATGGCGCAAGAAGGGCTTCTACTCGGTGCTCGACAACCAGGGCGGTCAGGCCGCGTTGATGGCGCGCATGCTGGAGTTGGGCCACAAGACCCCGCTTACGCCCAACGCCAAGCTGCCCGAAGAGATCGTCCTGGGCCTGAGCCGCAACAACATGTGCCCGTTGCCCCATGAATTCGACGCCTATGCCGGCGCACACCCCAAGGAGGGCATGCCGCTGGCGGTGACCGGGCTGACCGACAAGGAATATGACACCATGCGCCGCTGGCTGGCCGCTGGTGCGCCGGTGGAGTACCAGCCGATCCAGCCGAGCGCGGCCGAAGCCAGGCAGATCGCAGAGTGGGAAGAACTGCTCAACCGCCCGGGTTCCACCGAGGCGCTGGTGGGACGCTGGCTGTACGAGCACCTGTTTTTGGCGCACATCCATTTCGCTGGCGGCGAGCAGGGCCACTTCTTCCAGTGGGTGCGCTCGCGCACGCCAAGTGGCAAGCCGGTCGATATCATTGCCACCCGCCGCCCCAACGACCCACCGGGCACGGACTTCTACTACCGGTTGATCCCGGTGCAGGGCGTGATCGTGCACAAGACGCACATCACCTACCCGATGGGGCCGCAGAAGCTCAAGCGCGTGAAGCAGCTGTTCTATGCCGGTGACTGGCATGCTGCCGCGCTTCCGGGCTACGGCCCGCGCCACCGGGCCAATCCGTTTGAAACCTTCGAGGCGATCCCGGCGGTGGCGCGCTACCAGTTCATGCTGGATAACGCCGAGTACTTCGTGCGCACCTTCATCCGTGGCCCGGTGTGCCGCGGGCAGATTGCCACCGACGTGATCCGCGACAACTTCTGGGCGCTGTTCCAGGAGCCGGCCTTCGATCGCTACATCACCGATGCCAAGTACCGCGGCGAGGCTACCCCGCTGCTGGCCATGCCTGGTCAGATCGATGACGTGGGCAGTGTGCTGAGCCTGTGGCACGCCTATCGTGACAAGCGCAACGACTACGAGAAACTGCGCCGTGAAGCCTATGCCGAAATGCCGGCACCGAGATGGTCGACGCTGTGGGCCGGTAACGACAATGCGCTGCTGAGCATCTTCCGTCACTTCGACAGCGCATCGGTGACCAAGGGCCTGGTGGGGGATGTGCCGCTGACCGTGTGGCTGTTCGACTACCCGTTGTTCGAGCGCACGTATTACCAGCTGGCGGTCAACTTCGATGTGTATGGCAACGTTTCGCACCAGTTGCAGACGCGCCTGTACTTCGACCTGATCCGCAACGGCGCCGAGGTCAACTTCCTGCGCCTGATGCCGGCCGACCAGCGCAAGGCGATCCTTGGCGACTGGTACCAGAACAGTGGCAAGGTGAAGATGTGGATGGATTATGAAGACATCGACACCGACACCCCGAGTGGCATCAAGCTCGACCCGCGCAACCCCAAACGCGACTTTGGACTGAAGCTGCTGCAGCGCACCGGCAGCCTGAATGCCGCACCGGACCCGATCAACCGCTGCCAGGGCGCGTTCTGCTCACGGCCGCAGATGAGCGAAGAATTCCGCAATGCCGAGCAGTCGCTCAGCCGACTGGTGTCACGCCCGGCGGCCGGGCTGAAGGTGATCAACCAGTTGCCCGAGGCGACCATGCTGCGTATCGAAGGGCAGGACGGCCAGCGTCAGGTGTACAGCCTGCTGCGCAACCGCGCGCACAGCAACGTGGCGTTCCTGCTGGGTGAGGCGTACCGCTACCAGCCGGGGCTGGATACCCTGACCCTGTACCCGGGGGTGCTCTCCAGCTACCCGAACTTCATCTTCAACATCCCGACCAAGGATGTGCCGGAGTTCGTCGAGGACATGGAGTACGCCAAAGATGACGCGGCGAAGTTCGAGCGCATTGTCATGCGCTGGGGTGTGCGCCGGAGTCACCCGGCGTTCTGGCGCTATTTCCATGACCTGAACAGCTATATCAAGGAGACCGAACCGGTCGAGGCGGGCGTGCTGGACATGAACCGCTACGAGAACCTCTGATCGGGTTGGCTGACCTTTCCGAGTACCTTGCGGTCGGAACGGGTGGGTGGTCTTGATCGATTGCAAAGGGGGCTGCTTTGCAGCCCTTCGCGGGTGAACCCGCTCCTACAACAGGTACGGCGCTGCTCTCAAGGCTGGCGCTGGCCTCTGCACTCGATACGGGCCTCAATGCACCGCCAAGCGCAGGGTATTCCATGCTGTATTCGCTTCAGGCACTGCGGGCGTTCGCCGCCTGGGTGGTGGTCTGCCACCATTTCATGCAGATCTTCTTCGACTTCCACGCCACCGGCCCCATCGGCCAACTGCTCACCGACCGTGGCGCCGTAGGCGTCGACATCTTCTTCGTCATCAGTGGGCTGGTCATCTACCTGTCGACCCGCGACAAAACCATCGAGCCGCGCCAGTTCCTGCTCAATCGGGCGCTGCGCATCGTCCCTGCCTACTGGTTCTACACAGCCCTGATGGCCATATTGCTACTGGCATTCAGCCAATGGATGCCACATCAGGCGTTTGACTGGCGGCACCTGTTCCTGTCGCTGCTGTTCATCCCGGCGGAAAACCCAGGTGGCTATGGCCTGTACCCGACCCTGAACGTGGGCTGGACGCTGAACTTCGAGATGTTCTTCTACCTGCTGTTCGGCCTGGCCTTCCTGGTACGCCAACGGCATCACCTGCTGCTTGTGACTGCCGCTCTGTTGCTGGTCAGTGAGGTACTGGGGCGCATGGGCGTGGTCAGCCGCTTCTACAACAACGACATCATCTACGAGTTTCTGCTGGGCATTGGTGTCGGTGTACTGTACCGCCGCGGGCTGATCCGCCAGGGCCGGTGGTTGCCGCTGGCGTTGCTGGGTGTAGCGGGCATGGCGATCTACTGTCTGGACGCTTCCCAGCGCTTGCTGCACTGGGGGTTACCGAGTGCGATGATCGTCCTGGCCTTCGTGGCCATGGAGCCGCTGTTCCAGGGCAATCGGCTGCTCAAGGCCCTTGGCGACTGTTCCTACTCGGTGTACCTGATACATGTGCTGGTGCTGTATGCCGGTTGGTTCGCCAGTCAGCGCCTGCATCTGAACCCGTTCCTGACATTTGCCCTGTGCGTGCCGTCCATTGGACTAATGTCGTGGTTCAGCTACCAGTGGCTGGAGCGCGGCCTGTACCGGCGAATGCAGGCCTGGCTGGCGGCGCAACGGGGGCCGGCCCCTGAATATGCGCTTTCCCGAGTCAATTGCTAGGACTTTGTTCGAAGGCTGGGTTGGCGTACACTTGGCCGCAAGTCTGTGAGGAACCTACATGAGCGCTATAACCATTACCGACGCCGCCCATGACTACCTGGCCGATCTGCTCTCCAAGCAGAATACGCCCGGCATCGGCATTCGCATTTTCATCACCCAGCCGGGCACCCAGTACGCCGAGACGTGCATCGCCTACTGCAAGCCGGGCGAAGAGAAGCCTGACGACACCGCCGTGGGTCTGAAAAGCTTCACTGCTTACCTTGACGCCGTCAGCGTACCCTTCCTGGAAGACGCGCTGGTCGACTACGCCACCGACCGCATGGGTGGCCAGCTGACCATCAAGGCGCCAAACGCCAAGGTGCCGATGGTCAACGAAGACAGCCCGATCAACGAACGTATCAACTACTACCTACAGACCGAGATCAACCCCGGCCTGGCCAGCCATGGCGGCCAGGTGAGCCTGGTGGACGTGGTCGATGACGGCATTGCCGTACTGCAGTTCGGTGGTGGCTGCCAGGGTTGCGGCCAGGCCGATGTCACCCTGAAGGAAGGCATCGAGCGCACCCTGCTCGAGCGTATTCCGGAGCTGAAGGGCGTGCGCGACGTGACTGACCACAGCCAGAAAGAAAACGCCTACTACTGAGTTGAAGGCGGCTCCCTTAGCAACAAAGTGTTACGGTTTCAACCCCTGCGACAACAGGCCGCAGCCCGTATTCAAAGGGCTGCAGGCCATCCCCGCCATGGTCGGGTAGAACCCCTCTGGGTGTCATGCCAGAATGCCCCGGTTTTTCGACCGGCCCGTCCCGAGGGCCGGCACCTTCCCTGTAAAGGATGGTTTCATGAATGATCTTTTGACCCGGCGTGCGGTTGTCGCCGGCATGGGCGTTCTCGGGCTTGGCCTGCTGGCAGGCTGCAGCCCGGCCCGGGGGCTCGAGTTCAAGTACGGCAAGAACATGAGCAACGAAATCCTCGGGCGCAAGTTCAGCCTCAAAGACCCGCAAGGTAACGTGCGCACCCTGTCGAGCTTTTACGGCAGCATGCCGATGGTCTTCTTCGGCTTCACCCAGTGCCCGGCCGTCTGCCCGACCACGCTGGCGCGGGCGGCGCAGATTCGCAAGCTGCTGAGGGGCCGCGACCGCGACCTGTTCCAGGTGGTGTTCATCACCCTGGACCCGGAGCGCGACACGCCCGAGGTGCTCGATGCCTACGTCAAGGCCTTCGACCCGACGTTCACCGCGCTGACCGGCACCCCCGAGGAAATTGCCGCCGTGGCCAAGGAATTCAAGGTGTTTTACGAGAAGGTTCCGGCCGGAGACACCTACACCATTTCTCACTCGTCCACTAGCTACGTCTACGATACGCGTGGCACCCTGCGCCTGAGCCTGGGCCATTCCCTGAACGCCAAGGAATGCGCCGAAGATCTGGTCACCCTGATGGAGATCTGCTGAATGTCGATGCAACCGATCAAACGCGGTCTGGCTGCCCTGGTACTGATGGGGCTGGCCCTGCCGGCCCTGGCCCAGACCACCGTGAGTGATGCCTGGGTGCGTGCCAGCGTGCCGCACCAGCAGTCCACCGGTGCTTTCATGGTCCTGACTGCCAGCAGCGACAGCAAGCTGGTGGGCGTGGCTTCGCCCGTGGCCAAGACCGTGCAGGTGCACGAGATGACCATGAACGGTGACGTGATGGGCATGCGTGAGGTCAAGGCTATCGAATTGCCAGCCGGCAAGGCAGTGACCCTGGACCCGAATGGCCTGCATGTCATGCTGATGGGCCTGCACAATCAGGTGAAGGAGGGTGACAAAGTGCCTCTGACCCTGACCATCGAGGATGCCAAGGGCGCCAAGGAAACCCTGGAAGTTCAGGCACAAGTGCGTGCGCTCAACGCCGACGCGGGTGGTGGGCATGATCACATGCACATGAACCACTGACAGATCAAAGGGCCGCGTTCAGCGGCCCTTTTTTCAACTGCGCCTTTCAGCTACGAAAGCGCGGCAGCGGTCTGTCGAGGGTCAGCGACGTCAGGGTCTTGCGAACCTGGGCCTCGTCGGCCTCCAGTGCCTTCAGGCTAGCGCGGATCTTGCCGGCGGCGGGCACATCGCCCTGCCGGTCGATCCAGTCGGCAATCTCCTTGCAGGCACTGCTCAGACAGGCCTGGCGCTGGTTCATCAACGACAGAAGGGTGGTGAGCTCTCTTTCGGACATGGCAGGATCCTCCATTCAGCCTTGTCAGTGTAGCAGAGGGTTGGCCAGGCTCTTGCGGCCTTTGCAAGGTGCGCTGCGGCAGCTGCCAGTGGCTGCTCTTGCGGCCCAGTAACAACTCGTTACTTATAAACAGCGTGTTTAAAGTTGATGCTCGTGCCGTGCAAGGGATTCAGGGCTCGATTTCTGAACGTGACCTGTTGAAGTGCTCAACTGCACAGTCGGGAAAATGCCGTCGGGTCTGCATTCAAAGAATGGTTGTTGTAGGAAAATTCCGGGTTTCTGATTTTCGCTTGCAGAAAGCATCGGCGTTGTTACAACTTTCATGTTGAGCTCAATCCTGGCCGAGTCTTAGATTGAGTTGGCCAATATTTGGCAATCTCAATCGGCTCAAAGGAGTGCCCATATGAATCTGCAATCCAAGTGTTCAGGAGCGATGTCGCCAGGAAGTACCCGCTAATGCTGACATTGCGCATTAACCCCGGAACGCGTTCGCTGTCGCTGGGCTACAGCTTTTCCAAATGTGGTGAATTTGCCTTCGAGGCTGCATTTGCCGTGGCGATCGTGTCCATCACAGATGCGGATATGCTTTCGATCGGCATCGCCTACTTTTTTCGTTACTTGCCAAGTGTGGTGTTTTCGCCATTGGGTGGCTGGCTGGCAGATAACGCCAACAAGAAACACACACTATTAGCAATCGAGGTGACAAAAGGCCTGCTGGCACTTTCCTTCTTTGCCTTGTTCAGCGTGTTCACGCCAGTATTACTTGCGTTGGTGGGCCTCGCAATGGTCATGACAGCGCTCGAATGCCTTTATGTGCCCACGTTTCGCGCGTACTTTCCGGACCTTGTCGAAAAGGATGAGTTAGCCACGGTGAACAGCGGTATCCAGGTAATCGAGGACGCCGCCTCGATCCTCGGGCCGCTGGTCTTTTCGGCCTGTGTGTTACTGCTGTCTCGAGAAGCCACTTTCTTGTTTTTTGCAATGTGCCTTATCGTGTCGGCCATTTGTATCGCTACCTTGACGCCTGCCAGGTGTAGTGTCCAACAGGCATTCGATGGGTGCGCCATAATCAGGGATGCGGCGGGCAGTGTGAGTCAGTTGAGGGCCGGCAATGCGCCGTTGTTCGCTGTCATTGGCTGCACCACACTCTGTGCGATGTTCGCCACGTCGGTGATTCGCTTTATCCTTCCAGCATCGGTGCTGGAGCACTTCGCCTCTGAAGCGGCGGTTGGATACGTGTTTTCACTGCTTGCGGCAGGCACGGTGGTGGGGGGCATGCTCTACACGCGCTTCAATCCGCGCACAACCGCAGGATTGGTGCTGCGTTACTGGATGCTCTATGGCGGGCTGTTTTTTGCTGCAGCAGTGGCGCTGCAATTCAATAACTGGCTGTTCCTGTTGATTCTGTTCCTGGTTGGTTTCATTGGTGCATTTGTCGATATCGCAATCGTGACCAACATCCAGTGCTTGTCGAGGGAGCATGAAGTGGGCAGGAATTTTTCCCTCTATTACTTCACCGCCGTGATGAGTGATGCCGTATCAGGGTTGATTGCCAGTTTGGTCTTCGTGCTTGCGGGGCCGGCAACCTTTATCTGGATGACGCTCATGTTATTCATCGCGCCAGTGCGCTGGAACATGAAAGGACGTGGCCCAGATGTCGACAGCCGTACATAGCTTGGGCCTGGCGTATAGATGCAAGTTCGAGAGGGCGCTGCCGCCCTTTCACGCGCGTAGAGCAGAATGAACGCAGGCTTGCCGATACGCCCCCGGGGTCACCCCATAGGCCTGCTTGAACTGCCGGCTCAAATGGCTCTGGTCGGCAAAGCCGAGGTCGAACGCCACTTGCGAAGCGGCCAGGCCGTGCTTCAGCATTTCGCGGGCGCGGGCCAGGCGGCGTTGCTTCAGCCAGGCATGGGGTGGCAGTCCGGTGGCCTGGCGGAACACCCGGGCGAAGTGGAACGGCGACAGGTTGACTGCTGCCGCCAGCGCTTCCAGTGAGGGCGGGTCGGCCAGTTGGCTTTCCAGCAGTTCGCGGGCGCGGGCTACGGCCAGGGGTTCGTGGCCAGGGGCCGAAGGCTCGGCGCACTGCCCGTGCCGCTGCACCAGGGCCAGCACCGCCTGGCGCCAGGCCGTCTGCTGCTGCAAGGCGCTGGCGCTGGCTTCGGACAACTGATGCAGCTGGCTGAACGCGAGGGCCAGGGCCGGGTCATGGATCACGCTGTCCTTGAAGCTGGGCATGCCGTGGCGGCCCAGTTCCAGTTCGTCAAGCACACCGGTCACCCGCTCGTGCTCGGGATAGAAGCCGCGATAACGCCAGCCGGCTTCATGGGCCGTAGCGCCGGTATGCAGTTCGTCGGGGTTGATCAGCACCATGCTGCCGACCGGTGCCAGGTGCTCGCTGCCGCGGTGCCAGAAGCGCTGGGCGCCCGACTCGATCACGGTGAATACATAGCCCTCGTGCACATGCGGGGCAAAGCGCTGCTGATAGTAGCGAGCGTGCAGCATCTCGACGTCGCCCAGGGCTGGCGCCTGCCAGAGGTGTGTCTGCTCGCGCAAGGGCGGGCTCATGCCAGCCAGCTGCGCAGAAGGAAGAAGATCAACATGCTCACCAGCATGCTCAGCAATACGCTGCGGGTCAACAGCACCAGGGCGATGGCCACAAGGGAGCCCAGCAGGTAGGGGTTGAGCAGGCTCAGGTTGAGCTGGTGGTCAGCCATGAAGATGATCGGGCCGCAGATGGCGGTGAGCATGCCCGGCACGGCAAAGCCGAGAAACTGCCGGGCGTTCGAGCTCAGGCGCAAGGGCAGGCGCGGCTCCAGGAATGCGTAGCGGTTGAGGAACACGATGGCGCCCATGGCGAAAATCAGGATCCAGGTCATGCGCGGGCTCCGGCGAATTTCTGGCAAATGAACCCGGCGCTCATGCCCAGCAGGCCTGCGACCACCAGGGCGGTTTCCCAGTGCCAGTAACTGAACAGCACTGAACAGAACAGCGACACGGCTACGCACACCACGGTGGCCAGGTTGCGCACCAGCGGGGCGATCAGGGCGACAAAAGTGGCGACAATGGAGAAATCCAGGCCGAACTGGTCCAGGTGTGGAATGTTCTGGCCCAGCAGTATGCCGGCCAGGGTGAACAGGTTCCAGGCGATGTAGAAGGTCAGGCCCACCCCCAAGGCATACCAGCGGTTGAATTGCAGTTGGTCGTACTGGCTGGTCAGGGCGAAGAATTCGTCGGTCAGCAGAAAGCCCAGGCCCAGGCGCCAGCGCAGCGGCTGGCTGGACAATACCGGGCGCATCGACAGGCCATACAGCAGGTGCTGCGAGGTCAGCAGCAGGGTGGTGAGCAGGATCGACGCCAGGTTGGCACCCCCCTTGAGCATGCCAATGGCCACCAGCTGTGCGGCGCCGGCGAAGACGATGGCCGACAGCCCTTGCCCCTGCCAGGCGCTGAGGTTGGCCTCGATGGCCATGGAACCGGCCAGCAGGCCCCAAGGGGCAACGGCCAGGGACAACGGGAGAATGGCAATGGCGCCGTGAAGAAAGGCTTGGCGGGCGATGTGGGGCATGATGGCTGCATGACGGCTACGTGGCAGGCCAGCATGACAGACGGGGCAGGGGATGGCTTGAACGATCTTGCTGGTCGAGGCGTGTTCGCCTCAACCTCAGTGGCCAACTGACAACAGGGCCGCAAGGCGGCCCCGAATGACCCTGGGTTATGGGCGGCTGGTCAGCAGCTGTTGCGCCGTTGCGCAGCCATTGATGTCTACGGCTTTCTGCAGCAGGCTCGTGCGCTGCTGTGGGTCGAGGTCGCCAAGCAGGCGGTACACCTCGGCCTGGTAGTCGCGCTGACGCCCCCACAGCATTTCCAGGCCTTGTGGCCGGCTGCGGTTGCAGGCCAGGCGCGTGGCCGGTTGCGGGTAGTAGGGGGCGTACACGGTGGCCATGCTGGGGATGGCCTCCAGCGCTGTACGGTACTCGCTGCTGACGTTGTAGGGCCGGCACCAGGTGGCGATGGCGGGCGCCGGTGCGGCAAAACCCTGCTGGAGGCTGGCTTCGAGCAACGGGCAGGCGGCGTCCGGGATTTGCGCGGCGGGCAGGTACGTCATGTAGTACAGCGCCAGGCGGTACTGTGCGACCGGGTGGCCAAGCGCTACCGATTTTTTCAGCAGGGCAACCGCTGTCGGCAAGGTGTGAGCCATGGCCTGGCCCTGGCGGCTAAGCTCAGGGTCGCCGCCCACTGCGGTGCGCAGCGTGCTGGCAGCGTCGTCCTGGTTGTCGGCCTGCTCCAGTAGCGGCAAGGCCTGACGGTAGAGCAGGTCGGCATGAGGGTCGATGCGTACCTCCAGCGCTTGCGCGGCCAGCGGCATCAGCGCAGCCAATAGCGGGGGCAGGCGTCGCACAAGGCTCACAGGCAAACCCCATGGGTGGCCAAGTACGGATGGACGGCTTCGGTGTTCATGGCGGTCAAACGTGCGCCTCGGGCAAATCGTAACGACGACGTATTCTAGCCACCCAAGGGGGGTGGCCGAAAGACCACCCGACAACTGTCAGACGAGCTTGATCGGCGTGACCTTGCGCTGGGCATGTTTTTCCTGGGCCAGCCCAAGCTTGGCGGTGATCACCTTGGCCAAGGCATTGTTGCCCAGATCGTTCAGGTGCAGGCGGTCGATGAACAGGTCGGCGCCGAACACGGGCGAGCTGTCGAGCATGCAGTTCATGTCGTAGCAGGGCACCGGGTCGGCCTGGCTTTTGATGCGGCGGAAAAATGCCGAATGCAACTGTCTGTCGAATGCGCCCTCCAGCAGCCGGTCGAAGTTCGCCGGTTGTTGCTGCAGCGCGGTCAGCATGGCTTGCTCACCGGCGGGCAGAGTATCCCGGCACCAGGGCAGCAGTGGTTGCAGGATGAAGGTGAGCGTGGCGTGGCTGTCTGCCAGCAGACGGTCCCATTGGCGCAAGGTGCGGCCAATGTTGTCGGCGGCACGGGCCAGTCGTTTTTCCGGGGACGACAGTGGCCAGCTGACCGGGGCTGTGACCACGGGAGGGGCCAGCGCCTGGCCGATGCGCCGCCACAGCGACTGCCGACGGGGCGGTGCGCAGGGCTGCATGCCTTCGCTGAAACTGTTGAGAAAGGCCTGGTAGGCCTTGGCGTGCTGCGGGTCGTTGGTACCTGCGAGGACTTCACACAGGGCTTCGTGGGCCAGGCTGTTGAGGCCACTGAGCACCACCACATGGCCGAGTTGGCCAAGGCGGTGCTGGTGGGTCAGGAACATCATCAATTCCTGGGTGGCGTTCAGCCCGCAGCCGGCCAGGCTCAGCCAGACTTCGCCCGTGAGCATCGACAGGTGCGAGGCCACTGTGTGTTCGTCGGAGCTGGCGCCGATGCCCAGGGCTGTGGAGCCGCCGACCAGCAGGTTGATGCGCGACGCACCACCGTGCTCGGCCGCCGAAAAGCGCTTGCCGGCGCAATGGCTGTAGCGCAGGCCAAGGGCATCGGTGTTGATGGTGCCGGAGCGGTAGCCGGTTTCGTGCACATGCAGGGTATAGGGGGCACGGCGACTGCCCAGCAGGAGAAAGCGCTGGTAGTCCTGCTGCAGCGGCGAAGGAGACGGGCGCGTGTCAGTCGTGGTCATGGTCTCTCCTTCGCTTGAGCCGGGTACTTTGCAGCAGATTCAGGCCGCCAGTTCCTTGAGGTTGTACAGCAGGCCGCCGGCGGCGATCAGCAGCAGGGCGACGCCCGACGCCAGGCTGATGATGCGGTTGCTGCGCTGCGAGGCGATCTTGCCGATGGCGAAGATGTACAGGCTGAGCACGGCGAAATCGATGGCCACCCACAGCAGCGACAGCACCACCATGCTCTTGCCGAACGATTCGGTGATCTGAATGAACTGCGGGAAGAAGGCGATGAAGAAAATGATGTCTTTCGGGTTGGAAATGCCCACCATGAAGCCTTGCATCAGCCCGCCGCGCCCAGCCTTGGGGGCCTCGCTCGCTGCGTCTGACGCGGGTGCCTGCAGGGCGTCCCTCAGCGTGCCCACGGCAATGTAGCCGATGAACAGGCAGCCCAGCAGGCTCATGGTGCTGAGCCATGTCTTGTCGATGGCGGCACTGGTGAGGATGATCCACGCTGCCGCGCCGATCAGCACCAGTGATGCCCAGTTGGTGCCGACGGCGGTGAACATGGCCTTGCGCGAGCCGGAGGCGGCCGCAGTGTTGACGATCAGTGCCACCACCGGGCCGGGAGTGGCGATCAGTAGCAGCACGGTGAGGGCGTAGGTGGCGGTGAGTGCGGTATTCACGGTCAGTTCTCGATCAGTATGTCGGGTGTCGGCTGGTGTGCGGCATGGGCGTGGAACGGGCAGCGTGACGGGTTGAGCGAGCCTGCCTCCTGCAGTTGATACTGCTTCCACTCGTAGTTGTCGGTATCGCCGAAAAAGCCAAGGGTGTCGGGCACAACGCCGTCGTTGTAGTGGTGCACGCGCTCGCGAATGCGCTCGCGGATGCGCTTGCCACTCTCGGTGTTGGCGTTGGCCACTTCGTCGAAGTTCTCCCGCGGGTTGATGACGAAGGTGATGTGCTGGCCCAGGTTGCGGCTTTTCATCTGCTGGTGGCCGGGGAAGTTCATGTTGATGAACAGCGGCATGCCGGCATAGCAGAACGACCAGCCGGTATCGTCGGGATCGGTCGGGATGCCTTGAGGCCAAGGGTGCGGGTCGCGCGCATGCACGCCGCGCAGTACCTTCCAGGCCAAGGCCTGCTGCTCGGCCAGGCTGCTGCCGGCTGCGGTTTCGAGAAACACCACCAAAGGGCTGCCGATGCGCTGCTTGGGTGCGATCGGTGCGACGGTGCGCACATAGTTGGCCAGGCCCTGCGCGATATCATCGGCCAGTTGCTCGGCGCGGGCGAAGAGAATGTGGCAGGTTTCGCCGTTTACCGCCTTGCGGCCGAACAGGCAGGGGAATTCGGGGTTGGCGAGAATACTGCGAAAGTGTTCTATGGTTTTGAACGTCCAGTGTTGCATGGTGTGACCATGTTCAGCGGCGAGCTCCAGCGCATCCAGGCGATAGCAATTTCCATATCCCGTAAACATGATTTCCCCAGGCGTTGATTTAAGTGAACGTTCCAGTCACATGCAGGCAGGATCTTGGTTATGTTTGTTATTTACCTGCATTTTCCGAGACGCTCTTGTCGTTGTAAAACGCGTGGAGTTATGACCTACTATTAGTCCTACTCATGCTCGGGACGCCGCCATGTCGGAACGGATTCAGGCCTTGCACGCGTTACGTGCCTTCGAGGTGGCCTCTCGCTATGGCTCTTTCACCCGTGCGGCTGAAGAGCTGGCCCTGACCCAGGGCGCCGTCAGCCACCACATCAAGACCCTCGAAGCCCTGTTCGGCTGCGACCTGTTCGAACGTCGGGGCCCGAAACTGAGCCTGACCGAGCACGGCCGCCTGCTGGCGCAAGAGCTGAAGGTCGGTTTCAAGATCATCGAGAATGCCTGCGCACTGCTGCGTCAGGATCGCTATGGCCTGCGCCTGAAGGCGCCGTCCACGCTCACGGTGCGCTGGCTGCTGCGGGCGCTGGATGCGTTCAAGAAGGTCGAGGACAACTGCAGTGTGCAGCTGTCCAGTGTGTGGATGGATATCGACAGCGTGGATTTCTATTCCGAGCCCTACGACTGTGCCATTCTCCTGGCCAGCGGGCGATTTCCCGCCGATATCGAGAGTTTCAAGCTGTTCGATGAATGGCTGATCCCGGTATGTCACCCGGATTACATGACGCAGGTGCAACCGCAACTGTCCGACCTGCCCCGATGCGAGTTCCTGCACCCGTCACCCGACCGGCGTGACTGGCGGCGTTGGCTGGCGCGAATGGATGCGCTGGACATCAGCATCGACCAGGGGCAGGTGTTCGATACCCTCGACCAGGGCATATCGGCCGCCCAGCAAGGCCTGGGCATTTCAGTGGTCGATCTGGTACTGGCCAGCACCGACCTGGCCGCCGGGCGCCTGGTCACGCCTTTCAAGCATGCCGTGGCCACCGGCGACGGTTACTACATGACCTGGCTCAAGGCCAGCCCAAAAGCGCGGCAGATGCACAAGCTGCGTGACTTCCTGCTCGGCCAGGTACCGCCGCTGGCCTACAAGGACATCAACTACCTGTACGGTTGAATACCCGAGCGAGCATGAAGTCGATGAATACCCGCAACTTTGGCGGCATCTGCCGCCCGGACGGCCACAGCAGATAGAAGCTGCCGCGCCGTTCCATGAAGTCGTCGAGGACACTGACCAGTGAGCCATCGGCCAGTTCGCGACCCACGTTGAAGTCCGGCAGACAGGTAATGCCGCGGTGGTTCAAGGCAAAGCAAACGCGTGTTTCGACGTGGTTGCAGACCATCGAGATGGGGATGTCATAGGCTTGCTCGGGATGCTCCTGGCGCAGCGGCCAGGTTTCCAGCTTGCCGTTGCTGGGGAAGCGATAATGCAGGC
The DNA here is from genome assembly GCF_043105275.1 of Pseudomonas sp. TYF_14. Lineage (NCBI taxonomy): Bacteria > Pseudomonadati > Pseudomonadota > Gammaproteobacteria > Pseudomonadales > Pseudomonadaceae > Pseudomonas > Pseudomonas sp. TYF_14. Next base: position 134,673 of record NZ_JBICLK010000081.1, read on the forward strand.
AGGTATGCGCCGGCGGGTCTGCTCGACCAGATCGCCGATGGCATGCACATCAGTCAGGCCATGGCTGGGCAATGGGTCACGGCGTATGCCTTGGGCTCGTTACTGACCGCCATCCCGTTGGTGACGTTGACCCAAGGCTGGTATCGGCGCCGGGCGCTGTTGCTGGCGATCATCGGCTTCGTGCTGTTCAACGGGCTGACGGCCTTGTCGAACTCCAACACGCTGACCCTGGTGCTGCGCTTTTTCACGGGGGCTGCGGCCGGCCTGGCATGGGGCCTGATTGCTGGCCATGCCCGGCGCATGGTGCCGGTGCCGTTGCAGGGCCGGGCCATGGCGCTGGCCATGCTTGGGCAGCCGATTGCCTTGTCGCTCGGCTTGCCGATTGCGACATGGCTGGGAGCGGGGCTGGGCTGGCGCGCGACGTTCGTGGTCGTCACGCTGGTGGCGTCGCTGCTGGTGGTGTGGGTGTTGCGATCCGTGCCGGACTACCCGGGGCAGGCTGCCGGCAAGCGCCCGGCGGCCATGCAGGTATTGCGCACGCCAGGGGTGTTGCTCGTATTGCTGGTGATCCTCACCTGGATCCTTGGCCATAACATTCTCTACACCTATATCGTGCCGTTGCTGGCGGCGGCTGGCATGGCTGCGGACATTGGCCCGGTGCTGATGGTGTTTGGTCTGTCGGCGCTGGCCGGGATCGGCCTGGTAGGGCTGCTGGTCGACCGGCACCTGCGCAAGCTGGTATTGCTGAGCCTGACCGGTTTTGCCTTGGCCACGCTGGCATTGGGGCAGGCATCATCGTGGCTTGTGTACCTGAGCATCGCCTTGTGGGGAATGACCTATGGCGGCGCCCCGACCCTGCTGCAGACAGCGTGCGCCGACGCCGCAGGCCAGGGTGGTGATGTGGCGCAGTCGATGCTGGTGACGGTGTGGAACTGCGCCATTGCTCTGGGCGGAATCATTGGCGGATTGTTGCTGGCTGGGGCCGGCGTGGCGTGGTTTGGCGGGGTAGTGCTGGGGTTGATCGCCTTGGCCTGGCTGCTGGCCGTGGCCGGGCGGGGAAGCGGTTTTGTGGCGGGGAGGCGCTAAAACACTCATGCCAGGCACGACACAGGTAGAATAACGCCATCTAAAGACAATCCAGAGGTCGACGCAGTGGAGTTGCAGCAGGGTTTTGTCCTGACCCGGCACTGGCACGATACGCCGGAAGGCACCTGCGTGGAGTTCTGGCTGGCCACCGATGCCGGGCCGCGACTGTTGCGGCTGGCGGCGCAGGAGTCGGTGGCTTTCATTCCTCAGGCGCAGGCCGAGCACGCCCGTGTGCTGCTGGCCAACGAAACCGGGACGAAGCTCAAGCCACTGCGCCTGAAGGACTTCGAGCATCGCCCGATGCTCGGCCTCTATACCCGCCAGCATCGCCAATTGATGCAACTGGAGCAGCGTCTGCGCACGGCCGGTATCGACGTGTTCGAGGCCGATATCCGGCCGCCGGAGCGTTACCTCATGGAGCGCTTCATCACGGCACCGGTGCAGTTCACTGGCCAGCCGGATGCGCAGGGCGTTTACCGGGAAGCCCAGCTCAGGCCTCTGCCAGGCTATCGCCCGGCGCTGCGCCTGGTGTCGCTGGATATCGAGACCAGCGAGCGTGGCGAGCTGTACAGCATCGCGCTGGAGGGCTGTGGCCAGCGCCAGGTGTACATGCTCGGCCCGGCCAACGGCGATGCCAGCGGGCTTGACTTCGACCTGGAGTATTGCGCCGATCGCGCCGCCTTGATCACCCGGCTCAACCAGTGGATGGCCAGGCATGACCCGGACGCGATCATTGGCTGGAACCTGGTGCAGTTCGACCTGCGCCTGCTGCATGAGCACGCCAAGTCGTTGCAGGTGCCACTGGCCCTGGGGCGCAACGGTGCGGTCATGACCCTGCGCAGCCATGCCGGTGGTGGCCATGTTTTCGCCGATGCGCCGGGGCGGCTGCTGATCGATGGCATCGAGGCGTTGCGTTCGGCCACCTGGAGCTTTGCCTCGTTCAGCCTGGAGAACGTTGCCCAGACCCTGCTGGGTGAAGGCAAGGCCATCGACACGCCGTACCAACGCATGGACGAAATCAATCGCCGCTTCGCCGAAGACAAACCGGCCCTGGCACGCTACAACCTGAAGGACTGCGAACTGGTCACGCGCATTTTCGCCCATACCCGGCTGCTCGACTTCCTGCTCGAACGTGCCTCGGTGACGGGATTGGCCGTGGACCGCAGCGGTGGGTCGGTAGCCGCGTTCTGTCACCTGTACATTCCACAGATGCACCGCCTTGGCTTTGTCGCGCCCAGCCTTGGCAGCCGGCCGGACGAAGCCAGCCCCGGCGGGTTTGTCATGGATTCGCGGCCAGGGCTTTACGACTCGGTGCTGGTGCTGGACTACAAGAGCCTGTACCCGTCGATCATCCGGACCTTTCTCATCGACCCGGTCGGGCTGATCGAAGGCCTACGCCAGCCTGACGACGCACATTCGGTCGAGGGCTTTCGCGGTGGGCGGTTTTCACGCACACAGCACTGCCTGCCAGCCATCGTCGAACGGGTGTGGCAGGGCAGGGAAGCGGCCAAGCGCGAGGGCAATGCGCCGCTGTCGCAGGCCTTGAAAATCATCATGAATGCCTTTTATGGCGTGCTTGGCTCCAGCGGTTGCCGTTTCTTCGACCCGCGCCTGGCGTCGTCGATCACCATGCGCGGCCACCAGATCATGCGCCAGACCAGGTCCCTGATCGAGGCGTGTGGCTACGATGTGATCTACGGTGACACCGACTCCACCTTTGTCTGGCTCAAGGGTGCCCACGCCGAGGAAGACGCGGCGCGCATTGGCCGAGAACTGGTGGCAAAGGTCAACCAATGGTGGCAAGCCCATCTGCACGAGACCATGAACCTGCACAGCGCCCTCGAACTGCAGTTCGAGGTGCACTACCGGCGCTTCCTGATGCCCACCATCCGCGGCACCGACGAGGGCAGCAAGAAGCGCTATGCCGGCCTGGTGCAGCGGGCCGACGGTGCTGAAGAAATGGTTTACAAGGGCCTGGAGTCGGTGCGCACCGACTGGTCACCGCTGGCCCGGCAGTTCCAGCAGGAACTCTACGGCCGTGTGTTCCGCAGCGAGCCCTACCGTGATTATGTCCGCGAGTATGTACGGCGCACGTTGGCGGGCGAGCAGGACGAACTGCTGGTTTATCGCAAGCGCCTGCGTCGCCCGCTGGCTGATTACCAGCGCAACGTGCCGCCGCATGTGCGTGCCGCACGCCTTGCCGACGACTACAACAAGCGTCTGCAGCGCCCTCTGCAGTACCAGCGTGGGGGCTGGATCAGTTACGTGATCACCACCGCCGGGCCTGAGCCGCTGGAAAACCTGCAGGCACCGATCGACTACGATCACTACATCAGCCGTCAGCTACTGCCGGTGGCCGACGCCATCCTGCCCTTTGTCGGCGATGATTTCGCGCGCCTTACCGACCATCAGTTACTGCTGTTCTGAACAGGTGGTAGATAGCTAGGCGTCAGCCTGACGCTACAGTCTTCAGACTCGGCCCTCCATGTCGTCGCGGAGGCAGAGATGCAGAACAATAGCCGTCAACCATCGGCTGCGGTCGATACCCTTGCCATGGCACAAGCATGCCAGGACCACTACATCGCACAGCGGCTGCCGGCCTGGATGAAGCGGCTGAGCATGGCCGAATTCACCCTGCTGAGCGAGGCGCTGCCTGAACTGCTGGCCTGCCGTGCAGGCTTGGCGTCAGCGCTGGCGCGGCTAAGCAACCTGAATGCATTTGCCCGGCCCTTGCTGCAGCAAGCGCTCGGTGCCCACGGCGACCTTGATGTCGATCGCCTGTACTTTCGCCAGTGGTACACCTTTCCCTCACACACGATCCATTATGTAACCAGTCGGTTTCCGGTTGTCGGCAGCGACTACTACGACATTCCTCTGCTCGAGGCCGCTTTGTGCAATTTCACCGCAGACCAGCAGCGCGACCAGGCACAGGGCAATTGCCTGGTCGATGTGCGCGGCGCAAGGCGCAGTGAGCTTTCTGCACGGGGCTTCGCCAGGCTGTGTCGAGCGCTGGATCTTGGGCAGAAATACCAGGCGCATCTGGATTCGGTACTTCAGCCCGAAGTCAGGGGATTGCTGACGCGACGGCAACGCTACAGCATGCTGGTGGATGCCCTGCAGGCCAGGGCGCAGGGCATATTGAGCGCAGACGAACTGCAGTGGGTGGTGGCGCTGTGCACCAAGGACACGCTCGGCAAGCTCGAAGGCGCCTCGGTTCGCGTACGCCAGTTGGCGGTGTTCGGTTGCCGCTTGCAGCAAATCGTCGTGCTGGACGTGATCGACGCAGGCTTGCTGTTCAACACCAGCAAGCGCGTGCTGGTCTATGTACCGGGTGACCCGCACGGCCCCTGGAGCGTGCGCAGCGACCTGGAAGATTATGCCCGCCGGGTGCTTGGCAAACGCCTGCGCAAAGATGACTACCGGCGTTTCTTCAACCGCTTCGTGCGCCGACGCGATAGCCAGCGATTCTTCTCGGCCGTCAGTGAGCGCCTCGATGACGTGCCCGGCTGGGCTACCCGGGACCTCGATGAGCAGACCTTTGCCTATCGCCTGCCATTGTTCGAACACCTTGCTGACGACTGGGTCGCGCGGATCAAGGACGATGCTGCGATGATCGCGCCGCCCGTGGCCTTGCTTGATCGCGAGGTCCAGGCCGAACACGCCCGCCGTTTGCGTGCTGAAGGCTGGACCCTGTTGGGTGTTGCAGGGTTCTTCGTTCCTGGCATCGGCGCGGTGTTGTTGGGGGTGATGGCCTGGGAACTGCTTGAGCAGACGTTCCAGGCTGTAGGGGACTGGCAGGAAAACGAGCGCAATGCAGCGCTGGCGCACCTGCTGAATGTAGGCAAAGGGCTGCTGGCTGTCGGGGCAACCGTTGCCGTAGTCGCCACGGCCCGACGCGCCTGGAGTGTGGTGGACAACCTGGTACCGGCGCAGCTGGAAAACGGTGAGGAAAAACTGTGGAACGCAGACCTCGGCCCCTATCGCTGCGAAAGCCCGCCAGACACGGCGGTGCCGGACATGGAGGGTGTGCACCGTGTTGGCGAGCGCCGCTGGATCAGCATGGACGGGCACTGGTATGAGATGACCTGGCACAATGACGATGAACAGTGGCAATTGCTCCCTTACCAGGGCTATGCGCCGCCGCTCCGTCACAATGGGGCCGGTGCGTGGCGGCTGTGGTGCGAACAGCCCGCCGAGTGGGGCGACACACGCCAGTTGTTCCGCCGCCTGGGCGGGTCATTCAGCGACCTCGACGATGCGCAGATCGACCGGTCGCTGGCGATTCATGGCCTGGATGATCAGCATCTGCGGGCATGGCATGTGTATGGCCGACCGCCGGAGGCCGCGCTGCTCGACACCGTCACGCGCGTGCGGCTCGCCGGCAGGATTGGTACGTTGGTCAACCAGTTGCGCGAGGGCGGTGTAACCGCAGACCCGCAACTGCTGGAGCGGGTCATGCGCCTTCCACAAGCCGCCGGCAAGGAAGGAGCAGCGTTGGCCGATGTGGCTTGGGCCGGGCGACGAGAACTGCTTCAGGCGTTGTACGAAGAGCAGAATCCCGACACTGAAACTGGCCGCCTCTTACGACAGAACTTTGCCAGCCTGCACCGCTTGGCCGCGGATGAGGTGCTGCGCGATGCCAGCGAGGATGACCTGCAGCTTTTGCGTGAGACGGGGCGTGTGCCGTTGCTGATGGCCGAGGCAGCAAGGTTGCAGGTTGCGCGGATTCGAATGGCGCGGGTGTACGAGGCGCTGTGCATCGATACGCCGCAAAACCTCGACCTGGCACGTGTGGTCCTGAATCTGCTGGTGCATGTGCCGGGGGCTGGCGGGCCGGGGTGGCGATTGTACGACGGTGATGCCAGCGAGCCGTTACTGACGGTCGAGGGATCGGCGCAGACGTTCGACCTGCTTCATCGTCATGGGCTGTTCCGCCTGCGTGCCCCAACGCACACGGTTGCCGGTGAGAGGGGGGAGTTGTTCGAGACCTTGGCAGCAGCCTATGACGACGCATCGCAAGCGGCCATCGGCCAAGGCCAGCCCTTCGTGCCTGCGTTGCGCCAGGCGCTGACCAACGTGGCTTTCGACCAACGCCAGACCGTGGTGAACCTGCTCAGGCTGGAACAGCCGAGCGGCTCGTTTCTCGCGCCGCAACGTCTTGCTGATGGCCGGATTGGTTACCCCATGGCGGGCGGCAGGCTCTGGGGGGCGTTAGGGCGAAACCGGCCAAGGGCGCTTCAGGCCCGGTTGCGAGACCTGTACCCGGCCTTTACCGACGAACAGATCGGGCGCTGGTTGGCCTCAATTGACGCGCAGGCCAGGTTATCCATGCTGGAGCAGCAATATGGGGTGCTCAAAAGGCACTTGACCCAGTGGGCACGCAGTGCCTTGCTGTCACCAGAACTGGCCGCCCGGCGTGAGTTCAGGAAGGGGCTGATCAACTGCTGGCGCTGTCTTGTGCCGGAACTGCAAGGGCAAGCGGCACTGGATGACGGGCGCTTCATGCTGACCCAGACCATCAGCCGCTTGCGCCATCTGCCGGCCCTGCCCGCGCAAGTGGGCTTTCCCCACGTCTCGATCCTGGCCTTGCGCGCCATGCGCGTGGAGCACGTTCCGGATGAGTTTCTGCGGGCGTTTCCCAACTTGCGCAACCTGGAAATCACCCATTGCCGACTCACGCGTTTGCCATTGCCTTTGATGCTTGCCCAGAAGCTGGAGGTACTCGACTTGTCTGGTAACCAGATCACGCTCGACCAAGGCCAGGCGTTGGTCCTGGCAGATTGCCGGTCCCTGGTGTACCTGAACCTTTCGGACAACCCGTTGCGCAGGGCATTTTCCGTCCAGGCAATGACCGAACTGAATGCCCTCTACCTGTCAAACACCCAGATGCCCGGGTTTCCCTACGGGCTGATGGACGCGCCAGAACTGCACACCCTGAACCTCAGCGACAACCGTATTTCTGAACTGCCCGAGGGTTTTCATCAGTCGCAGTTGTGGCGTTCGGGCAGGGTCGCGCTTTCCGGCAATCCGCTGGGGGGCGCGCATGACGGGGTTTCAACCTGGCATTTGCTTGAGGCCAGTCGCGTGCCTTACCGGTTGCGTATTCTGGATGCGTTGCCTGGCGAACGTCGAGATGAAATGGCTGCACTGTGGGCCCATCTGGAGGCCGAGCAGCAATCGGAAGAGTTTTTCAATACCCTGTCGATGCTGACAGAATCCGGCGCCTTCAGTTTCTCATCGACTGCATCCGCGTTGGCGGCCCGTGTGTTCGACATGCTCCAGGCGATGTCTGAGCATGATGTCCTCAGGCAAGAGCTGTTCGAGCACGCAGCTGCGACCGGTTGCCAGGATAACGCCACCGCACGTTTCGCCGACCTGGAACTGCGAGTGATGATATGGCGCACGAGGCACAGCGGATCTGCCCGGCCTGAGCGGGCCTTGCTGAAGCTCGGTGCCCGGATGTGGCGGTTGGCGGTGCTTGAGCAAATTGCCGCTGAACATGCTTATCGGGTGGGGGCGGGCGCTGAATCGATCGAATTCGCCTTGGCCTATCGAATCGGCTTGCGCAAGTCTCTGGACTTGCCTGGCCAACCCGATGAAATGCTCTATGCAGGGATCCCTGCCTTGAGTAACCAGGACCTTCTCCTGGCCCGTGAAAGGGTCCTGGCGCGACAGACCCGGGAGGGCATTGCTGATTACCTGTCACGCCAGTGGTTCTGGCAGGATTACCTGCACAAGACTTTCCCGGTTCGCTTGCAAGTGCCACCCTCCATGCACGCTGAACTGGAACGGCTGATGGCGTTGGGAAATCGGGAAGAGGATATCGCACGGCTGCAGACCAGCAACCAGCAACGCGAGCATGCGGTGTTGCTGCAGTTGACGCTGGAGGCGCTGGACCGGAATACGGTGCAGCGTCCGCTCAGCTAGCGGGTTGGCGGTTGTCTGAGCGCAGGCATTAGCTATATAGCGCCTGGCGGGGAGCAGGCAACTTAGTCTGGCCTCTTTTCATGAAGAGGCCCCCGCTATGGACACCACTTTGCCGTCAGATGCGCAGGCCGCCATCGATGCTTTCCAGGACGGCATCATCGGCAGGCGCCTGCCACCCTGGTTGCGTCATGCACCTGCTGAGCAACTGCCTGAGATCGGCAGGGCATTGTCAAACAGCCTTCGCTGCTGTGAGCAAGTGAACACGGTGCTGCGAGGCATCGAAGGCCTCGACAGTTTCGTCGCATCAGCCCTGGGAAAGGCCCTCGACGAGCGTTACGGGCTTGGCCGTAACCCGCACTTGCTCAGGTTCCTGGAGGGCCGCCGGGAAGCTGTGATCAACAGTCAGCCGGTGGGCGCGCACCTGACGGCCGTGGTCTATGAAGAAAAGCCGCTGCTCGAAGTGGCATTGCGCAACTTCACGGCCGCCCAGGCGCAGGAAGGTGGCCAGCCGCGCGGTAACCGCCTGCTGCTTCCCCGCCACGGCACGGTCAAACCCCCTACAAGCATCGAGTTTGCCGGACTGTGTCGTGAGCTGGACCTGGGTGAGCGCTATCAACGTCATCTGGATGCCATCCTCACGCCCGCTGGCAATGCCGAGCGCCTGGTGTCTCAGCTTGTAGATGCCAGGCGCTACACCATGCTTGTGGACGCCTACAAAGCCAGGCAGGAGGGAACGCTGGATGCCAGCGAACTCAATGTGATGGTGGCTGTGTGCGAGAAGGGGGAGCTGCCGCGCCTGGCGGGCGACCTTGTGCTGGCCAGGCAACTGAAATTGCTGGGTTGCCAGATTGAGCAGGTCACCGTGTTCGTTGTCATTGAGCAGGGCGTCCTGTTCAACACGACGCGGCGGGTTTTGCTTTACGTGCCTGGGGACCCTTTTTCGCCCTGGCGCGCGTTCGAGAGCATCGACAAACTGAACCGCGAACTGGGCCGTTGCTTGCGAGACAAGGCCTATCAGCGTTTCTTCAGCCGCTTCGTGCTGCGGCGAGACAGCCAGGCTTTTTTCGCCCAGGTCGCGGAGCGCTTCGATGACCTGCCGAGCTGGGCTTTCCGCGATCTCGAACCGCGCTTGCAGGCTTACCCGCAGCCGTTGTTCATCAGCCTGGCACAGGCACATATCCACCAGATCAAGGACGATGCGGCGATGATCGCGGTCCCCGTGGCCAGGCTGGATCGTGAGGTTCAGCGCCAGCATGACCTGCGCCTTGCCGCTGAAGGATGGGCGCTGCTCAACTTGGCCAGTTTCTTTGTGCCTGGGGTTGGCCTGGCGCTGCTGGCCGTGACGGCCTGCGAACTGCTGGGCGAGGTCTACCATGGCGTCGAGGCCTGGCAGGAAGGCGATCGCCAGGAGGCGCTCGACCATTTGACCCATGTGGCGACAGACCTTGCTGTGCTCGCGACCACGGTAGCCGGGGTGGGTGTGGCTCGACGGGTTTGGGCACGCTCTGCGAAGGTCGATGCCCTGGTGCCGGCTCGGCTGGAGGACGGCACAGAGAAACTCTGGCAACAAGACGTGACTCCGTTTCAAAGCCAGGCACCCGTTGCAGCCTTAAGCCCGGACGCCTTGGGTATTCGGCATCAGGACGGGCTGGCCTGGATCGAAATGGACGGGCATCACTATCGCGTGACAGAGGCGGGTGATGATCAATGGCAGTTGTATCCGGTCGACGGCCACGGGCCGTTGCTGCGTCATAACGGCTCTGGTGCCTGGCGATTGTGGTGCGAGCAACCGGCTCGATGGACCGACAGATACCGCATGTTCCGGCGTCTGGGCGAGCCCTTCAGTGGGCTGAATGACGAACAGATCGATCAGGTTCTGCTGTTCCACGGCCTTGATGGCGACGACCTGCGTGGCCTGCATGTACACGCCCAGGCACCGAGCTCCGGGATGATCGACAGCGTGGCGCGGGTCAGGCTTGATCAACGCATCCGCAGCATGATTGGCCGTCTGCGCAGCGGCGAGCCGGTAGACGATACAACAGTGCTCGATCACGCTCGGCGCCTGCCAGGTGCGAGTGGCCTGACAGATCAGGCACTGGCCGCGTTGGCCTGGACGCAGCGCCGAACACTGCTGCAGCACCTTTTCGAAGCCTTGCAGCCCAGCGACACCCCTGGCAGCGCGGCGCTGCGCCGGGTGTTCCCGGGGCTGAGCGCGCGCACTGCGCAAGCACTGGTACAGGCCGCCAGCAGCGTGGACCGCATGCGGCTGCTGTCCAGCGGAAGGGTTGCACTGGGGCTGGCCGAGGCGGCAAGGGGCAGCGTGCTGGCTACCCGCCAGGCTGGGGTATTTGAAGCGTTGTACCTTGATACGCCGCAGCATGCAGACCTGGCACGGGTGGCCTTGGGCTTGTTGCGGTATCTACCCGGAAGCGAACAAGGTGTGCGCTGGCGCCTGTACGAAGGCTCCTTGGGCGGGCCGATACTGGCGAAGACCGAGCAAGGGCCGCGGGCGTTCGATCTGGTGCACGTCAACGGTAGGTTTCAACTGCATGGCAGCCAGGGCACGGCGTTGGGTGAGGCAGGTGAGTTGTTCGACGTCATGGCGCCAGCCTATACCGAAGCGCAACGGCAGGCGATGGGGATCGGCGATCCATTCACGCACAACCTCAGGGTGATACTGGCGCGCGAAGCGGCACGCCATCGTGATGAGATCAGTCGTTTGCTTGGCGCGGTACGCCCAGGTGCTGCCCGAGGGCCCATGCGCTTGGCCGATGGACGTATTGGCTATCCGCTGGGTGGTGGCGGAGTAGGGGGTTTTGCATCAAGGGGGAGTGCCCTGAGGGCAACGCTGCGCGATCTCTTTCCGTGGTTGAGTGATGAGCAGGTCGAGACCTTCGCCGATGACGCCAGGCGTTCAGGGCATCAGATTGAACACGTACTGGCTGACCTTCGCAATGAGTTCGCCATCCTGCGCATGACACTGAATACCTGGGTGGCACGAGGGCAGGGCGATGTCAGGGAAGATCGAGAGGCTCTACGCCAGACGTTGTTCAATTGCTGGCGGCGGTCGGTGGGCGTGGGGGAACTGCAAATCAATGCACAGGAAAACCTCCACGTCATGTTCTGCAATTTCAGATCGAGCGGCTTGCCCAACATACCCCCACAGGTCAGCTTCAGAGGTGTGACCAGCCTGTCGCTGCTGCACCTTGACCTTCTGGAGGTGCCCAGCAGCCTATTGCTGGCTTTCCCTAACCTGCAGACCCTCGATCTGGGAGGGAACCTGTTGACGCGCCTTCCGCAGCCGTTGCTGCAGATAGCGCAGCTGCGGCATCTGAGCCTGACCAACAACCGGATCGTCCTGAACATCGCACAAACCGCCACACTGGCCAGTTGCACGAGCCTGCAGTCTCTCGACCTGTCCCACAACCCCCTGGGGAGCCGGTTCACGTTGGCGGGTTTGGCTGAATTGCGTTGGCTGAACTTGCGCGACACACAGATCTCGCAGTTTCCACTGGGCGTGTTCGACAACGCTCAGTTGGTATCCATTGACTTGCGGGATAACCGGATCAGACACATTCCAGAGGGTTTCTACCAGTTGCCCGTGTGGCAGCGGCGGCGGTTCCGCTTGAATGCGAACCCCTTGGGCGAGGCCCAGACGTTACGCTTGCAGGCTTCGTTGAGCAGCGACGATCCTGCCCTCGACGAGGAGCAAGTGCTTCTGCGGCTGCAGCACGCGCGTGAAGTATGGGGGGATGCCGTGGCCCCGGAGCATCGCGGCTTGATGCTTGCTGCCTGGGACTCGCTGGATTCAGGGCAGGACGCCGAGCGTTTTTTCCGGGTGCTTCGCCAGTTGTTGCTGTCCGAAGACTTTCGTGTCAATGCGCGTGCACTGGGCAATCGGGTCATGGCGGTACTGCAGGCGATGGCCATTACGCCAGAGCTGCGGCAGAACTTGCTGTCGGTGGCCAATGATGAGTGGGGGTGCCAGGACGGTGCAACCTGGTGCTTGAGTAACCTTGAACTGAACTTGCTGGTTTGGCAGGTTGAGCACGCGGCTCAAGGAGAAAGCGAACGCGCTTTGCTAGACCTGGGCAGGCGTTTATGGCGCCAGGATGCAGTAGACCTGTTCGCTACCCGATGGGCGCTACAGCATGGCAGGGCGCTGGAAGGAAGCGAGGTGGGGTTGGCTTTCAGGATCGGGCTGAGGGAGCGTCTCGACCTGCCATTGCAGGTGGGAGAAATGAGCTTTCTTGCGATCTCAGGCGTTCTGGATGCGGACCTTGCACAAGCAGAGGCTGCGGTGCGGGATGCAGAAACCCCGGAAGAGGTTGCCCGCTCCATGGTTGACCGTGAATTCTGGCAGGCGCATCTGGAACGTTCCCACCCTGAGCGATTCGCTGCGGTCGACCTGCCGTTCAGAAGGCAGCTTGAAAGGGTCCTTGACGACGAAGCGCTGAGCGAAGGGGCCATGATCGACCAGGCGGATGCCATTCGTGATGCTCAGCGCGCTGCACGCAGAGGGCTGATGCTGGATTTGACGATTCAAGCGATGGAAATGGGACCCAAGGGGCCATCGATCGATGTACGTTGACATGCGCTCAGGGTAAGGGCTTGCCCGGCCCTGCCAAAGCGGCTTTGGGCTATGCTCAATCAAGCTGAATGTGGTTTGTACCAGCGCCGTAGTCTTGGCTTCAGATGGCTCGGAAATCGACAGTTACTTTTACACACCCCGTTCTGGAATGAAGTGGTTTAGGCTCCCTGTCGGATTTTTCTCCGTGATCTGTAGTCATTGGTTTATCGAGACAATAAGGAGATACGCATGCTTGTCCGGTCACTGACCCTCGCAACCTTGCTTGCTGTTGCCGGCCCCCTGTTTGCCGCAGACAGTGATGCGCCTCTAGCCAAGGAACTGGGCAAGGCCAGGCCATTGGTGGTTATCGCTCCCAGCAGTGCCGACCCGACGTTGCGAGGGCTGAACAAGGCGCTTGAGGACCCGGCCACCCAGGCCGCGTTCAAGGAGCGCAACCTTGTCCTGTACAGCGTCGCCAACATGATGGGCAAGCGAGAAGACAAGAACCTGGAGCAGCAGACCACAATGGCCCTGATTCGGGAACTGAAGCTGGGGGCGAGCAAGGGTACCAAGGTGATTCTGGTGGGCAAGGACGGTGAGCGGCACATGCTCAAGGACGACGACACCGGCGAGGCCATCGACCCGCAGGTGATCCTCAAGGCGGTCGATGATCTGCCTGCCAGCGAAAAGGCGGTGGCGGCACCCGAGCCCGTAGCGGCGGCCCCGCAAGCCAAGGAAAAGGACAGCAAGCCGGCCAAGCCCGCCAAGCCAGCGGCCCCGCCCAAACCGCTGGAAGACTGATCACGCCTCATGGCCCCAAGGCACCTTGGGGCCCGTTGCCGGGTGGTGTGTATCGCACTGTATCTGCCTGTGCTGCAGACCTACTGCCATACAAAAGCGCGCCTGGCACGATACATCCCCGACAAACCGCAACGGCCTAATGGCTCCACTTTCCAACCCCAGTGGAGCTGCATCATGACTCAAGCAAAAAACACCCTCGGCCTGCTCGGCGCCGCCCTGATCGGCAGCATGGCATTGAGCAACAGTGCGTTCGCCGTCGAGCCGCTGGCTCAAGGTTACCAACTGGCCTCGGCCAAAGTGGCCGGCGAGGGCAAGTGTGGTGAGGGCAAGTGCGGGGGGAGCGGCAAGGCTTCCCAAAGCGAAGGCAAGTGCGGTGAGGGTAAATGCGGCGCCGGCGCCAAGGCTGGGGCTGAGGGCAAGTGTGGTGAAGGCAAGTGTGGTGACGCCTCGTTCGCCGAAACCGACAGCAATCACGATGGCAAGGTCTCGCGCGATGAGTTTCTGGCGGTGGCCAAGGACCGTGCCGGTGATTTCGACACGATCGATCGCAACCATGACGGTTTCATCTCCGAGCAGGAAGCGGCCGATCACCTCAAGGCGATTTACCAGGCCAATGGCAAAGCCATGCCGGATGGCTTGTTCAGCCACCTGACCGGCAAACCCTGACGTTCTACCCCATGAAACGCCACAACGCTCCTCCTGCTGGCCAGGTGGGGCGTTGTGCCTGTTGGAGAACTTTTATGTTTCCTGCGATGTTGAACGTTGGCCTAGGCTTGCGTCGCGGCCTGTTGCCGGAACTGCTGGCCATGGAGGCGGGTGCAGTGGACTTTCTCGAGTGTGCGCCGGAAAACTGGATTGCCGTGGGCGGCGCCTATGGCAAGGGCTTGGCCCAGTTGGCGGAGCGCTTTGCTGTCACCTGTCATGGGTTGTCTTTATCGCTGGGTGGCAGTGCGCCGCTGGACCGCCATTTCCTCGAGCAGACCCGGCAGTTTCTCGACCGATACCAGGTGCGACTGTACAGCGAGCACCTGAGTTACTGCAGTGATGACGGGCACCTGTACGACCTGATGCCCATCCCGTTCACCGATGAAGCCGTACGCCATGTGGCCGCGCGCATACGCCAGGCTCAGGAGCAGCTGGAGCGGCGCATTGCCGTGGAGAACATCAGCTACTATGCCGCGCCGTATCAGGCGATGAGCGAGCTCGACTTCATCCAGGCGGTGCTTGAAGAAGCAGATTGTGACCTGATGCTGGACGTCAACAATGTCTATGTCAACGCCTGCAACCATGGCTACGACGCCCAGCAATTCCTTGCAGGCTTGCCTCAGGCGCGCGTGGCCGGGATGCACGTTGCCGGGCATTACGATGAAGCGCCGGACCTCAAAGTGGATACCCATGGGGCAGCCGTGAAGGAGGATGTCTGGGCGCTGTACGCCAGCGCTTGTGCGCGCTTTGGCGTACAGCCGACGGTGCTTGAACGTGATTTCAACTATCCGCCCTTGGCCGAACTGTTGGCCGAGACGGCGCGTATGCGTGCCGTGCAATGCGCTGCCGGAGGGCAAGCAGATGAATGAGACCCTGCGTGCGCAGCAGTATGCCTTGGCCCGTCACCTGCGCGACCCACAGCGCCATGCCCCGCCGCCCGGCGTCGAGGCCCGGCGCCTGAAGGTTTACCGTGAGTTGTTCTATGGCGCCATCGATGGCTTGCTGGCTGGCAACTTCCCGGTGATGCGCCAGGCGTTGGGCGAGCAGCGCTGGCATGCCCGAGTACGTGATTTCTACGCCAGTTACCGTTGCCAGACGCCTTTGTTTACCGAAATTGCCGAGACGTTCGTCGACTACTTGCAACATGTGGCGCTGGACACCCCTTGGCAGCTGGAGCTGGCGCACTATGAGTGGGTCGAGGCGCAACTGTACCTGAGCGATGCCGAGGACCCGGCGCATGACCCGAGTGGTGACCTGCTGGCTGGAGAGCCATTGTTGTCTTGTGTGGCGCGGGTCCTGGCCTATCGTTGGCCGGTGGAACGCATTGGCGTGGACTACCAGCCAACGGCTGCCCCAGCATCGCCGAGCTTGTTGCTGGTTTATCGCGATGCCCGGTTGCAGGTGCGCTTTGCCCGGTTGGCACCTATGGCGTATCGGTTGCTGGTGGAGCAGGGGACCGGAAGAGAGCGGCTGCAGGCATTGGGCGGGGATGTGCAGCAAGGGTTGGCATTGTTGGAGGTATTGCGCGAGCAGGGTGTCATTGTCGGAACAGTTTGAAGGCATTGGGGGGCTGCGCAGCAGCCCCCGATCCTCATCTGCCGAACCGCATGCCCAGCCAATGATCGAGGCTAAGGCGCCCGGCGCCCTTGAGCAGCAGTGGCAGCAACGCCACCAGGTAGATCAGCGGCAACTTGTAATTGCCGAAGCCCTGGTCGGTAATGGCATAGCCTTGGGCCAGTTCCGCCAGGCCCGACCAGTGCGCCGGCCAGTGCACTGCCACTATCGCTACAACGGTCACCACCATCAAACCCAATGATGCCAGCCGGGTACCCAGGCCCAGCAACAGCAGCAACGGCAGTACCAACTCGGCCCACATCGACAGCTGCCAGTTCAGCTCCGCGGGCAGCAGGTTGAAGGGGAACGGGAAGCTGGACTGCAGGTCGGCGAACCAGTTGCTGCCGTTGAATTTCTCCAGGCCGGATTCGAAAAACTCCCAGGCCAGAAATACCCGTAATGGCACGTCGGCGCTCCAGCTGCCGAGGCGATCAACGGTGGTCAGGGTACGGGTCAAGGTCGTCATGTGCGGTGCTCTCTTCAGGCAAGGGCGCGGGTGCTGCGGCGTTGTTTACGGGCCACTTTGGCGGTGAGCTTGACGGCGATGGCGCTGAACATCAGGGCGAACGCCAGCGGGTACCCCCCCCCCATGGGGATGCGCTTGTAGAACGACAGACAGAACACGGCAGCCAGCACCCACATGCCGCTGCTGTGCAGCGCTTGCCAGGCACGGCCGCCCAAGAGCCGCATGGGGGCCTTGAACGAGGTGGCGGTGAGCAGCAGCAAGAACAGGTAGCCGACCGTGCCGGGCAGGCTGGAAGTGAGCGTGCGGCCGGCCCAGAACAGCTCGGGGAATTGCTGGGCGTAGCGATAGATCAGCACGCCATGCACGGTGTGGGAGAACGCGAATGCCAACCCCAGGTAGCGTCGCTCCTGAAGGATGCGGCGGCTTGCTGTGCCAGGCAGCAAGGTCACCAGCGACGAGGCCAGGAACGCCAGCAGGAACAGTGCGAACGAGCTACGTGCGGTGGCACGAATGGCACTGCGCAAGCCGTCTGGGTCGGGTTGGCTGGCCAGGACTATGGCGGTCATCGCCAAGGTCAGGCCGGCGAGGGCGGCGAACAGCTTCCAGCCGGAGGGCAAGGTGAGGGCTTTCATCAGGGACTCCCGGGGTGTGGTTGTGTGACCGGGAGTGTCTCGAGGCGGGGTATCTGCAGTGTGTCAGGGGGATGCAGTTGTGTATCTGTTTGTAGAGGCGACCTCGCGCTTTACAGGAGCGGCCCGATCGAGATCCAAGGCCGTTCCTGCCAACGATCGCACTTCAGGTGAGTTCGATCTGCGCGCACAACCCGCCCTGTTCGCGGTTGCTCAGGGTCAGCCGGCCCCCCATGGCCCGGATCAGCTGGTGGGCAATGGCCAGGCCCAAGCCGGTGCCACCCGTGCTGCGATTGCGTGAACCTTCCACCCGGTAGAACGGCTTGAGCACTTCATCCAGTTCGTCAACGGGTATCCCTGGCCCGTTGTCGAGCACGCGGATGATGGTGGCACTGCCCTCGCGCGACACTTGCAGCTCGGCAGCACCTGCAAACTTCAGGGCGTTGTCGACCAGGTTCACCAGTACCCGGCGCAGCGCATGCGGGCGGGTTTCCAGCAGGGTATCGCTGCTGCCGTGGCGCTCGACCTGGGCGCCGCTGTCCTGGTAGTCGAATACCAGGCTGTCGAGAAAGGCATCAAGGTTGACCCGGCAGGTCGCTTCGGTGCTGCTGTCCATGCTGCGGGCATACGCCACGCCTTCGCGCACCAGGTGTTCCATTTCATCCAGGTCGCTCCCGAACTTGTCCCTTTCGACCCCCTCATCCATCACTTCGACCCGCAACTTCATGCGAGTGATCGGGGTTTGCAGGTCGTGGGAAATGGCCGCCAGCAACTGCATGCGTTCCTTGAGGTGGGCAGCAATGCGCGCCTGCAGGGCGTTGAAGGCCACGGCAGCGTAACGCACCTCGCGTGGGCCGCTTTCATCCAGTTGAACGCCGGGCTGGTCCGGGTCGAGGTTGTCCACTGCCTGGGCCAGACGGGTTAGCGGGCCGATGGCCAGGCGTACCGCCAGCCAGGTACACAGCAACAGCACAGCCAGCTGAATCAGCAGCACCACGGGCAACCAACGGGCTACCGGGACCGGTGCTGGCGTCACGTCGATGGTCAGTGGCGCGCCGTCGGCCAGCTTCAGGTGCGCCTGGAAGTGCGCATTGGGCCCCGGGATTTCCAGGAAGGTCAGGCGGTAGTCGCTGCCAATGGCCTTGACGATCGACGCGGCGGCCATCGGTGGGTCACTGCTGGGCATCGCTTCGCCTGCCAGGCCCTGGTCCAGGCGATAGCGGTAGGTGCGCCGTTCCAGGCGTGGCAGCCAGGCGGCACGCTCGGCTGCGGGCAGGCGGTCAAGGATGGCAACCGAGGTCGCCACGTCCTGTTCGAGGTTACTGAGCATCATCGAGCGGCTGCTGATATAGCGCTCGTAGGCCTGCAGGCCGAACGACAGACCATAAGCCAACACCAGGCCGGTGAAGAAGATCAGCGCCAGACGCGAGGCCAGGGTGCGCGGCCATTTCATGAGGGGGTCTCGAGCAATTGCACCGGCAGCGAAAACACGTAGCCCTCGCTACGCACGGTCTTGATGCAGCTGGGCTCGCGGGCATCGTCACCCAGGCGCTGGCGCAGGCGGCTGACCAGCAAGTCGATGGAGCGGTCGAAGATGTCGGCTTCGCGGCCCTGGGTCAGGTTAAGCAGCTGTTCGCGGCTGAGCACCCGCTGCGGGTGGTCGAGGAACACCCGCAGCAGGCGGTACTCGGCGCCGCTCAGGGCCACCAGGGTGCCTTCGCTGTCGAGCAGGTGGCGCGCGGTGGTGTCCAGGCGCCATTGACCGAAACCCAGCAGGCGGCTGCTTTCACTGATGGTCAGGTTGGGCGGCAGCATGCGTGTGCGGCGCAGCACGGCGTTGATGCGGGCGAGCAGTTCGCGGGCCGAGAACGGTTTGGTCAGGTAATCGTCGGCGCCCATTTCCAGGCCGATGATGCGGTCGGTTTCGTCATTGCGGGCGGTCAGCATCAGCACCGGCGTATTGCGGTGCTTGCCGGCGCGCAGCTCGCGGCACAACAGCAGGCCGTCGTCGCCAGGCATCATGATGTCGAGCACGATCAGGTCGACGCTGTTGGCTTCGAGAAAGGCGCGCATCTGCCGGCCGTCTGCAACGATGCTGGTGCGCAGGCCGTTCTTCTTCAGGTAATTGCCGACCAGTTCGCGGATCTCGCGGTCGTCGTCGACGATCAGGATGTGATCGACGTGTTCCATGCGCTGGGTTCCTGTGCAAAGGGGGTTGGGCGCAGTGTACCGAGCGCGTTCGCCCTTGCCTGCGGGAGTTTGTATTGCAGTGTATCTGGCACGGGTAGGGATACAGCAGGAGGCACATCACAACGTTGGGCGACACATGCGGGATACCTGGCTGACGTGAAATGGTTCTCGACCGGGGAGCAACACTCCTCACACCCAAGTGTTACCCAGGAGAGAAGCCATGAACCTCAAGACTATCGCCAGCGCCAGCCTGTTCGCCGTGCTCGGCTTCGGTGCCATCGCCGCCCAGGCCGCCACTGCCCCGATGCAGGATGGCGGGGTCATGCAGTACCGCTACGGTGAGCCTCTGGATGTGAAGAGAGTGCTGTCGGTGCAGGATGATCAGCGCAATGCCTGCGGCCTGGTGAATACCCGAATGGACTACCTTGACTCCCATGGCCAGCGGCAAAGCGTGCAGTACCTCACCTATGCCACGGACGGTTGCCATGAAAACTGATCGGCGCCGGATGCTCAAGGCCGGTGGTTTTGCGCTGGCGCTGACGGGGCTTGGGTTGGCTGGGCACCTGAAGGCACGCGACAGCTACGGCGCCATGCCATCGCTGGCGGGCGCCAGCCAGTGGTTGAATTCGCCGCCCCTGGATGCCCCGGGGCTCAAGGGCAAGGTGGTGCTGGTGGACTTCTGGACCTGGGACTGCATCAACTGCCGGCGCAGCCTGCCGCATGTGAATGATTGGGCGCGGCGCTATGCCGATCAAGGGCTGGTGGTGGTAGGGGTGCACACCCCTGAGTTCGACTACGAGCATGATGTGGCGACTTTGCGGGACAAGGTAGCCCGGTTGGGTATCG
This sequence comes from Pseudomonas sp. TYF_14, assembly GCF_043105275.1. NCBI lineage: Bacteria > Pseudomonadati > Pseudomonadota > Gammaproteobacteria > Pseudomonadales > Pseudomonadaceae > Pseudomonas > Pseudomonas sp. TYF_14. The sequence continues at coordinate 154,507 of NZ_JBICLK010000081.1, forward strand.
GGTATCCGGTGGCGGTAGATAATGACTACAAGGTGTGGAATGCCTGGGGCAACCAGTTCTGGCCGGCGCATTACTTTGTCGACCGCAAGGGGCAGGTGCGCCATGTGCACTTTGGCGAGGGGGATTATGGTGGGCAGGAACAGGTGATACAGGCTTTGCTGGATGAAAAAGGGTGATTCTCCTGTACCGGCCTCTTCGCGGGCATGCCCCACAGGGACAGTGCAATCAGTAACGTTTGCGCAGTACCTGTGGGAGCGGGCGTGCCCGCGAAGAAGCCAACACTTTTCTATCAGGTGAAACTGGCAAAGTGCGCCTGCATCCGCGCCGCATCCGCCTGCCGCCCGCTGAACAGCTCGAATGCCTTCACCGCCTGGAACACCGCCATGTTGCTGCCATCCAGCGTGCGGCAGCCCAGTGCCCGGGCCGCGCGCAGCAGTTCGGTCTCCAGCGGGAAGTAGATGATCTCTGCCACCCACAGGCGGGGATGCAACAACTCCACCGGCAGTGGCGTGCCCGGTAGCTTGGCCATGCCCACCGGCGTGGTGTTGACCAGCCCGTCCGCTTCGGCCAAGGCTGTGGCCAGGTCGGTGCCAAGCACGGCGCGCTCCGCGCCGAAATGGGTGTTCAGGTTGTCCACCAACGCCTGCGCACGGGTCGCATCCACTTCGAACAGCACCAGCCGTTCTACCCCTTCACCCAGCAGGGCATGGGCCACGGCCGAGCCAGCGCCACCGGCACCCATCTGCACCACCTGGCGCCGTGCAACGTCGGGCAGGCCACGGCGCAAGCCTTCGGCAAAGCCCAGGCAATCGGTGTTGTGGCCGACGCGCTTGCCGTCCTTGAGCACCACGGTGTTTACCGCGCCGATACCACGGGCCTCGTCGGACAGCTCGTCGAGCAACGGCAGGATCGCCTGCTTGAACGGGTAGGTAATGTTCAGCCCGGTGAAACCGGTATGTTGCGCGGCTTCGAGCAGGCCGGGCAGGGCGCTGTCGTCCAGTTGCAACTGGTCGGCGTCGATCAGCCGGTACAGGTAGCGCAGGGCCTGGGCGTCGCCTTCGTGTTCGTGCAGGGCCGGGGTACGTGACAGTTGGATGCCGCGGCCGATCAGGCCGGCGAGGATGGCTTGCTGGCTCATGCCGCACGCTCCTGCAACAGCTCGGCGAAGTGGCTCAGCGCCATGCGGTAGCCGTGGCTGCCCAGGCCGCAGATGACACCGACGGCGATGGACGATACGAACGACAAGTGACGGAACGGCTCGCGTTTGTGCACATTGGACAGGTGCACCTCGATCACCGGCAGTTCGCTGGCCACCAGGGCATCGCGGATGGCGACCGAGGTGTGCGTCCAGGCGCCGGGGTTGATCACGATGCCGGCGCAGCGGCCACGGGCGGCGTGGATCCAGTCGATCAGTTCACCTTCGTGGTTGGTCTGGCGGAACTCGATTTCCAGGCCGTGGGCGTGGGCAGTGTCGGCACATCCCTGAGCCAGGTCAGCGAGGGTTTCGTGGCCGTACTGGGCAGGCTCGCGGGTGCCCAGCATGTTCAGGTTGGGGCCGTTGAGCACGAGAATAAGGGGCTTCATGACGGGCATCGCTTTGTTGTTGTTGAATGCATGTAGTTTTGTACTGACTGGTTAGTTCCGTCAATTGGCCAAGATCGCCGCACCGGGAAAGTGGGCGATTATCGAACTTATTGGGCGTTGACTGTCCTGTACCCAGCCGTGCAAAGCTGCTTCTGCAACGAACCGCAGTGCGTCATTACAAAATTGTAATCTTGCCGCCACCGCCCCGATAACCAGCCCTTTCTACAGTCCCTGGCCAATGCTTCGCCCAGAGGACTGTTTCGTGCCCATCCCCCGCAAGATCGCCTTGCTCTGTCTGCTGCTGGCCAGTGCCACCGACGCCCAGGCCAGCCAGGTGCTGAGCCTGCCCCAGGCGCTTACCGCCGCTTTCGCCCAGAACCCGGAGCTGGCTGCAGCCGGCCGTGAAATTGGCATTGCCGATGGCGAGCGGCGCCAGGCCGGGCTGCTCCCCAACCCGGAGCTGGCCTGGGAGGTTGAGGACACCCGCCGCGACACCAGCACCACCACCGTCACCCTCAGCCAGCCGCTGGAGCTGGGCGGGAAGCGCGGCGCACGTCTCGCCGTGGCGGGTGCCGGCCAGGCCATTGCCCAGCTTGACCTGGAGCGCCAGCGCAACGCCCTGCGAGCCGATGTGGTGCAGGCTTTCCACGCTGCCTTGCGTGCACAGACCGCGCTGGAGTTGGCTCAGCAGTCGCAGGCGTTGACTGAGCGCGGCCTGCGGGTGGTGCAAGGGCGGGTTACGGCAGGTCAGTCATCACCGGTGGAGGCCACCCGTGCCCAGGTGCAACTGGCCCAGGCCCAGGCCGAAGTGCGTCGCGCGAAAACCCAGCGCAGTGTGGCCTACCAGGCCTTGGCCCGGTTGACGGGCAGCCCGCTGGCAAGCTTCGACCGGTTGCAGGCAGCCAACCTTTCGCCAGGCATTGCGCCGGGTGCCGACACCTTGCTTGACCAGGTCGAAAAGACTGCCGAATGGCGCCTGGCCGCTGCCCAGGTCGAGCGCGGCGACGCCTCCCTGGGGGCGGAAAAAGCCCAGCGTATCCCCAACCTCACCGTCAGCCTTGGCAGCCAGTACAGCCGCGAAGACCGGGAGCGAGTGAACGTGGTTGGCCTGTCCATGCCGTTGCCGCTGTTCGACCGCAACCAGGGCAATGTTCTGGCAGCTGCGCGCCGTGCCGACCAGGCGCGCGACCTGCGCAATGCCGTGGCGCTGCGTCTGCGCAGTGAAACCCGTAGTGCCATCAGCCAGTGGGAGGCGGCGATGCAGGACGTTGAAGCCTATGACCGCACCATCCTGCCTGCTGCGCAGCAGGCCGTGGACACCGCCACCCGCGGTTTTGAAATGGGTAAGTTCGCTTTCCTCGATGTACTCGACGCCCAGCGCACGCTGATCGAGGCTCGCGGGCTGTACCTCGAGGCGCTGGCCTCGGCGACCGACGCGCGTGCACAAGTGGAGCGCATCTACGGCGATCTCGACGGCGTGAGCAACAAACCCAATAGCAGGAGCAACAATGACTAACCCACGCAAGCTAGCCCTTCTGGCTGCCGCCATTGCTGCGCTTGGCCTCGCGGGCCTGGCCTGGACCGGCAACCTCGGCCAGGCGTCCAAGGCTCAAGCCCCCCATGACGACCATGGTGAAGACAGCCACGGCCATGCTGCAGCGCAGGCCGCCGAAGGCCATGCAGAGAAGGAGCACGGCGAAGAAGAAGGCCAGCTGCACCTGTCTATCGCGCAGATCGAATCGGCTGGCATACAACTGGCTGCCGCAGGCCCCCGTGAGCTGGGCACCGCCATCAGCTTCCCGGGTGAGATCCGCTTTGACGAGGACCGCACCGCACATGTGGTGCCCCGCGTGCCGGGTGTGGTCGAAGCGGTGCAAGCCGAGCTGGGCCAGGCGGTCAAGCGCGGCCAGGTACTGGCGGTGATTGCCAGCCAGCAGATCTCCGACCTGCGCAGTGAGCAGCAGGCCGCTCAACGTCGCCTGGAACTGGCGCGGTTGACCTTTCAACGGGAACAACAGCTGTGGCAGGAGCGAATCAGCGCCGAGCAGGATTACCTGCAGGCACGTCAGGCGCTGCAGGAGGCCGAGATCGCCCTGGCCAATGCTCGGCAGAAGGTCGCAGCGGTGGGGCCGGCCGGTGCCGGCAACCGCTATGAACTGCGCGCCCCCTTAGATGCGGTCGTCGTGGAGAAGCACCTGACCGTGGGCGAGGTGGTCGATGAGACCAGCAACGCGTTCACCCTGTCCGACCTGAGCCGGGTGTGGGCCACCTTCGCCGTGGCCCCTCGTGACCTGGGCAAGGTGGTGACCGGCCGTGAAGTCACGGTCAGTGCGCCGGACCTGGGCGCCCAGGTTCTGGGCAAGGTCAACTACGTCGGCAGCCTGCTCGGCGAGCAGAACCGTGCCGCCACTGTGCGTGCCACACTGGCCAACCCCAATGGCGCCTGGCGCCCCGGGCTGTTCGTCAATGTGGCTGTCAGCGTCGACCGCTTCGATGCCGCCGTGGCGGTGCCGGAAAGCGCCCTGCAAACCTGGGAGGCGCAGACCGTGGTGTTCGCCCGCACGGAGGAAGGCTTCGAGGCGCGCCCGGTGAAGACTGGCCGTCGCGATGCTGGCCAGGTGGAAATCACCAGCGGCCTGGCCGCCGGTACTCAGGTTGCGGCCGCCGGCAGCTTTGTCCTCAAGTCGGAACTGGGCAAGGGCTCGGCCGAGCACAGCCACTGATCACGGGGACACCTGCATGTTCGAACGCCTGATTCAATTTGCCATCGAGCAGCGCCTGGTGGTGATGCTGGCCGTGGTCCTGATGGCCGCGGTGGGTATCCACAGCTACCAGAAACTGCCGATCGATGCTGTGCCGGACATCACTAACGTCCAGGTGCAGATCAACACCGCCGCCCCCGGCTATTCGCCGCTGGAGACCGAGCAGCGCATCACCTTTGCCATCGAGACCGCGATGGCTGGCCTGCCAGGGCTCAAGCAGACCCGCTCGCTGTCGCGCTCGGGCCTGTCGCAAGTCACGGTCATTTTCGATGATGGCACCGATATCTTCTTCGCCCGCCAACTGGTCAACGAGCGCCTGCAGGTGGCCCGCGAGCAATTGCCTGAGGGCATCGAGGCGGGCATGGGGCCGATCTCCACCGGGCTGGGGGAAATTTTCCTGTGGACGGTGGAAGCCCAGGAGGGGGCGCTCAAGGAAGACGGCACACCGTACACCCCAACTGACCTGCGGGTGATTCAGGACTGGATCATCAAGCCGCAGCTGCGCAATGTGCCGGGTGTGGCCGAGGTCAACAGCATCGGCGGCCATGCCAAGCAATACCTGATTGCACCAGAGCCCAAGCGCCTGGCGGCCTACAAGCTCACCCTCAACGACCTGATTGCAGCGCTGGAGCGCAATAACGCCAACATTGGCGCTGGCTATATCGAGCGCAATGGCGAGCAGTTGCTGATTCGCGCGCCGGGCCAGGTGGCCTCGGCCGAAGACATTGCCAACATCGTTATCTCCAGCGTCGACGGCACGCCGATCCGCGTCAGCCATGTCGCCCAGGTTGGCCTTGGCGAAGAGCTGCGCTCGGGGGCAGCCACCGAAAACGGTCGGGAAGTGGTGCTGGGCACGGTGTTCATGCTGATTGGCGAGAACAGCCGCACGGTGTCGCAGGCGGTCGCTGCAAAATTGGTCGAGATCAATCGCAACCTGCCCAAGGGCGTAGTCGCCGTGACGGTGTACGACCGCACCAACCTGGTGGAGAAAGCCATCGCCACGGTAAAGAAAAACCTGATCGAAGGTGCGATCCTGGTGATTGCCGTGCTGTTCCTGTTCCTCGGCAACATTCGTGCTGCGCTGATCACGGCCATGGTTATCCCGCTTTCGATGCTATTCACCTTTACCGGTATGTTCAGCAACAAGGTCAGTGCCAACCTGATGAGCCTGGGCGCGCTGGACTTCGGCATCATCGTCGACGGCGCGGTGGTGATCGTGGAAAACGCCATCCGTCGCCTGGCCCATGCCCAGCAGCGCCACGGTCGCATGCTGACCCGCGGCGAACGGTTCCATGAGGTGTTTGCCGCTGCCCGCGAAGCACGCCGGCCGCTGATCTATGGGCAGTTGATCATCATGGTGGTGTACCTGCCGATCTTTGCCCTGACCGGGGTCGAGGGCAAGATGTTCCACCCTATGGCCTTTACCGTGGTCATGGCCCTGTTGGGCGCGATGATTCTTTCGGTCACGTTCGTTCCGGCAGCCATTGCCCTGTTCGTCACCGGCAAGGTCAAGGAAGAGGAAGGCCTGGTGATGCGTACGGCACGGCAGCGCTATGCCCCGGTTCTGGCCTGGGTGCTGGGCCGGCGCAAACTGGCATGTGCCGCCGCCGCCGCCCTGGTGCTGTTGTCGGGCGTGATGGCCAGCCGCATGGGCAGCGAGTTCATCCCCAGCCTCAGCGAGGGTGACTTCGCCCTGCAGGCCCTGCGCGTGCCGGGCACCAGCCTGTCGCAGTCGGTGGACATGCAACAGCGCCTGGAGCAGGCGATCATCGCCCAGGTGCCGGAGGTGGAGCGGGTGTTTGCCCGCACCGGCACTGCCGAGATTGCCTCCGACCCGATGCCGCCGAACATTTCCGATGCCTACGTGATGCTGCGCCCGCGCGAACAATGGGTTGACCCGGGCAAACCGCGAGATGAACTGATCGCCCAGGTGCAACGCGCCGCTGCCAGTGTGCCGGGCAGCAACTATGAGCTGTCGCAGCCGATTCAGCTGCGGTTCAACGAGCTGATTTCGGGGGTGCGCAGTGATGTGGCGGTGAAGCTGTTCGGTGACGACATGGAGGTGCTCAACCGCACTGCCGCGCAGATCGCTGCCAGCCTGCAAGGGGTGCCGGGCGCGTCCGAGGTGAAGGTGGAGCAGACGACGGGCCTGCCGGTACTGACCATCGACATCGACCGTGACAAGGCCGCCCGTCATGGCCTGAATGTGGGCGATGTGCAGGATGCCATCGCCATTGCCGTGGGCGGCCGCACCGCCGGTACGCTGTATGAAGGCGACCGCCGCTTCGACATGGTCGTGCGCCTGTCGGAGACCTTGCGGACCGATGTCGACGGGCTGGCCAGCCTGCTGATTCCGGTTCCGGCCAATGCCGCTGAGGGGGCCGGGCAAATCGGTTTCATCCCGCTGTCGCAGGTCGCCACGCTGAACCTGCAATTGGGCCCGAATCAGGTGAGCCGCGAAGATGGCAAGCGCGTGGTGGTGGTCAGTGCCAACGTGCGTGGACGCGACCTGGGCTCGTTTGTGCAAGAGGCTGAGCAGGCCTTGATCGACCAGGTGCAGGTACCACCGGGTTACTGGACGCGTTGGGGAGGGCAGTTCGAACAGTTGCAGTCGGCAGCCGAGCGCCTGCAGGTGGTGGTGCCGGTGGCCTTGCTGCTGGTCATGGCGCTGTTGCTGATGATGTTCAACAACCTCAGGGATGGCCTGCTGGTGTTCACCGGCATCCCCTTTGCCCTGACCGGCGGGGTGCTGGCGCTGTGGGTGCGTGATATTCCGCTGTCTATTTCTGCCGGCGTCGGGTTCATTGCATTGTCGGGAGTGGCAGTGTTGAACGGGCTGGTGATGATTGCCTTTATCCGCGGGCTGCGCGAGGAAGGGCGCACGCTGCGGGCGGCGGTCGAGGAGGGGGCGCTGACCCGCTTGCGGCCAGTACTGATGACGGCGCTGGTGGCCTCGCTGGGGTTCATACCGATGGCCTTGGCCACCGGGACCGGGGCAGAGGTGCAGCGGCCACTGGCGACGGTGGTGATTGGTGGGATCTTGTCTTCTACCGCACTGACGTTGCTGGTGTTGCCGGCGTTGTATCAGTGGGCGTATCGGCGGGATGAGCAGCAGGAAGGCTGAGTACGTGGGGCTGCAAGGCAGCCCCAACAACCTCAAACGGCCCTTCGGGCACCAGCCCGTACACCGTCCACACCCAGGTCGTCATGCAAAGAAATCCGCGACGTTTCCGGCAACGCCAACCCGCCCACCAACGCCACCAGCGCAATCACCACCAGGTAGAACGCCGGTGCCAGGCTGCTGCCGGTCTGTGCGATGAGCCAGGTTGCCACCAGCGGCGCTGTGCCGCCAAATAGCGTGTAGGCCACGTTGTAGGTAATTGCCGAAGCGGTGTAGCGGGTACGGGTAGGGAAGCTTTCCGACAGCAAGGCTGCGGTAACCACGCCGCTGCACAATGCCCCCACCGCGAGCAGGATCACCCCCAGCAGCGCACCCGACATCGAGCCAGAGCTGGCCAGCCAGTACGCCGGGAACACGCACAGCATCACCCACAGGCAGGTAAAGCCGATGGTCTTGCGTCGCCCCACCCGGTCCGAGAATGCCCCGGCCAGCGGGCAGCCGACCGCAGCGAACAGCAGGGCCACGGTGGTTACCAGCAGTGACTGCGCGCGGGTCAGGTTGCCGACCAGTTGCAGGTAGGTGGCGAAGTAGGTGGTGAACATGTAGAACGACAACGCGGTCAGCGAAATGAACGCCCCCAGGTTGCGAATGACCCGGCCATGGTGGCGCAGGGTTTCCTTCAGCGGTGAATGCTCGTGCTCCTTGCCCTGGGCGACGGCTTCGCGGAACGCCGGGGTTTCTTCCATGCGCCAGCGCAGGTACAGGCCGACCAGGCCCAGCGGTGCTGCAATCAGGAACGGAATGCGCCAACCCCAGGCATTCATCGCCTCGGTCGACAGGCTGGCTTCCAGGCCATACGCGATCACCGCCGCACAGGCAAAGGCAGAAAAGGTCGACACAGGCACGAAGCTGCCATAAAAGGCGCGCTTGTTGTCAGGCGCGTGCTCCATCAGGTAGGCGCAGGCCCCGGCATATTCGCCACCGGCAGAAAAACCCTGCAGGCAGCGGGCCAGGGTCAGCAGCGCCGGGGCTGCCAGGCCGATACTGGCGTAGGTCGGCAGCAGGCCGATCAACGTGGTGGAGCCGGCCATCAGCAAGATGGTCAGCGACAGGATGCGCTTGCGTCCCAGGCGGTCGCCCAAGGCGCCGAAGACGATGCCGCCCAACGGACGCAGGGCGAAGGCCACGGCGAACACCGCGAAGGTTTTGAGCAAGGCTACGCTGGCGTCTTCGCTGGCGAAAAACTGGCTGGCGATCAGCGTGGCGAGAAAGCCGTACACGGCGAAGTCGAACCATTCGACGAAATTGCCGATGGCCGAAGCGGCAATCACCCTGCGCAGGGTGGCGGGGGATACCTCATGATGTGCGGACATGCGGGTGCTCTCCGGTTTCCTTTGGCAGCCATGTTGAAAGTGGCGCAGTCGGGCCGCGCCATCGTTATTGTGCTTGCCAGTAGATAGCCGAGCGCTGCAACGCGCTTTGTCGAGGGCGACCTCGGTATGCCTGATTCGACCGGTGCAGCAGGTTACAGCCGGAGTGCCCCCAACGGCCTGTCAGGCCGCACGCTCAAGCACATCCAGCAAATCGATGAATGCCAGGGCCAGTTTATGCCGCGGCGCCAAATGCACCAATGGCACCGAGGCATGGTGCGATTCGCGCATCTTGATCGAACTGCTCAGGTACACCGGCAGCACCGGCATGCCTTCGTTGCGCAGTTGATCGACCAAGGTCTGGTGCAGCGCCGTGCGCCCGGCGAACTGATTGACCACCACACCTTCCACCACCAGCGCGGGGTTGTGGTCCTGGCGCAGTTCTTCGACCTCGGCCATGACACTGTGCAGGGCCTGGCGCGAGAAACTGTCGCAGTCGAACGGAATCAACAGACGCTCGGCCGCCACCAGCGCGCTGAAAGTGTAGAAGTTCAGCGCGGGTGGGGTGTCGATGTAGATTCGCTCATAGTCCTCGCTCAGCGTTATCAGCAACTTGCGCAGCTTGTTGATCTTGAACTTGCTCTCCAGCTTGCTTTGCAGGTCGCTGAGGTCAGGGCTGGCGGTGACCAGGTGCAGGTTGCGGTAGCTGGTTTCGGTGATGGCCACGCGGTGCTTCTTGCCAGCGGCGGTAACCGGCGACAAGGTCTGGCGGAAGAAGTCGGCGATGCCGGCAGGAATGGTGTCGTTGACCAGCCCGGTGAGGTAGAAGGTGGCATTGGCCTGCGGGTCGAGGTCGACCAGCAAGGTTCGGTAGCCCTCGGCGGCGCTGGCAGCGGCGAGGTTGCAGGCGATGCTGGATTTGCCGACGCCACCTTTCTGATTGAAAACCACACGACGCATGAGACGCTCATCCATGAAGTAAAAATGTCAGGTCGGGGTCAATCCTATGACTGAAACGCTGCAGTTTTATGACAGGAATTGTTACAAGCCTCCGAATCATCGTTGCCTGTACCGGCATTTTCACGGGCAAGCCCGCCCGATGGGTACAACGCAAGATGTTCAGGCAAAAGCGACCCGGTTGCGCCCCTCTTGCTTGGCCCGGTAAAGCGCCCGATCAGCCTCGCCCAATGCGTTCATGGGCTCGCCGTGAGTCTCGCCATCCCAGTGCGTCACCCCCAGCGAAATCGTCACTGCCCCCACCGGTTCCACCGGCATGTCCTGTACGGTCACACGCAACCGTTCGGCCACCGCGGCCGCCACGTTCAGGGTGGCCCCAGGCAGCAATATCAGGAACTCCTCGCCACCGGTGCGACACAGCAGGTCGCCCTCACGGCAACAACGGCGCATGAGCTCCGCCAGCTGGCGCAGCACCTGGTCGCCCACTTCGTGTCCATGGCTGTCATTTATCCGCTTGAAGTGGTCGATATCCAGCGCAATGGCTGCAAACTCCCGGTTTTCAGCCTCCAGTAACGACAGGCTGATTTCCAGGCTGCGGCGGTTGCCCAGGCCGGTCAGCGGATCGGTCTGGGCGTCCCGATTGAGCCGGCCGATACGCTCTTGCAGCAAGTTCAGGCTGAACAGCAACGCGCGCTTGAGCTCTGCCGCCTCGAAGTACCAGGCCCGCACCTGATGCAAGTGCTCGGCGGTAGCGGCGCGGTCCATCGTGCGGGCACCGGCAGCAAGCTTCCAGAGCGGTCGGGCGATGGTACGGGCCAGCCACCACAGCAGCAGGCTGCCAACCAGCGCCAAGGGCGCCGAACTGGCGATCACGTTCAGCACCAGATGGTGCAACGGCGCCACTGTCTGCATCAAGGGCTGCTGCGCTACCACGCCCCAGCCGGCGCTGGGGACGGTGGCGAAGCCTGCGAGCATTTCCACGCCCAGGCTATTGGTCAACTGCCGGGTACCGCTGTCCAGTGTCGCCAACTGGTCGACCAGCGCATTGCCCTCCACCACCGTGCCTACCCGCTCGCTATGGGGGTGGTACAGCAGGCGTCGGTTGCGGTCGACCACATACAGGTACGAACCGTCCTTGTAGAAATGCTCGCCCAGCAGGCTGTTGAGGATGTTGCGTTCACGCAGGTACAGGCTGCCACCCACATACCCCAGGTAGTTGCCGTTGCTGTCGAAAATGGGCTGCGATAAGGCTACCACCAGGTTGTCGGCCGCCGACAGGTAGGGCGTGGAAACCAGTGGACGGCGTTCGTGCAGGGCTTCCAGAGCGCCGGGTGACTGCACGTGGGTGCCGACCAGGTGGCGTAGCGGGGCGGGGGATACTGCCAGCAGTACACCGTTGGCATCGATCACGAAGGTGGAGTTGAAGGCCATGCTCTGGCCCAGTACGCGGTCGGTTTCCACCTGCAGCGCTGTGGTGTCGCTCAACTGGCGGCTTTGCACGCTGGCGCTGAACATCAGTTGCTGCAAGGCGTTGCCAATGAAGGTTTCGGTGATGCTGGCCAGCTTGGTCGCATACACCCGGTTGGCTTCCAGGGCATTGTCGATCAATAGCTGGCGCTGTACCCGGTAGCTGGCGAAATAGCTGGCGCACAGCATGACCACTGCGGTAAGCGCGCAGAGCACCAGAATGAGTGTACGTAGATCCAGGCGCAATCCATGCTTGGTGTGTGTCAATCCTGACCTCGGGTGATCGTAAAGGGCGGCTGAACGGAAGTTACCTTGCCGGGCAGCGGTCAAGAGCCTGCTTTGTCCAGCGCATCAAGCTCATCTTCCACCTCTTGCATACGCTGCTCCACCAAGGCTTGCACGTTCACATCGCGGGCGGTTTCGCGCATCAGGGCGGTGAGTTTTTCGCTCAAGCGTTTGCCGGCTTCGGTGTCTTCCAGGGCGCGAGCTTTGGCGGGGTCCTGGGTGGCGGCGACGATGGTGGCGAATTCGGCGTCGCTGAAGTTCTTTTCGCTGTACAGGCGGAACAGGTCCCGGCGCTGGTCCTCGACGGTGAGGTGCTTGCGCAGTACGTCCTGGATGGTCGCTTGCGACAGCTGCGGGTGAGTGCGACCCAGCAGCGCGGACATGCGCTCGATGTTGTGCGTGTAGGCGTCCTGCAGCGGCAGCTGGCTGAGGATCTGATCTTCACGGGAGGGTTTCTGGTCGCAGGCGGTGAATGCAGCAGCCAGCAACAGGGGTAACAGCAACTTCGGGAGGCGAGGCATGGTGTGGCCTGGTCGGGCAGTGAAGACTGCCGATTATACCGATGTCCGCCTTGCCACGACGAGCCCTGTGATTTGCCTTGTGCGGCACGCTGCGGTAGAACCGTGCGCTCCCAACCACACTGGCAATAGCCCGATGCCTAACTGGACCCTGCAACCTGTGGCGCGTGACGCCATTGCCGAAGTGCTGGCGTTTGTCGACAGCGCCCGGCGCGCGCTTTTCCCGATGCTTGCCAACGCACCCTTGCCGCGTGACCTGGCGCATTTCGCCGACACTTATCTGGACGGTGCGGGCTGCTTTCTGGAAGCCCGCGAGGGTGGGCGGCTGGTCGCGGTGATCGGTTACTTGCCCTATGACCATCGCTTTGCCCAGCTTGATTACCGCGCAGAGCGGGTAGTCGAGGTGGTGCGGCTGTTCGTGTTGCCGGCCTACCGCAGGCATGGCCTGGCGGCTGCCTTGTTTGGTGCCTTGCGCGAACGGGCGATGCAAGCGGGCTTGGACTGCCTTTACTTGCATACTCATCCGTTTCTGCCGGGTGCCATTGCGTTCTGGGAGCGGCAAGGCTTCACGGTGGTGGATGTGGAGCAGGACCCGGTGTGGCAGACCACGCACATGCAGTTGCGATTACGCTGACCTGTGGGAACGTGCCTATTGGCGATGACGCAACAGCATGGGCAAGGCTACCAGGTTCAGGGGGCGCGAAAGCGCAGGATGCGCGCGCCGTCGAAAGGGTCGGTGAGGTAGTGGGCGTGGACGCCGAAGGTGCTCAACAGTCGCTCGGGGGTAAGGACTTCGAAGGGGTTGCCGAGGGCGACCAGACGGCCCTTGTCAAGAACCGCGACACGGTCGCAGGTCAGCGCCTGGTTGAGGTCATGCAGCGCTACCAGGGTGGTGACCGGCAGCGCCTGCACTTGTTGCAGCAGGCTTAGCTGATGCTGAATGTCCAGGTGGTTGGTCGGTTCGTCCAGCAGCAGCACCTGCGGCCGTTGGGCCAGCGCACGGGCGATGTGCACACGCTGGCGCTCGCCACCGGACAGCGACCCCCACAGGCGCGTACGCAGGTGCAGGGCGTCGAGGTCGGCCAGGGCTTGCTCGACGATGGCGCAGTCCTGCCGGGAGAACGGTGCCAGGGCCGAGAGCCACGGCGTGCGGCCCAAGGCAACCGCGTCGAACACGCTGATCGCATCGAGTGTGTCGGCCTGTTGCTCGACCAGCGCCAGCGCCTGGGCAACACGGCGGCGGGGCATCTGTGCCAGTGGCTCACCCAGCAGCTGCACGCTGCCGCAGGCGGGTTTGCGCAGCCCTGCCAGCAACTTCAACAGCGAGGACTTACCCGAGCCGTTGGGGCCGACGATGCCCAGGGTTTCACCGGCGACAACGCTGAGATCGATAGCGCTGAGCACGGTAGTGCCGGCCAGTTGCAACCCCAGCCCATGGCAGGCCAGCGGGGGGATGCGAACAGCGGTCATGGCTGTCATGGGCGCCCCCGTCGGCTGACCAGAATCAGCGCGAATACCGGGGCACCGATCAGCGCCGTAACCACGCCCACCGGGATCACCTGACCGGTGATCAGCGTGCGCGAAAGAATGTCTGCCACAATCAGAAACAGCGCACCACCCAGTGCGCTGGCGGGCAACAGACGGCTGTGCCCGGGGCCGAGCAGAAGGCGCAGGGCATGGGGTATAACCAGCCCGACAAAACCGATGGCGCCGACAATGGACACCATCACAGCCGTCACCAGCGCTGCACAACTGATCAGCAGCAACTGGGTGCGCCGCACCGGGATGCCCAGCGAGGCGGCCGAATCGGCACCGAAGGTAAAGGCATCCAGCGCACGGCGATGCCACAGGCACACCAGCAAGCCGAAAATAGCCACCGGTACGGCCAGCCACACCGAAGGCCAGCGTACACCGCTCAGGTTGCCCAGCAGCCAGAACAGGATGCCGCGCGCCTGCTCGGCGGTTGCTGACTTGGTGATCAGGAAGGCGGTCAGTGCATTGAACAGCTGCGAGCCGGCGATACCGGCAAGGATGACCTGTGCATTGTTGCTGCTGGGGCCGGCCGCGCGGGCCAGCACCAGCACCAGGGCGAATGCGGCCCCGGCGCCGATGAAGGCCCCTGCAGACATGCTCAATGCCAGGCTACCCAGCCCCAGCAGGCCGACCAGTACCGCGCCGGTCGAGGCGCCGGCAGACAGCCCCAGCAGGTAGGGCTCGGCCAGTGGGTTGCGCAACATCGCCTGCAGGATGACACCGCAGGTGGCCAGCCCGGCGCCGCAAGCGGCGGCGACCAGGGTGCGGGTCAGGCGGTAGTTCCAGATGATGCCGGCGTCGATCGGGTCCACCGGGTAATCGGCTTGCCACAGGTGGTTGGCCAGCACCTGGCCAACCACGCTGGGCGACAGGTTGGTTTCGCCAATGGCGGTACCGGCCAGCAGGGCGGCCAACAGAGCGGCCAGGGCAACCGCGATGCAGGGTAACAGGCGGTTCATCACGGGGCTGCTTTACCGCTGGCGAAGGCCGTGGACAGCGTCTGCACGCCGCGGAACAGGCGAATGCCGGCCTGCATGGCGTCAGCGTCGAGGATAATGATGCGGTCGTGCTTCACCGCGTCCATGTTGCGGGTTACCGGGTCACTGCGCAGGAATTCGAGTTTTTTCTGGTAGTCGTCGGCGGGGAAACGGCGGCGGTCCATGCGCGCGATGATCAGCCAGGTCGGATTGGCCTTGGCCAGGGTTTCCCAGCCTACGCTTGGCCATTCTTCGCTGGACTCGACCACGTTGCGCACACCGAGGGTGCGCAGCATGAAATCGGCGACACCTTGGCGGCCGGCCACATAGGGGTCGATGTCCAGGTCGGCGCTGGAGAACCAGAACAGCGCCGAAGTTGCCGACAGGTCCTTGCCGGCCAGTTGTGCCCTGGCGCTGTCGAGGCGCCCTTGCAACTCGGCGTTCAGGGCCGCGCCGCGGTCCTGAACGTCGAAGATCTCGGCCAGTTGGCTGATGCTCTTGTAGATGCTGTCTACCTGGAATGCTTGCAGGCGGGTGCCGTCTGCACCGACCAGGTTGTTTTTGCCCTCGCAGTCCGATGGCAGCACGTAGGTGGGGATCTTCAGCTCATCGAACTGCTCGCGGGTGGCGACCACGCCCTGGGCACCGACCATCCATTCGAACTGCGCCGCGACCAGTTGCGGGCGCTTGCCGACCACCGCCTCGAAGCTGGGGTCGTTGTCGGCCAGGCGCGGCACCTTGGCGTTCACCGCCTGGTATTCCGGCAATACGTTGTTAAACCACAGCGAGGTGCCCGCCAGCTTGTCACCCAGCCCCAGGGCATAGAGCAGCTCGGTACCGGCCTGGCCGATGGTGACGGCGCGCTGCGGCGCCTGGGCAAAAACCTGCGGCTTGCCGCAGTTGTCGACCGTCAGCGGATAGTGGGTGGCAGCGGCCTGGGCCAGGCCAGTGAAGCCTAGGCCAGCGAGCAGGGTGGCGAAACGGGGCAGCATGCTGGGCGATCTCCTATCGGACAGTTCTGGTGAGGAACGCACGGACAGGCATCGCCGAGGCCCAGCGGGTGGCCGGGGCAACACGGATGGCCAATCCCGGACACCCCGCCGGTTGGTGAATGTAGGCCGGCAGGTCTCCTGACTGGTGCGTCACGGCCCGGCTCCGGCCTTCCCGGGCGGCAGGCCCAGTGGCATTGATGGAGCAGGCTCGGCACCTACAGTTGCGGGGGCAGTTCCGTTTGGCCCGTATTGGCAGGCCTGGGATTCCCTGTTAGTTCCGTGGTGGAAACCGGCGGCCCGCATGGTAGACCATCGCGTCGCCAGGTGAAAACGCTTTTCAGAAGTACTTCAGCCAACGGATGTCACGGCGGCGCTGCTTCAGTCGGGCGAACCCGCGCACCGGCAGGTACAGCGAAACCGCCAGCAGTACTGCGCCCAGCCATATCGCTGCAACACTGTTGAAACCGAAGTAGTCGCCATGGTTGAGCCCGAACAGCGCTACGCAGGCCAGGTACAGCAGCTTCAGCACATACAGGTGCAGCAGGTAGAAGAACATCGGTGCCGCACCGAACACCGCCAGGGCAGTGATCCAGCGCGCCTGGCCGGCCCGTTCGAACGCGCGTAACAGCAACACGCCGCAGCCCAGGGTCAGGGTCAGGAACAGCAGCGACGGTGGGTATTTGGTGATGTTGAAGAAGCTCATCAGGGTTTGCGTGAAGGTTGGGTAACCGCTCCACGGCGCCTCACCGTAACCGTTGAACATGCGCAGCAGGACAAAGCCAAGCAGCGCGAGCAAACCAGCCGCCAGCAGGTGTTGCTGGCGTTGCCCGGCATCGCTGCCGCGGGCGAACCAGGGGCCCAGGCCGTAACCCAAGGCGATGACGCCGATCCACGGCAGCACCGGGTAAGACGTGCGCAGGTGCAGGTTTTCGGAAAACGCCAGCCAGCCGCGATCATGCAGGATTGCCCACGGCACATGCAGGGCTGAATCCACGCCAAAGTGCAGGCCGTCGAGCAGGTTGTGGCCGGCGACGATGCTGGCGCCCAGGGCGAGCAGTGCGGCGCGTGGCAGCCACACCAGCAGCGACAGGGCGATCATGCTGACGCCGATGGCCCAGATCACTTGCAGGTAGATCACGCTCGGGGGCAACTGGAAGGTCCAGGCGAAGTTGACCAGGGTGAACTCCAGCACCACCAGGAACAGCCCGCGTTTGAACAGGAACGCCGAGACGTCGCCACGGCCCTGATGCTTCTCGCCATACAGCCAGGCCGACAGGCCGGTCAGCAGGACGAACGCAGGCGCACACAGGTGGGCGAGGGTGCGGCTGAAGAAAAGCGCCGGTTCCGTGGTGTCGATGGCCATGGGGTCGCTGACCTGGCGGTGCAGGAGGAAAGTCTCGCGGACGTGGTCCAGGAGCATGAACAGGATCACCAGGCCGCGCAGGGCATCGATGCTCTGCAGGCGCTGGGTGATCAGCGTGGGCGTGGCGGTGGCACTTGTCATGGGTTGTCTAATAGGAATGAATTTCATGTGAAACGTTATCGTATAACAATGCGCTAAAAGGGAATAGAGGTTTTTGTGTGGCCTGTGCCGGGCTCTTCGCGGCACAAACCACCCAGATCAGAAGCTGTAATCCACCGTCGCGAAGTACGACCGCGGTATCCCCATCAACCACTGCTGCCCGCTGAACGCCGACTGCACATACTCGCGATCGAACAGGTTGTTCAACTGCAACCCCACCTTCACATCCGGCATCACCTGCCAGGCGATGTTGGCATCGACCACGGTGTACCCGGGGGCGCTCTGGGTATTGGCGGTATCGGCATAACGCTCATCCACATAGCGGGCCCCAATGCCAGCCTCCACCTGCTGGCCGAAGCCTTTGCTCAACCAAAGGTTGGCGGTACGCCGTGGCACGTTGGCCGGCCGGTTGCCTGCCCGATTCTGCGGCAGGCCGCCGACCCTTTCGTCGAAGTCGTCGTACTTGGCGCGTATCAGCGATGCGTTGGCCGACACCTGCCACTGATGGGCCAGGGCCAGCTCCAGCGTCGCTTCCAGGCCATCGGAGGGCTGCTGCCCGGCTTGTTGCTTCTCGTGCGTGATGGGGTCGTCCACCAGCAGCTTTTTCTTGACGATGTGGTAGGCGGCAAGCGTCCATTCGCCGCGCCCCTCCCAAAAGCGCTGCTTGAGGCCGGCCTCGGTCTGCTTCGCCTCGGTCAGGTCATAGTTCATCTGCGCGGGGCTGAGGCTGATGAGGTTGTTGACCCCGTCCTCGCTGGTTGAGTACTGGCTGTACAACGACAGGTCGTCGCTGATTGCGTACACCAGCCCGACGCGCCAGTTGCCCCCTTGCAGGCTGCGATCGCTACGGCTGTCGTTGATCAAGTTGTTGCGGTCGATGTGGTTCTGGTCGCGACGCACGCCGGTAACCAAAGACAGGCGATCGCTCAATTGCAGGCGGTTCTCGGCAAACAGGGCAAAGGTATGGGTGGTCGAGAGTGTTTGCGGCCGCAACGGCGAGGCGCTATGAAACCCGCCAGGCTGCGGCTGCCACGGGTCGAGGTAGTCGCCGCCGACATCGTTGTACGGTGAATTGCTGTCGACGTTGAATCGCACCTTGTTGTATTCGGCACCGAGCACGGTCTTGCTGTCCAGGCCGAACAGGGTGTGGTCGAAGGTGAAGGTTTGACGGTCGCCGAACTGCTCCTGGTTGTGCTTGATTTCCAGGTAGCTGCCGCGCAGCAACTGCTGACGCCCGGCGTCCCAGCTGTAGTCTTCGGCGTTGCGCCAGTGGCGGCGGCTTTTGATGTAGTACAGCTGGTTGCTGGCGCTGAGCTGGTCGTTCAGCGCCCAGTCGGTCGTGAGCCGGGTCCATTCATCGACGTACTGCTGTACGTCGTTCTGCACGTTGTAGTTCTTTTTGCGCAGGCTGCTGCGGTAGTGGCCGTCGATCAGCGGGGTACCGTAGTAGTTGGCAGGTTGTGCATCGCCGCGGTCATGGGCCAGCGTGAAGCTGAGGTCATCACTGGCGTCAAAACGCAGCGCGGCGCTCAGGGCCAGGCTACGTGAAGCGGTGCGGTCGACCCAGCCATTGCCGGCCTGTTGGTTCAGCGTCAGGCGGTAGCTCAGGCGCTCGCTGAGGCTGCCGCCGCTGTCCAGGCCGAGCTGCTGGCGGTCCCACGAGCCGTAACCCAGTCGCAGGTGGTTGCGCACCTCGCCGGCAAAAGGTTTTTTCGGGATCACGTTGATCACTGCGCCGGTGGCGCCTTCGCCATGCAGTACCGAGGCCGGGCCGCGAATCACCTCGATGCGTTCGACCATCCACGGGTCGACCGGGAAGGTCTGTGTGCCGGCACCGGTGTACAGGCGCGCGCCGTCGAACAGGGTCATCACAGAGGTGTGGCCGGCAAAGCCGCGGGCAGACAGGCCTGTACCGCCGTCCCCCGGGGAGCCGACGAAGGTAATGCCCGGCGAGCGGGTCACTGCATCCTGCACCGTGATGTTGTTGCGCTGCTGAATCTGCCGTTCGCTGATACTGCTGGTGCTGGCCGGTGTTTCCAGGGCGCTGAGGCCAAGGCGCGAGCCGGCCTGGGTCGGCGTGGCCAGGTCGATGGTGCGGTTGTCCTGGGTGTCGGTGATGGCCGTGGAAGGCAGGGCCAGAGGCTGCGGGTCGCGGTCATCAGCCAGCGCCGGCAGGGCAACGGCCAGGCAGGCCGCCAGGGGGTGAAGTTTGAACATACGGGACATGTCGTTCCACTGCTGCAGGAATGAATGGATCCCGGTGGAAAACACGCAAAGGCGAACCATGCAGGCGGGCGCGCGCACGGATTCCGGCCTGCGCCCGCCCACCGCGGGTTGCCAAGTGAAGCTCCAGGCCGGTCTCCGGGCTTGCGAGGGGCATGAAACCTTCACCTTCCCATGCTTGAGCACAGTGGTATCTCGAAGGGTTCGCTCGCTTACCGTTGCGGGGGCAGCACCGGACTTGTCGTGGGCAACACGACGCACCGGTTTCCCGTTTCACCCCGCGCGCGGCGGCGCAGGGCACCTGAAACTGGCGCGCATCTGACCATTGAAAGGCTGGGGCGTCAAATGTTGGTGTGCTGTGAATGCTGAGAAAAAACAACAGGTTGTGCGTTTTTGCGGCGCCGGAGCCCCATTTGGCAAGAACAGCAGGCCCCAGCGTGATGAATTGGCTGGAGGGAAGGCTTGCCTGTAAAGCTAGCGCCCGCGGCGCCGCGATACCCGTGCCTCGATGTTCTTGCGCCCGATCAGCAGCGGCGGCTTCTCCACCACCGGCTCATCCGCCAGCCATTTGTACATCACCAGGCAGTCCACCAGCCCCAGGCGGGCATGACGGTAGGCCTTGGGCAAACGGCCGACTGTTTCAAAGCCCAGCTTGTGCCATAGCGCCACGGCCACTGCGTTGGTGGCTACCACCGAGTTGAACTGCAATGCCAGAAAGCCTTCCTGGCGCGCCAGCTTTTGCGAGTGCTCGCACATCAAGCGCGCCACGCCCCGGCCGCGCGCCTGTTCGCAGACCATGTAGCCGCAATTGCCTACATGCGCACCAGGCCCGGCAGCATTGGGCTTGAGGTAATACGACCCCAGTAGCTCGCCATCTTCTTCGGCCAACAGCGTGTGCAAGGGCAGCTCCAGCCACAGCTGGCGGGCCTGCTCGAAGCTCAGCGCCGGGTCGAAAGCGTAGGTTTCACGGGCTTGGACAATGGCCTGGAAGGTGGGCCAGAAACGATCGAAATCGTCCGGCGTCATGGGGCGAATGTGGATCATGCGGGTTCCTGCGCGGGGTCAGCCGCTCAGTCTGGGTGGCGCGGCGCCGTCGCGCAAGGGCGGCGACGCCGTTTGTGCTCAATCGTTGGCCTTGCCCACCGCGTCCATTGCACGGGCGGAGTACACCAGCGCGGCACCGGCGTTCATGGCCACGGCCACGCCGAGGGCCTCGGCAATTTCCTCGCGGCTGGCCCCCGCTTTGACGGCCTGCTGCGAATGCACGGCGATGCAGCCGTCGCAGCGGGTGGTCACAGCCACGGCCAAGGAGATCAGCTCGCGGGTCTTGGCATCCAGGTGGTTGGTCTTGGCACCTGCACCGCTGGCGGTCATGTAGCCGGCTACGGTGTCGGGGGAGAGTTGCTTGAGATCGCCGATGCCGGCCATCAACTGCTTACGGTAGGCGTCCCAGTCCATCATGCTCATCGTCTTCACCTTGGGGGTTGCGAGTGGAGCTTTCAGGCTAGTCGAAGCGTGGCACGTGCGAGGCGGTACTTTGGTGGGTAAACGCAGGTCACTCGTACGGTGGCCTGCGTTGAGCCTTCAGACGTAGATGAACACCAGCACCAACGCCGCGACCACTGCCCATTTTTCCAGGTAGTAGCGCATGCGGTTGCGCTTCTTCAGCGCCTTGCCACGCTCGCGGATCTTGTAGATGCGGGTGAACAGGCGGTTGATGCCACCGGTCTTGTCGCTGGCGTCGTTGGGCGCAGCGGCAGCGGCCATCACGTTGCGGCTGAACCAGCGGTTGAACGCGGTTGCCCAGCGGTACTTGAGCGGGCGCTCGACGTCGCAGAACAGGATGATGCGGTTGTGCTCGGTGGTGTTGGCGGCATAGTGGATGTAGGTTTCGTCGAAGATCACCCCCTCGCCATCGCGCCAGGCGTATTTCTCGCCGTCCACGTCGATGTAGCAGCCGTCGTCATTCGGCGTGTCCAGGCCCAGGTGGTAACGGTACGAACCGGCATACGGGTCACGGTGGCGCACCAGCTTGGCTCCCGGAGGCAGGGTGGCGAACATGGCGGCCTTGACCGTTCCGATGCCTTGCAGCAGCTCGGTCGTGCGTGGGCAAAGGGCCATTGCCGACGGGTGGCTTTCGCCATACCACTTCAGGTAAAAGCGCTTCCAGCCGGTTTTGAAGAATGAGTTGAAACCGACGTCATCGTAATTGTCGGATTTCTTGATTTCGCCTACGTGCAGCAACTGGCGGCCTTCCTCACGGATCTCCTGCCAGTGGTCCTGCAGCGGTTTCAGTTCTGGAAAGGCCTCGACCGGCAGGTAGGGCTTGGCCGGGTGTTTGGAGAACAGGTACAGGAAGCTGTTGATCGGGGCCAGGAAGCTGGAGTGGTCGCCCAGCTGGCGAGTCAGCTTGTGGCGAACCCGACCGCGCAGGTGAACATAGGCGATCGAGAGGGCGAAGATAAGTACGAGTGCAATTTTCATGGACGTTTACTTGTCGAAAAATGGCCATGCTCCATGGCATGAGCCCGCCAGCATAAACAATCATGGGGGCAGTTTGTACTTATTGTTATGAAACTGCGGGGCGACATTGGTGTAATACCCTACCGTCTTGCGCAAACGTTTCATGTCAGGGAGTTTGTATGGTTCAGGATATACGCCCCAGCGGTAGCCCGTTCAAGCGGCTGTTCTTCGCCTTGCCGGTCAGCGACGCGCAGCGCCGTGACCTGGCCCAGTGGCGGCGCGGGCTGAACCTGCGCAGCGGCAAACCGGTGCCGGCGGCCAACTTCCATGTCACGCTGCTGTTCCTCGGCGATGTAGATACCGCCCAGGTGCCTGCGATCTGTGCGGCAGTCGATCAACTGGCACTGCCGGCCATGGCACCGCGGCTTCTGCTTGACCGCTTGCAGGTGTGGCAGCGGGCCGGCGCCTTGGTGCTGGAGGCGCAGCAGGTACCGCCCGCCCTGTTGCAACTGGTGTACGGTTTGCAGCAGGCGTTGCTGCCGTTGGGGCTGGAAGCGGCCACGCGTGAGTATCGACCGCACCTGACGCTGTCCAGGGATTACCGCGGGCAGCCGCCCGAGGCCAGTAGCGCGCCGGAGTTTTACCTCACCGCGCGACACTTCACGCTTTACGAGTCGCGCAAGGGGGCTTACTGGCCATTGGCGCAGTGGCCGCTGGCGGACTGACTCGCCGGGCGAAAAACGCCTTGTCCCGGATGCGTACCTGCAGGGGCTGTTCAGATCGGGTGATTACACCGGCATGCTTTGGTAAGGCAATTCATCCCCCGGGCTGCGTTCGAACTGGCGCTTGTACTCGCGGCTGAACTGCGAGGTGCTCTGATAGCCCACCCGGTGCGCAGCCTGTGCCACGCCCAGGCCTTCGCCAATCAGCATCTGCTGCGCCTTGAGTAGCCGCAAGCGCTTCAGGTACTGCATTGGCGCCATGTCGGTGCAGCGCTTGAAGTGTTCATGGAAGGTCGAAACGCTCATGTTGGCCCGCGCGGCCAGTGCCTCCACGCTCAGCGGCTCGGCGTAGTGCTCGCGCAGGTGGGCGAGGGCGGCGCCGATGCGGGCGAAGTGCCCCTGTTGCTCCACCAGTGCCCGCAACACACCGGCCTGCGGGCCGCGCAGCGCGGTATACAGCACCTCGCGTACGCGCGCCGGGCCCAGTACCTTGGCGTCAAGCGGGTCCTGCAGGCAGTGCAGCAGCCGTTCCACACTTTCGCGCATGGGTGCATCCAGTGCCGCCGAGGTCATCGATTGCGGGGTTTGCGCCTGCACTTCAGCGTCCGGTGCCAAGCCCATGCTCTGCACCAACTCGCCCAGCACGCCACGGTCGATGCCCACCGCCACGCCCAACAGCGGCGCCTCGCGGGTGGCA
This sequence comes from Pseudomonas sp. TYF_14, assembly GCF_043105275.1. NCBI lineage: Bacteria > Pseudomonadati > Pseudomonadota > Gammaproteobacteria > Pseudomonadales > Pseudomonadaceae > Pseudomonas > Pseudomonas sp. TYF_14. The sequence continues at coordinate 177,700 of NZ_JBICLK010000081.1, forward strand.
AAGGTTTCACACATGAACGGCACCGACAACGCCTGCACCAGGTAATGCCCTGCACCGTACTCCAGGGTACGCGGCCCCAGGCGTGCCAGCTTGCTGCCCTGGGCCACGATCATGAGGCTGGGTTCGTAAATCTGTGGGCTGCTGGCCACATAGTGGTCCCAGCTCAACACCTGCACTTGGGGCAGGAGGGTGGGCACGAAGCCCGGGCGCGTGGTGAGGCTGCGGATCAGTGAGCAGAGCGGCGCATTGGCATCGACGTGACGGGTCAGTTGCATGGTGGACCAAGGGCAGAGAATCAGACAGCTTGATCATCGCAGATTGAGGGCATGGCGCCAGCCATGGCTTGGCATCTTCGTAGAATCAGGCATGCATGCCGGAGAATCAGTCGTGGGCGAGGCGGCGAACGACGCGCAAAATGTGTCGCCTGAATCGTTTCACTTCACTGCGAGGCCCTGCATGTATACCGCCATCGGTTATGCCGCTCAAACCCCCACCAGCCCCCTGGCCCCCATGACGTTCCAACGCCGCAGCCCGCGCCCGGATGACGTCGCCATCGACATCCTGTACTGCGGCGTGTGCCACTCCGACATCCACCAGGCGCGCAACGAATGGGGCATTGCCGTGTACCCGCTGATGCCGGGCCACGAGATCATCGGCCGGGTCACGGCGGTGGGCGACAAGGTCACCGCGCACAAGGTCGGTGACCTGGTGGGCGTCGGCTGCATGGTCGACTCGTGCCGTACCTGTGAAGCCTGCGCCAAGGACCTGGAGCAATATTGCCTCGAAGGCCCGACCATGACCTACGCCACCCCGGACCGGGTCGACGGCAGCAACACCATGGGCGGGTACTCCAGCAGCATCGTGGTCAGCGAGCACTTCGTGGTGCGCATACCGGCCGGCATGGACCTGCCCAGCGCTGCACCTATTCTGTGTGCCGGCATCACCACCTATTCGCCGCTCAAGCACCACGGCGTTGGCCCAGGCCACAAGATCGGCATCCTCGGCATGGGCGGCCTGGGCCACATGGGCATCAAACTGGCCAAGGCCCTGGGTGCGGAAGTGACCCTGTTTACGCGCTCCCAAGCCAAGGCCGAGGAAGCTCGCCGCCAGGGGGCCGACCATGTGATCGTCTCCACCGATGCCGAGCAGATGCGCGCCGCTGCCGGTCGTTTCGATTTCCTGCTCGACACCATTCCGGTGCAGCACGACCTCAACCCGTACCTGGAAACGCTGAAGTTCGACGGTGTGCACATCCTGGTCGGCCTGATCGAACCGATCGACCCGGCATTGCATGCGGCCAATCTGGTGATGAAGCGCCGAGTGCTGGCGGGGTCGTTGATCGGGGGGATTGCCGAGACTCAGGAAGTGCTGGACTTCTGCGCCGAGCACGACATCCGTTGCGATATCGAGATGCTGGATATCCGCAACATCAACCAGGCCTATGAGCGGATGATTGCCGGTGATGTGAAGTACCGGTTCGTGATCGACATGGCCACGTTACAGGGCTGATTGATCGGTTGCCTGTACGGGCCTCTTCGCGGGCAAGCCCGCTCCTGCACAGGGGTGATGTAGGGCTTGCGCGCGGTGGGGCCGTACAGGCAGCAACGATGCAGCCGTTTTACCAGGCCATTGGCTTGTCCCAGCCCTTCCAGAACAACCATCGCCGCACCTCGCCGTGCGCCCCGGTACCGATCTGCCACTCGGGCCGCCCGCTATCCAGCGCAATCACCGAAATAACCCCCGCATGGCTCGCCGCCACCAGCGTTTGCCCGTCGGCGCTGATATCCATCGCACTGATGGTCGAGCCCAGGTAATGCTGCCAATGCTCCGTACCCTCTTCGCCAAACGCCCGCAGGTAGCCATAGGCATCACCCACAATGTACTCGCCATCGCGCGCTACCCCCGCATACACCCTTGCGCCATCCTGCACCAGCGGGGTACGCGGGTCCTGGCTGTAGTAATCGGTATCCAGCCCGTGCAGGTCTGCCACCCTCACGGCCAGCGTGGCACCGCTGTAGAAATGGCAGGCATTGACGATCAACTGGTCACCGGCGCGGTTGAACAAGGCAAAGTGTGGGTATTCACTGCCCGGGCCGATGTGCGCCAGCGGCTTGAGCTGTTCGTCCAGAACAAGGTGCCGGCTGCCTTGCTCACCCACGACGATCAGCCGGCCATCCGCCGACACCGCACCATGCTCCATGCTCAGCCCCAGGCTGATGTCGTCCGGGTCGGTGCCCTCGGCCAGCTCTTCGAGCACGCGTGCCTGCTGTGGCAGCAGGCGAGTCGCACCTTGAGTGGCCAGCACGAAGATACCTTCGGCGCTCACCAGCAGTACTCGCTGGCCATCGGGGAAGGGGATCAGCGCGGTCGGTGTGGGCGGCAGGTCGAACGGCTCGAACGGGTAACCTGGCGGCAACCCCTCCAGCCCCGTGGGCCAGGCCAGGCGTTGCACTTGCGGGCCGCCCCAGCCATCGGTCACACGCACGCCCTCGGCATTGGCCAGGGCGAAGTAGCGCCGCGCGGGGCAGCGGCCAAAGTGTTCGATGCCGATGACCGGGGTTACCCCATGGTGGTCGATACGCACCACCTGGCCCTTGTCGTAAGGCATGCCGATGCGGGCCAGCAGGCTGCCATCTTCCAGCAGCAGGACATGGCTGATGCCTTGGCCGTGGTCTTCGAGCAACGGTATCAAGGGGTGGTGTGCGGGTGGCCAGGCCTTGCGGAATGCCTGGCGCTGCTGTTCGTCGACGCCAGGACGGTTGGCTGCCTGCAGGGCTGACAGCCAGGCGTCGAGCAGGTGTTCGGTGGCGGGTGCCTGCGGCTCTTCGAGGTTGTCCCAGCCGTGCGCACGGCCCTGCGCGACGTAGTCGTTGACGGCCTGGGCATAGGCGATGACTGCCTGCTGCCACTGCTGCTGGGGGTGTTGCTTGTCCATGAGCGGATCGGGCTCCTTGTTGCACACGCGTTTCACACAAAGCGCGCATGGTACTCCTTCTGGCTGCCCTGCGGTTGTGAGGCCCCAGCTTGGCGCGTACCATGCCGGGCATTCCTATCCATAACAAAAACGTACGTTGGCCCCCTGCAAGCGGGTGGCTGGCGTGCGACCTGTTGCCTTGTCTGCGGAGAAGCGGTTTCCACCCATGAACGGACCCATACCCACACACCTGCCGCCCACAACGGGCAGCGGCAGCTGGCTGAGCGTCATCGCCCTGGCCTTGGCGGCCTTCATTTTCAACACCACCGAGTTCGTCCCGGTGGCGCTGCTCAGTGACATTGGCCGCAGCTTCGACATGAGTACTGCCCAGGTCGGCCTGATGCTGACCATCTACGCCTGGATCGTGGCACTGGCCTCGTTGCCCATGATGTTGCTGACCCGCAACATCGAACGGCGGCGTCTGCTGCTGTTCGTGTTCCTGGTGTTCATTGTCAGCCACTTGCTGTCCTGGCTTTCGCAAAGCTTCGCCATGCTGCTGGTCAGCCGCATCGGCATTGCCCTGGCGCATGCGGTGTTCTGGTCCATCACCGCCTCGCTGGCGGTGCGTGTGGCGCCGCCGGGCCAGCAGGCCAAGGCGCTGGGCCTGCTGGCCACCGGTACTACCCTGGCCATGGTCCTGGGCATCCCGCTGGGCCGTGTGGTGGGCGAGGCACTGGGCTGGCGTATCACGTTCCTGAGCATTGCCGGGGTAGCGCTAGCCACCATGCTTTGCCTGATCAAATCGCTGCCGCTGCTGCCCAGCCAGAACTCCGGTTCGTTGCGCAGCCTGCCGGTCCTGTTCAAGCGCCCGGCACTGGTCATTACCTACTTGCTGGTGACGCTGGTCATTACCGCGCAGTTCACGGCCTACAGCTATATCGAGCCGTTCGCCCTGCACGTAGCGCAGATCGGCGGCGACCGCACCACGCTGTTGCTGCTGTTGTTCGGCGGTGCCGGGGTTTTTGGTTCATTGTTGTTCAGCCGTTACAGCGAACGCTTCCCGCATGGCTTCCTGGTAGGTTCGATCGGGGTACTCGCCGCGTGCCTGTTGCTGATGTTGCCGCTGTCGGGCAACTTCTATGTGTTTGCAGTGCTGAGCATGTTCTGGGGCGTGGCAATTCTCAGCTTCAGCCTGGCGCTGCAGTCCAAGACCCTGAAGCTGGCGTCCGACGCCACCGATGTGGCCATGGCGCTGTTCTCGGGTATCTACAACATCGGCATTGGCGGTGGTGCGCTGCTGGGCAGTATCGTCAGCAGCCAGATGAATGTGGCGGATATCGGCCTGGTGGGCGGCAGCGTGGCAGTGGTCGGGCTGGTACTGGCCGTTGCCAGTACCCGGCGCTTTCGCGAGGCGTTGACACGTTGAGCCGAGGCCGCTCAGGCCCCTTGTCGGTCAAGTAGAGGCTCAGGCCAATACTGCAGCCCATGCCGATATCAACAAAACCCCCGCCAACACTTGGTTGAACACCCGCAACCGCCCCGGTGCCTGCAGCCACCGGGCGCTCCCCACCCCCAACACCGCCCAGGCGGCCATGCTCGGCAGAGCGATCAGCAAGAACACCAGCGCCAGCTGCCACACTGGCAACGACGGCGCGGCAAATACCCCGACCACCGCCACGGCCATCAACCAGACCTTGGGGTTCACCACCTGCAACGAGGCCGCACTGAGCGCACTGAAGCCTTGTGCCGTGGCCGCATGGAGCGGGGCGGCGGCACTGCGCAGCATCTTCCACGCCAGGCTGCTCAGCCACAGCACCCCGGCCCAGCTCATCAGCTGTTGCGCCAGGGGGTAGCGCAGCAGCAGTTCGCCTAGCCCCAGCCCGACGAGCAGCACAATGGCTGCAGCCGCGCCACACGCCGCCACGATCGGCGCCAGGCTTGCGCGCAGGCCCCGGCGGGCGCCATGGGCCAGGATCAACAGGTTGGTCGGCCCCGGGCTGATGCTGGACACCAGGGCAAACAGAATGAAGGGCAACAACGACTGTGACATGGTTCAGGGCTCCGTAACATCGAAGCACCATGCTCGCTGCCCGCCGGCACTCAGTCTGGAAGGTTTGAGCAGCGCCTGCGGTAGTCGGCCGGGGTCAACTGGTAGGCGCGGCGGAACCAGCGCCCCAGGTGGCTCTGGTCGGCAAAGCCCAACGCCACGGCCACTTCGGCAGGTGTCTGGCCTTGGGCAAGCAGGCGCCGCGCGCGGGCCAGGCGCAGCTGGATCAGGTAGGCATGGGGTGCAATGCCGAACGCTGCCTTGAACGCACGCGTCAGGCGAAAGCGGTCGATGCCGCAGGCCTGGGCCAGGTCCTCCAGGCCGATGTCGCGTTCCAGGTTGGCATGCAGGAAGTCCCGGGCGCGCTGTGCGGTCAGCGGCAGGCGCGGGTCGGGGTTGATGCGGCGGCGCCAGTGCAGGTGGCGGGTCAGGCAGGCCAGCAGATCGTCCATGGCCGTTTGCCTGACGATGCGCAAGTCCTGGTCATGCACGGCCCGGAAGGCCAGGGCGGTGGCCCGCGCCAGGCGTTCGTCGTGGCACAGGGTGTCGGCAAAGCTGGGCAGGCTGTCGCCCGGCGCGTGCTCGTACAGCGCGCGCAGCTGTTGGTCGAGCCAGGCGGGCTCCAGGTACAGCGTCGAATAGGTGAAGCCTTCTTCGGTGGGCGCCAGGCCATCGTGGATGTCGCCAGGCTCAAGTAAGAATACCTGCCCCGGCGTGCTGCGATGGCGTACCCGGCGGCAGTTGAACTGCTGCACGCCCTGCTCGGTCACGCCGACCAGGAAGCTGTCGTGCCAGTGGGGGTCATAGGCATGGCCGACAAAATGCGCACGGACCGACTCGATGCCGGTGTCGGCGTCCTGTTTGAAGTCGATCCAGTTGCTCATGGACGAGTACCGTGGGGTAAATGGCTACCTTAGCGCAACGCCCCCGGCTCAGTCTGGAACGATTGTGCAGCCGTTGGTCAGGGCCCGGGCGCGCAGGGCCTCGAAGCGTTCGCGTAGCCACAGGTGCAATTGCGTCACGGCAGGCGTGAGCTGCTTGCGATGAGGGCAGACCAAGGCCAGCGGGGTAGGCTCGCCGATCAATTCGGGCAGGACGATTTCCAGTTCACCGGCCGCGATGTTGGCGCTGACATCCAGCCACGACTTGTAGACGATACCTTCCCCCTGGATGGCCAGGCGGCGGATGACGTCGGCATCGTCACTGACCAGCGGCCCACGCACCTGCACGGTGCGGTTACCCAACTGCCACTTGTCGTACACCCGGCTGTGCTGCATGTACAGCAGACAGGCATGCTGTTGCAGCGCGTCGGGGGTGAGCGGGCGGCCGTGGCGGGCCAGGTAGTCGGGCGAGGCCACCAGCACGCGGCGGTTCCATTCGGCCAGTGGCAGGGCGATGTAGTTGGCATCCTGGTTGAGGCCATAGCGGATGGCCACATCCACAGGGTCGCGGTTGAGGTCGGCCATCTGGTCGGACAGGAAGAAGCGCAGTTGCAATGCCGGGTGGTCGCGGCGGAAGGCGCTGAGCCAGGGCAGCAGCATGTTGCGGCCCATGTCGGAAGGGGCCGATACCTGCAGGGTGCCGCGCAGGCTATTGGGGTTGCCATGCAGATCTTCATGGCCCTGGCGCAGGCTTTCCAGCACATTCAGCGCGGTTGGCAGGTAGCGCTCGCCCTCGGCGGTCAGGCGCAGGCTGCGGGTGGTGCGGGCGAACAGGCGTACATCCAGGTCGCGTTCCAGGCGTTTGATTGCGGCAGCCACCTGGCCCGGCAGCAGGCCTGCTTCATGGGCGGCGGCAGTGAAGCTCCCCAGCACGCTGCTGCGGGCAAACAGTTCGAGGTCGGTGATGCGCAGCATTTTCATTCCAGGGATGAAAGTGTTGTTACATTGTGCCGCTTTTTCTTTTTTGCTGGAAAGATAAGATGCCCGGCACATCCACTGTTCACTCTGGAGTTGTCGCATGGATACCGTATCGCTGGCCAAGCGCCGTTACACCACCAAAGCTTACGATGCCTCACGCCGCATTCCCCAGGCCACTGTCGACGCCCTGCTCGAACAACTGCGCCACAGCCCGTCGTCGGTCAATTCCCAGCCCTGGCATTTCATCGTCGCCGACACGGCCGAAGGCAAGGCCCGCCTGGCCAAGAGCACTGCTGAGGGTTACGCCTACAACACGCAGAAGCTTCTCGATGCCTCGCACGTGATTGTGTTCTGCACCCGTACCGAGATGACTGAAGAACACCTGAACGCCGTGCTCGATCAAGAGGCCGCCGATGGCCGTTTTCGTGATGAGCAAGCGCGCGCCGGGCAAAACCAGAGCCGCCGTCACTACGTCAACCTGCACCGCTTCGACCAGAAGGATGTGCAGCACTGGATGGAAAAGCAGACCTACCTGGCGTTGGGTACTGCCTTGCTGGGTGCGGCGGCGCATGGGCTGGATGCCACGCCGATCGAGGGCTTCGACAGCAAGGTCCTCGATGCCGAACTGGGTTTGCGTGAGCGTGGGTTCACCAGTGTGGTGATCCTGAGCCTGGGTTACCGCAGCGAGGCGGATTTCAACGCCGGGCTGAACAAGTCGCGGTTGCCGGCATCGCAAGTGTTCACCTTCCTCTGAAGTTTTTGGGGCCGCTTTGCGGCCCTGGCAATGCTGGCGGTCAACCTGGCAAAGCCCTGGCTTCGACCGCCCGACCCGGCAAACTGGCAATGACCCGGCATATACCGCATACTTGTCGGCAAATGCCGAAAAGGAGCATGCCATGCTTGCCGAAGTGCTTCGCGACAACGGTTACCACGAGTACCGGGCGCGCCTGCAGGCGCTGCTGGACATTCCCGAGCTTGCCAGCGATTTCGAAATCCACACCCGCATCACCGATGGTTTTGCCGCCACCTGGTTGGTAAAGCTGACCGAACGCGGTGTGCTCACGCCGGTGGAGCGCGACCAGATCATCCCGCTGCGCACCCTCAAATCCCGTATCGAGCGTGACCAACCGCTGACCGTGGATGAGAGCGATCGGCTGTTCCGCTCGGCCCACATCACCGCCATGGCCGAGGCCGTGTTCGGTGAAGCGGGCAAGGCCAAACGCTGGCTTTCCAAGCCCAAGGAACGCTTCTCGGGGCTGACGCCGATGCAGATGCTCACCACCCAGCAAGGCACCACGCAGGTCGAAGAAATGCTGCTGCAGATTGCCGAGGGCTATGGCCTGTGATTTTGTGGCGAATCAGCGCCTATGCAGACTTGAGCGGTACGGGGGGCTTGCGTGTAAGTGGCCGCTGGCACCAGGCGGGTCGGCCGGTGGTGTATGCCGCCACCAGCCCTCCTGGGGCGATGCTGGAAGTGTTGGTGCACCTGGAGATCGACCCCGAGGATTTCCCTACCACCATGCGCTTGCTTCGCATCGAACTGCCCGACACGGTTTCCCAGGCGCAGTTGCCCGCTTTGCAGCCCGGCTGGTCTGCTCAGCCTGAGTTGACCCGAACGCTGGGCAATCGCTTTCTGGATGACTGTTCGGCATTGCTGCTGCCGGTGCCAAGCGCGATCATGCCCAGCACCACCAATTACCTGTTCAACCCACGGCACCCGCAGGCGCAGAGCGCGAAAATCCAGGTTGAGGATTTCACGCCGGACAGCCGCCTGTTCTAGGGCGTGGTCACCACAGTGCTGCCGATGCTGCCGCCAGCACCCGGCCAAACACGTCGAGTGCCTTGTCCACGTCCGCCTCGGTGCTGAAACGGCCGATGCTCAAACGCACACTGTTGCGAGCCTGACGCTCATCCAGCCCCAGTGCCAGCAGCACATGCGAGGCAGCGTTGCTCGCCGAGTTGCAGGCCGAGGTGGTCGACAAGGCCAGCTCGCCGGCCAGCGCCGTGCTGTTGAAGCCCTTGCTGTCGATGCACAGGTTCAAGGTATGGGGAATGCGTTGCTTGGCGCAGCCGTTCAGGGTAACGCCAGGCATGGCCAGCAGGCCTGTGCGCAGGCGTCTTGCCAGTTGCTCAAGGCGCTGGTGCTCGCTGTCGCCAGGTTGGCCGGCCAAGGCAAAGGCACTGCCCATGCCCGCTATCTGATGGGTCGCCAGGGTGCCGGAACGCAGGCCCTGCTCATGGCCGCCGCCGTGCATCTGCGCACGCATCAGCACGCGAGCGCGCGGCCCGACATACAGCGCGCCGATGCCTTTCGGCCCGTAGACCTTGTGCGCCGAAAAAGACATCAGGTCCACGGCCATCGTACGCAGGTCGATAGCCAGCTTACCCACGGCCTGCGCGGCATCCACGTGCAGCAGGGCACCGTGGGCACGCACCTGCTCACCGATCGCGGCAAAATCGGTGACCGTGCCCAGTTCGTTGTTGACCGCCATCAGCGATACCAGGCGGGTGTCAGCGCGCAACGCTGCCTGCACACTTGCAGGCTGGATCAGGCCATCGGCATCCGCTGCCAGGCGGGTGACGGCCCAGCCCTGACGTTCCAGCTCGGCCACGGTGTCGAGCACGGCCTTGTGTTCCAGCTGGCTGGTGATCAGGTGTCCGGGCTGGCCGATGCCTTGGGCAATACCCTTGAGCGCCAGGTTGTTGGACTCGGTCGCGCCCGAGGTCCATACCAGCTGCTCGGCGTGCGCGCCGACGCACTCGGCGACTTGCTGGCGCGCCTGCTCCACGGCGTGACGTGCAGCCTGGCCGAAGGCGTGGCCGCTGGACGCCGGGTTGCCGAAGTTGGCCTGGTTACCCAGGCAGGCGAGCATGGTTTCGATAACCCGGTCGTCGACGGGGGTAGTGGCGGCGTAATCGAAGTAGAGTGGGGCGCTAGGCATTGAGGGCAGGTCCGTGTCAGTGGCCGTGAAATCGGCGATCATTGACGTAAGCGTACCTGCCAACAGCGGTATTTTTTTCGTTTCCCTCAGGTCGATTCGCGATTATTTTAGAAAAAAAATTCTCTATCGAAGATCTTTCATGGAATTTTCTACTTTGTCTGGTGAGGGGCCATTAATGGCACCTCACCGGCACCTTCAGGCGTGCTCCAGAGCCTTTTCTTCCTCTGCCACCACGCGCTCGCACAATTCGGTGATCTGTTCGCGCATCCAGCGGTTGGCCGGGTCCTGGTCGGTGCTTTCATGCCAGTACAGGTGCGTTTCCAGTGCAGGGACCTCCACCGGCAGCGCCTGATAACGCAGCTGATGGCGACGGGCGAAGCGCTCGGGAACCGTCATCGCCATGTCGGTCTGCTGCAACACCTGTGACGCCATCAGGTAGTGTTGCGAACGCAGGGCGACCTTGCGTTGAACACCCATCTTGCCCAGCGCCAGGTCGACGTAACCCAGGCCGTTGCGGCGGCTGGAGATATGGATGTGGGTCATGCCCAGGTAGCTGTCGAGGGTCAGCTTGCTGTCGGCCAGCGGGTGACCCTGGCGCAGGGCGCAGACATAGCGGTCCTGCATCAGTTTGATGTGGCGCACCTGCGGGTCGGTGTTCAGTGGCGCGTCGATGGCAAAGTCCAGGCGGCCGGCCGCGAGTTCCTTGGTGGTCTCGCGGCGCTTGCACAGGAAGCTTTCGATCATGACTGCCGGCGCCAGGCGGCGCAGGCGCTGGAACAGCGGCGGCAAGATGACCGCCTCGGTCAGGTCGGTCATGCTGATGCGGAAGGTCTTGTTGGCCTGCTGCGGGTTGAACGTGCGGCTTTCCTGCACCGATGTCCGCAACAGCGCCAGCGCGTTGCGCACAGGGCCGATGATGTTCTGCGCCATGGGTGTGGGCACCATGCCTTGCGCGGTACGCACGAACAGCGGGTCATTGAAGGTTTCGCGCAGGCGCGACAGGGCATTGGACACTGCCGGCTGGGTAATGCCGACGATCTGCCCGGCGCGGGTCAGGTTGGCTTCGGTGTAGATCGCATCGAACACGATGAACAGGTTGAGGTCGACCTTGCTAAGGTTCATGGGCGCCGCTCTTTGTTGGAATTATCGGTCGATCATATATCGGTTATGAATGTTTATACACGCGGAAAATAGACTAGGTGGATGGAGCAATGCTGCTCTAGGCTCTGGCCCACGTACTCCGAACTGTGAAGGTAGCCCAGATGGATTTCGCCTATTCGCCCAAGGTCCAGGCACTGCGCGAGCGTGTCACTGCGTTCATGGACGCTCATGTCTACCCCGCCGAAGCCGTGTTCGAGCGCCAGGTCGCCGAGGGTGACCGCTGGCAGCCCACTGCAATCATGGAGGAGCTTAAAGCCAAGGCCCGCGCCGAAGGGTTGTGGAACCTGTTCTTGCCCGAGTCGGAATACGGCGCTGGCCTGAGCAACCTGGAGTACGCACCGCTGGCAGAGATCATGGGCCGCTCGTTGCTCGGGCCGGAGCCGTTCAACTGCTCGGCGCCGGACACTGGCAACATGGAAGTGCTGGTGCGCTATGGCAGCGAGGCGCAGAAACGCCAGTGGCTGGAGCCACTGCTGCGCGGCGAGATCCGCTCAGCGTTTGCCATGACCGAACCGGACGTGGCCTCCTCGGACGCCACCAACATGGCTGCTACCGCCATACGGGACGGTGACCAGTGGGTGATCAACGGCCGCAAGTGGTGGACGTCCGGCGCCTGCGACCCGCGCTGCAAGGTCATGATCTTCATGGGCCTGTCTGACCCTGAAGGGCCACGCCACCAGCAGCATTCCATGGTGCTGGTGCCGACCGACACGCCGGGCGTGAAGATCGTCCGCCCGCTGCCGGTGTTCGGTTATGACGATGCGCCCCATGGTCATGCCGAAGTCCTTTTCGAGAATGTGCGGGTGCCATACGAAAATGTGATCCTTGGTGAAGGACGCGGCTTCGAAATTGCCCAGGGCCGCCTGGGCCCAGGCCGTATCCACCACTGCATGCGCTCGATCGGCATGGCCGAGCGCGCACTCGAGTTGATGTGCAAGCGTTCGGTGGAGCGTACTGCTTTTGGTCGGCCACTGGCCCGCTTGGGCGGCAACGTCGACAAGATCGCCGACTCGCGCATGGAAATCGACATGGCCCGGCTGCTGACGCTCAAAGCGGCCTACATGATGGACACCGTCGGCAACAAGGTGGCCCGTAGCGAGATCGCCCAGATCAAGGTGGTGGCGCCGAACGTGGCCTTGAACGTGATCGACCGGGCTATTCAGATACATGGTGGGGCAGGGGTAAGCGGCGATTTCCCGCTGGCCTACATGTATGCCATGCAGCGCACCCTGCGCCTGGCTGACGGGCCGGATGAAGTGCACCGGGCGGCGATTGGCAAATACGAGATTGGCAAGTATGTGCCGGTGGAGATGTTGCGTAGCGGGCGGTGAACGCGTCAGCCTGCGCCGGCCCATTCGCGATCAAACCCGCGCCTGCAGTGATTGCGCAAAATCCTGCAACTTGTAGGACGTATCTGAATTTTGGCTGAGGCCACTTGAATCTCCCTTGCTGGTGATAGGTTTCCAACCTGAATCAAGTACAGGGAGTTCATATATGCGCGTCAATCTAGAGGGGAAAGGTCAGGCGGTAGACGGCGATGTCACCACAACGGGTGCTGTCTGTATTGCGACGGGGGCCGGCTATCTAGACGAAGGCCGAATGGTGCTCCGTGAAGGCGACCACACCACCTTCAACCCCGAGCGCTTCTCCCAACCGATAATAGGAGTGCTGCCTGGTACGCTGGAGCCTGGTTTCTACGTAGTTTCACAACGCATGTCGTTTCCCCAGGTGCTGCTACAACTTGGATGATTGACTTTGACAATTGGTCCCCATTGTTGCAAATAGTATTCCTGATTGCGCCTTTCATCCTGGGCCTTGCGGGGATCGCTATCAATGTGAAAATTGCTTTGTCGAGTGATTTTGATGTCGCCCTTTCAGCGATCACGAGCAACCCCTATCTTGAGCAGATGAAACCCGTATGGGGCGGACGAAACCTAAGGCATCGATGCCTACTGATGAGTACAGTAAGCGCTTTGGTCACATTCCCAAGGTTACATTTACGCCTCGGTTGGTTGAACGAAGCGGAGCTTGACAATTTCCCCCCAAAGTTGAGGCGAGATATGGGAGCAGCCCTTTGGCTGATCTTGATTGCCTCACCGGGGGCGGCGGTTGGTTACTTCATCATCAAGCAATGATTGCAACTCAGACCCGCAACTGTGGGTCATTCTTCTTTTGTCCCGTTGTTTTCTTATCGTTAGCTGCTTTTTCTATCGTCTTGTCGTCTTTATTCAACGTCTGCCCCCGCGTCTTGATCAACGAAATCACCACCCCACCCAGCAACAACCCGAATGTCACGCCCAACGACAGCAGCGCCGGCACCTTGCCCACCATGCCGTGGTAGAAAATCTTGCAGCCAATGAAGATCAACACCAGCGCCAGGGCGTACTTGAGGTAGACGAACCTGTGCATCAGCGCCGCCAGCGCGAAATACAGCGAGCGTAAGCCGAGGATGGCGAAGATGTTGGAGGTGTAGACGATGAACGGGTCCTGGGTGATGGCGAAGATCGCCGGCACGCTGTCGACGGCAAACACCAGGTCGGCCAGTTCGATCAGTACCAGTGCCAGAAACAGCGGGGTGGCATAACGCAGCGCCTTGCTGTGCCCGGCCGGGGTATGGCGTACGAAGAAGTGCGAGCCATGGATCTGGTCGGTAACCCGCATGTGCCGCCGCACGAACTTGAGGATCGGGTTGTTGGCCAGGTCTGGGCGACTGTCTTCCTTCGACAGCGCCATTTTCACCCCGGTAAACAGCAGGAAGGCACCGAAGATGTAAAGCACCCAGGCAAAGTTCTGTACCAGCGCCGCGCCCACGCCGATCATGATGGCCCGCAGGAACACCACGCCCAGGATGCCCCAGAACAGAACGCGGTGCTGGTAGCGGCGGGGGATGGCGAAGTAGCTGAAGATCATCGCCATGACGAACACGTTGTCCATGGACAGCGATTGCTCGACCAAAAAACCGGTGTAGAACTCCAGTGCCGACTGCGCGCCCAACTGGTACCAGACCCCCGCGCCGAACAGTACACCGACACTGAAATAGCCTGAATACAGCAGCAGGCTCTCGCGCATTTCAATTTCCCGGTCGTGGCGGTGCAGCACGCCCAGGTCGAGCACCAGCAAACCGATGACGATGGCCATGAACACCAGCCACAACCAGGCGCTGGTACCGAGGACAGGTGTTGTGAGGAATGATTGCAGAGCTGTCATGAGCCCCTCCTTGAATGTCGACGTTGCAAGGCAACAGTGATCCGACATGGCGGCTTGGCAGCCGTCAGAGGGGCCCGGTATCACATGGGCTTGAGCGTAGACCCGTTTGCCCGTGATACCGAATGGGGAGCTGTTACATTTCTTTGCCAGTGCAGAGTTCAGGTCCGCAATCCTTTGCTCAGCCCGTTCCCTTCTATTAAATAACCCCAGTTATAGCCAAAACCAATCGAAAGCATGAGCTTTGCCAATGAGCCTTCAGCGGGATGATTAGTTAGGATTCTATCCATCAACTGATTCCAACCCCATGAAGGAGCGTCTCTCATGCCAATCATCAACAGCCAGGTCAAACCCTTCAACGCCACCGCCTACCACAAAGGCGAGTTCGTTCAGGTCAGCGAAGCCGATCTGAAAGGCAAGTGGTCTGTCGTGTTCTTCTACCCGGCCGACTTCACCTTCGTTTGCCCGACCGAGCTGGGTGACCTTGCTGACAACTACGCCGAGTTCCAGAAGCTGGGCGTGGAAATCTACGGTGTTTCCACTGACACCCACTTCACTCACAAAGCCTGGCACGACACTTCGGACACCATCGGCAAGATCGAATACCCGCTGATCGGTGACCCGACTCACGTCATTTCGCGCAACTTCGACGTGCTGATCGAAGAAGCCGGCCTGGCCGACCGCGGTACCTTCGTGATCAACCCGGAAGGCCAGATCAAGATTGTCGAGCTGAACGACGGTGGTGTAGGCCGTGATGCTGCTGAGCTGCTGCGTAAGGTCAAGGCTGCCCAGTACGTTGCCGCTCACCCAGGCGAAGTGTGCCCGGCCAAGTGGAAAGAAGGCGAAGCCACTCTGGCGCCGTCGCTGGACCTCGTAGGCAAGATCTAAGGTCATGCCCATAACGCGGGCGGTAAGCAGCCGCCAAAGCTGAAGTACCTACCGCCCCGTCAAACGCCCGGGCGACCTCGCCTGGGCGTTTTTGTATCCGAGTTTTGAAAAAGGAATCGCCCGTATGTTGGACGCCACGCTTAAATCGCAACTGAAAACCTACCTGGAGCGGGTCACCCAGCCGATCGAGATCGTTGCTTCCCTCGACGACGGCGCGAAGTCCCGTGAATTGCACGACCTGCTGGTAGAGATTGCCAGCCTGTCGAACCTCATTACCTTCAGCGCGGACGGTACCGATGCCCGTCGCCCTTCGTTCTCGCTGAACCGCCCGGGTGCCGATATCAGCCTGCGCTTCGCCGGCATCCCCATGGGCCACGAGTTCACATCGTTGGTGCTGGCACTGCTGCAAGTGGGTGGCCACCCGTCAAAGGCCAGTGCCGAAGTGATCGAGCAGATCCAGGCCCTGGAAGGTGAATTCAACTTCGAAACCTACTTCTCGCTGTCGTGCCAGAACTGCCCGGACGTCGTCCAGGCACTGAACCTGATGGCGGTACTCAACCCCAACGTGCGCCATGTTGCCATCGACGGTGCGCTGTTCCAGGACGAAGTGGAATCGCGCAAGATCATGGCGGTACCGAGTATCTACCTCAACGGTGAGGTGTTTGGTCAGGGCCGTATGGGCCTGGAAGAAATCCTTGGCAAGATCGACACCAACGCTGGCGCCCGCCAGGCCGAGAAGATCAACGCCAAGGAAGCCTTTGACGTGCTGGTCGTCGGCGGTGGCCCCGCTGGCGCCGCTGCTGCCATCTACGCTGCCCGCAAGGGCATCCGCACCGGTGTTGCCGCCGAGCGCTTCGGCGGCCAGGTGCTGGACACTCTGGCCATCGAGAACTTCATCTCGGTGCAGGAAACCGAAGGGCCGAAGCTGGCCACGGCGCTGGAAGAGCACGTCAAACAGTACGACGTCGACATCATGAACCTGCAGCGCGGTGAAGCGCTGATTCCTGCTGCCGAGGGTGGTCTGCACGAATTGCGCCTCGCGGGGGGCGCTTCGCTGAAGGCCAAGACCGTGATCCTGGCCACCGGCGCCCGCTGGCGCGAAATGAACGTGCCGGGTGAGCAGGAGTACCGCGGCCGCGGCGTGGCCTACTGCCCGCACTGTGACGGCCCGCTGTTCAAGGGCAAACGTGTGGCAGTGATTGGCGGCGGCAACTCGGGTGTGGAAGCGGCCATCGACCTGGCTGGTATCGTCGCCCAGGTGACGCTGATCGAGTTCGACAGCCAGTTGCGTGCCGATGCGGTGTTGCAACGCAAGCTGCGCAGCCTGCCGAACGTCAACGTGATTACCAGCGCGCTGACCACCGAGGTGCTGGGCAATGGCGAGAAGGTGACTGGCCTGCGCTACAAGGACCGCACCACGGATGAACAGCACGAAGTGGCACTGGAAGGTATCTTCGTGCAGATTGGCCTGCTGCCCAACACTGACTGGCTGAAGGGCACCGTCGAGCTGTCGCCGCGTGGCGAAATCATTGTCGACGCCAAGGGCCAGACCAGCATCCCGGGTGTGTTTGCTGCAGGTGACGTGACTACCGTGCCGTACAAGCAGATCGTCATTGCGGTGGGTGAGGGGGCCAAGGCATCGCTGGCGGCCTTTGACCACCTGATTCGGACTTCGGCACCGGCGTAAGCCTGTACCGGCCCTTTCGCGGCTAAAGCCGCCCTCACAGGACTGCGCAGTTGTTGAAACTGTGAAGATCCCCGTAGGAGCGGGTTCACCCGCGAAGAGGCCGGTGCAAGCAAAGCAGCACCTGAAGGTGTCTATGCTTACTGCAGACCCCTCAGGAATCACACCCATGACCCTGATCAGCCGCGAACCCTGGTGGCTAGTCCCCCCAAAGCCCGGGCAGCAAGAGCAGGACCTGCACTGGGGCTACCTGGAAATCTACGCCGACGGTCGCGCTGTGTTCGTCGACCAGCGCCCCACTGACCGGGAGCTGGCCGAGCGCAAGAGCTGCCGCAATTTCCCCGACCCCGAGCCGTGACGGCTCAGCCTTCCAGCTCAGCCAGGCGCGCTTCCAGCGCCGCAATGCGGGCTTCGAGGGCTTCGATGCGGTCTTCTGACACACTGCCGCCACTGGTGCGCGCGCCGCCTTCCTGCTGCCGTGCAGCGAGAATCGCCTCGATTTCCGCCGGGTCGCCCAAGGCATGGGTGTAGCGGTCTTCACGCTGGCCGGCCTGGCGTGGCAGGTGCAAGGCCAGGTCCCGCGAGATCAGGCGCTCCAGCTGATGCTGGATCTGCTCGGCGTCGTCAAAGTCGTGCAGGCGGTTGCTACGAGTCAGCAGTTCGTTGAGGGTTTGCGGGCCCCGCAGGAACATCAGGCCCATCAGCACCAACTGCGCTGGCACCAGCTCCAGTGCCTTGTCTACCCGATGTTCCCAGCGGTCGGCACGGCTGCCCATCTGCAGGCGGGTCATGCCCTGACCTTCGAGGGCGCGCAAGGCCTGGCCGACCTGGCCTTGGGTGAGGTTCATCACCGGCTCGCGGCTGGTCTTCTGGTTGCAGGCCAGGACCAGGGCATTGAGGGTCAGCGGGTAGCTTTCCGGGCTGGTGGCCTGCTTTTCGATCAGCGAGCCGAGAACGCGGATCTCGATGCTGTTGAAGCGGCCTTCACCCGCGGTTTCGTGTTCTGACATGGCCCTGTCTCGTGGCTGGGGAAAGGCCACTAGGGTAGGTAATGCCATCGCGTAAGGCAATTGGGGCCGCAAAGCGGCCCCGGCCCTCTTAGCCGTGGCGCTGCTCTTGAGCCTGACATGCCGCGGCAGTGAACAGCACATCGGTCGAAGAATTCAGCGCCGTTTCGGCCGAGTCCTGCAACACGCCGATGATGAAGCCCACCGCAACCACCTGCATGGCAATTTCGCTTGGGATGCCAAACAGGCTGCACGCCAGCGGAATCAGCAGCAGCGAACCCCCGGCCACGCCCGAGGCGCCGCAGGCGCACACTGCCGCTACCACGCTGAGCAGCACGGCAGTCGGCAGGTCCACCTGGATACCCAGGGTATGCACTGCGGCCAGGGTCAGCACGGTAATGGTGATCGCCGCACCGGCCATGTTGATGGTCGCGCCCAGCGGGATCGACACCGAGTAGGTGTCTTCATGCAGGCCAAGGCGTTCCGACAACGCCAGGTTCACCGGGATGTTGGCGGCCGAGCTGCGGGTGAAGAATGCGGTAATGCCGCTTTCACGCAGGCACAGCAGCGTCAGCGGGTAGGGGTTGCGGCGGATCTTCCAGAACACGATCAGCGGGTTCATCACCAGCGCCACGAACAGCATGCAGCCGATCAGTACCGCCAGCAGGTGCAGGTAGCCGAGCAGCGCGTCCAGGCCCGACTGGGCCAGGGTGGAACTGACCAGGCCAAAGATGCCCAGCGGGGCGAAGCGGATGACCACGCGCACGATCAGGGTTACACCATTGGACAGGTCTTCGACCACGGTACGGGTCGTTTCGCCGGCGTGGCGCAGGGCCACGCCCAAGCCGATGGCCCATGTCAGCACGCCGATGAAGTTGGCGTTGAGCAGGGCATTGACCGGGTTGTCTACCGCGTTCAGCAACAGGTTCTGCAGCACTTCGGCGATGCCGCCTGGCGCGCTCAGCGTGGCCTCGCTGGTGCTTAGCGCCAGGTGCGACGGAAACAGCATGCTGGCAAACACGGCCACCACTGCTGCGGCAAAGGTGCCCAGCAGGTACAGCCAGAGGATCGGGCGAATGTGGGTTTCCTGGCCGTGACGATGGTTGGCGACCGAAGCCATGACCAGGATGAACACCAGCACGGGCGCAACCGCCTTCAGGGCACTGACAAATACCTTGCCAAGAAAGGCCAGGTCGCGGGCGATGGCAGGTGCAAGCAGGGCGAGGGCGATGCCGGCGAGCAGGCCGATGACGATCTGGGTCACCAGGCTGGTGCGGTTGAGGATGCGGAGGAAAGGGGTCATGTGCAGCGGTATCTCGGAATCTGGAAAGGGCGGACTTTACCATAGAGCACCTATAGCGCATGTCGGGCCGTGTTCTTTGTCAATCAGGCTTTTACGGCTACCAGTGAAACAACTCCCGCCGCGCCCCCTCGGTAATCGCCACGATCCCTGGGTGCTTGACCTTGCGCTCCACCGAAATGGCATAGAACGATTCGTGCACGGCCTCGGTCTGCCCGATCAGTTGCACGCCATACTGACGGCACACCTCCTCGGCGATTACGCTGGGCGCTACGAAAATGCCGCTGCCCGACTGTCCGAACGCTTGCATCAAGGCACTGTCATCGAACTCCCCCACGATCCGTGGCTGCACCTGCTGCTCGCCCAGCCACCGCAGCAGGCGGCTGCGTACCACGGTCTCCTGGCCGGGAACCAGCAGCGGAGCATCCTGCAGGCAAGCTGGAAAAGGACCTTCAAGCCGTTGTGCCAGCGCCGGGGTGGCGAAGAAGCTCAGCCCGCACTCGCCCAGCTTTTGGCTGTAGCACTTGATGTCCAGGTGGTTAGGCATGGGGCTGTCGGATATCACCAGGTCCAGGCGCTGGATAGCCAGGTCTGCCAGTAACCGCTCAAGTTTGTCCTCGCGGCAGTTGATGCGCAGCACCTCCTCCAGGTCCATGGTCGGTGCCAGCAGGCGGTAGACAATGGATTTGGGCACCACGTCAGCCACCCCCACACGGAACAGGATCTGCTCTTGAGGGCCGGCACGCAGCATGGCTTCAAGCTCGCTGCCGATCTGAAACATCTGCTCTGCATACACCAGGGCCTGACGGCCGGTTTCTGTCAGTTCCAGCTGCCGGCCAGCGCGCTGGAACAGTTCCAGGCCGTAGGTTTGCTCGAACAGGGTGATCTGCCCGCTGATGGTTTGCGGTGTGAGGTTCAGCTGTTGGCTGGCGCGGGTGATGCTGCCCGTCTTGGCCACGGCCCAGAAGTAATGCAACTGGCGATAGTTAAGCACCGTCGGTCGTTCCGATTCGTAAAAACCGAAGTATATGCCATGAAAATACGAATTTTCCTGAACTATTGCCGTCTTTAGAATGCACGGCTATCAGGCGCCATGCGCCGCCGGGTTATTTCAAGCGAGGACACCATGCTGCAACTCAAATCCATAGGCACCCCGTTGGTGCTGGCTTTGGCCCTGTTCACCCTGGCAGGCTGCGACCAGGCCGAGAAATCCGCGCAGCAGATGCTCGATCAGGCCGCGCAGTCGGCCAAGCAAGCCATCGACGACACCAACAAGGCTGCCCAGCAGGCGCTGAGCGAAGCCATCGGCAGCGAAGGGCAGAAGCCCAAGGATGCCGAGAAGAAAGAAGAAATCCAGGAAATCTGACCCCAACCGCTGCTGCAGGATTTGAACAATGGAATATTTGCTGGAACTCGCCGCTAGCCCTACCGCCTGGGTTGCCCTGGCTACGCTGGTGGCCATGGAAGTTGTACTGGGCATCGACAACCTGATCTTCATCTCGATCCTGACCAACAAATTGCCGGTGGAGTACCGCTCCAAGGCGCGGCGTATCGGTATCAGCATGGCCTTGGTCATGCGACTGGCCTTGCTCAGCACCGTGGCCTGGATCGTCCAGTTGACCGACCCGGTGTTCGAAGTGTTCGGCAACGCCTTCTCGTGGAAGGATGTGATCCTGATTGCCGGTGGTCTGTTCCTGCTGTGGAAGGCGACCAAGGAAATTCACGAAAACGTCGACCCGCATGGCGCCAAGGAGGAAGCCAAGGTCTCCTCCACGGTTACCCTGGGCTTTGCTGCGGCGATTTTCCAGATCCTGCTGCTGGACATCGTCTTCTCGGTCGACAGCATCATTACCGCCGTGGGTATGACCGAGCACCTGCCGATCATGATTATCGCTGTTATCACGGCTGTGATCGTGATGATGGTGGCTGCCGACCCGCTGGCCAACTTCATCAACGACAACCCGACCGTGGTCATGCTGGCGCTGGGCTTCCTCATCATGATCGGCATGACGCTGATCGCCGAAGGCTTTGGCGCCCATGTACCCAAGGGCTATGTGTATGCGGCCATGGCGTTCTCGACGGCTATCGAGGTCCTCAACATCCTGGCCCGTCGAGCGCGTTTGAAGCGTGAGGCGGCTGAAGGTTGATGTAAAAAGGGGCGCCTCGCGCCCCTCTTGCGGACAAGCCCGCTGCATAGGTATTCGCGTGGCACTGGCAACGCGAATACCTGTGCAGCGGGCTTGTCAGTCAGTGGGCTTCGGGAAATCCTGAGGTTAGCTCACCCCGGCATGCCGCCGGGGCCGTCTTACTGGCTGTGGCTTGGCGGGTGCCTGCGGTGGCAGGTGGTGTGCATGACGCCGCACGATACGCAGTACACCCCACAGCATGGCGGCTGCGACGCTCAGCCACATGCCTACCAGCATGAGAATTGCCATGGTCAGGCTCATCTGTGCCTCCATCTTTGCGGCAAGCGCTTGATTGGGCCGCGTTTACCTTCCAGACACTGCTTTAGTCTAGCCCTTCGTCTGTGACGTTCCATCGAACAATGGTCTATCTCTAGGGCCGATTCGCTCCAAGGCGCTGTCGGACTATACCCGCGCCGCTGTCGGACCTATGATCGGTGGCCAGAGCCGGGCGCTGCCTGCCTGGCGTTGGAACAAGCGAGTGTCCATGGAGCAACATTCCTTCAAGGCTGCCCCCCGGCGGCTACTGGCTGCCTGCCTGCTGGCTGCCACCCTGGCCGGCTGCGCCGGCGCACCGCCCGGCAACCTCAAGGGCCTGCCGCAGCGAGTCGAGATCAGCAGCGTGCCGTTCTACCGTGGCAACGCCAACCACAGCGGGGCCATGGCGCTGGCGGCAGTGCTGTCGCAGCAGGGGGCGCCTATTACGCCGGGCTTGCTGGATAAGCCGCTCAACCTGCCTCAGGGCGCTGAAACGCTGGATACCGCTATTCCCCGTGTGGCGCGGGACTACGGTAGGGTGGTGTACCCGCTGGACAAGCAACTGGACGCGCTGCTGACCCAGGTGGCAGCGGGCAACCCGGTGCTGCTGCGTTACGAGGACGGTTCGGCCTGGTGGAGCGAGCCGCGCTATGCGGTGTTGATGGGCTATGACCGTTACAAGCAGCGGGTGCTGCTGCGCTCGGGCATGCACCGGCGGCAGGTGATGGCATTCGATGAATTTGCATCGGCATGGGAGAAGCAGGGGAGTTGGGCGGTGCTGGTGCAGCCACCTCGGCAACTGCCGGCCCAGGTTGATCGCCAGCGGTGGTTGCATGCTGCGGATGAATTGGCCAAGGCCGGGCAAGAGATTGCGGCGAAGCAGGCGGTCAATAGCCTGAACGAATAGCGTTGCCTGTGCCGGCTTCTTCGCCGGCAAGCCCGCGCCCACAGGATTTGTGCTTATTGCACAGTCCGTGTGGGCGCAGGTTTGCCGGCGAAGAGGCCAGGCCTGCCTGAATCAGAAGCCCAGGCGATCGCGCAGGCTGTAGTACCAGGCACCGATGGCGCTGAAGGGTACGCGCAGCATCTGGCCACCCGGGAACGGGTAGTGCGGCAGGCCGGCAAAGGCGTCGAAACGCTCTGCCTGGCCGCGCAGGGCCTCGGCCAGCACCTTGCCCGCCAGGTGGGTATAGGTCACGCCGTGGCCCGAGCAACCCTGCGAGTAGTAGATGTTGTCGCCAATCCGGCCAACCTGTGGCAGGCGCGACAAGGTCAGCAGGAAGTTACCGGTCCAGGCGTAGTCGATCTTCACGTTCTTCAGCTGCGGGAAGGCCTTGAGCATTTTCGGGCGGATGATCGCCTCGATGTTGGCCGGGTCACGCGCGCCGTACACCACGCCGCCACCGAAAATCAGGCGCTTGTCGCTGGTCAGGCGGTAGTAGTCGAGCAGGTAGTTGCAGTCCTCGACGCAGTAGTCCTGCGGCAGCAGGGTGCGTGCCAGTTCTTCGCCCAGTGGCTCGGTGGTGATCACCTGCGTGCCGCATGGCATGGACTTGGCGGCCAGCTCGGGTACCAGGTTGCCCAGGTAGGCGTTGCCGGCAACGATGATGAACTTGGCGCGGACCTTGCCCTGCGGGGTATGCACGACCGGGTTGGCACCGCGTTCGATGCGCACGGCCGGGGTTTGCTCATAGATGATGCCACCCAGCGACTCGACCGCGGCAGCTTCACCCAGGGCCAGGTTCAGCGGGTGGATGTGGCCGCCGCTCATGTCGAGCATGCCGCCGATGTAGCTGTCGCAGGCAACCACTTCGCGGATGCGCTTCTGGTCCATCAGCTCCAGCTGATTATGGCCAAAGCGTTCCCACAGGCGCTTTTGCGATTCCAGGTGACCCATCTGCTTGCTGGTAAGGGCAGCGAATACGCCACCATCTTTCAGGTCGCACTGAATGTTGTACTTGGCCACGCGTTCACGAATGATGCGCCCGCCCTCGAAGGCCATGTGACCCAGCAGTTGCGCCTGCTTGGGGCCGACGGTGCGTTCGATGACATCAATGTCGCGGCTGTAGCTGTTGACGATCTGGCCGCCGTTGCGGCCCGATGCGCCGAAGCCGACCTTGGCCGCTTCGACGATGCTCACCTTGAAGCCGTTCTCCAGAAGGAACAGGGCGCTGGACAGGCCGGTGTAGCCGGCACCGATGATGCACACATCGGTTTCCACCTCACCCTGCAGCGCCGGACGTGGCGGCACCGGGTTGGCCGAGGCGGCGTAGTAGGACTGGGGGTAGGGGGTGTTAGCCATGCTGCAGGAACCTCGTGTTTTATATTTTTAACGAATGTACCGATGCTATCAATAATAATAAACACCCGCTAGTCGTCTGGTGAAAATCCTTTACGGGGCCCCCCTCAGTCAGCCTCTCTATAAAGAGTTTAAGATTCAGTAGGTTAGCGCGAAAAAAAGTGTTGACAGGGTTTTTGTAATGCGTAGAATGCGCACCACACGACAGGCACATAGCTCAGTTGGTTAGAGCACCACCTTGACATGGTGGGGGTCGTTGGTTCGAGTCCAATTGTGCCTACCAAACAAAGGCCCCGGTTTCCGGGCACTTGAAGGGCGATCCGAGAGGGTCGCCCTTTTTGCTTTTGCAAAACTTTTGCAAAATATTTGCAAAACCACCCACCCATCCACCTGACATCGTCTGTGGCCAGACAGAAGGCGTGTGGCGATTTCAGTGATGGCCCATTGGAATCATGCGCGTGGTGTTGTAATGTACGCGCGCCCAGCTAATCTGTTTCGTG
Source organism: Pseudomonas sp. TYF_14 (assembly GCF_043105275.1). Classification (NCBI taxonomy): domain Bacteria; kingdom Pseudomonadati; phylum Pseudomonadota; class Gammaproteobacteria; order Pseudomonadales; family Pseudomonadaceae; genus Pseudomonas; species Pseudomonas sp. TYF_14. The sequence goes on from NZ_JBICLK010000081.1 coordinate 201,946, forward strand.
TGCAACAGGGATGTGAGTTAAGATGTATATAGTAAAAAATTATGGTTTTTCATTTTCTACTGATAATAGCCACATTGATTTCAAAGATTTTTTTCAGTCGATAGTTGGTCAAAAACTATCTTTCCCGATGAGTTCTGGAAATAATAGAGAAATTATTCTGGACTCTGATGGTGCGTTCTTTTATGGTGTTGTTATTACTATAAAGAATCAGCGTCAATACGCGTCTTTGATTAACGGTAAAAATGGCCTGGCTGTGAAGATAACCAGTCTGGCACAATTAGAAAAGATAGCAGAATTCAATTTTTTTATAATCAATAAAAAGAATGGATTTGGCCTGTATCAGCACCACTTTGGTGCCTGTACTCTTCCGAACTTTGCATCGATGATGACGTCGATGTACCGCAGGAAGCTGGTCTTGGAGAAGGAAAAGCAGTTAAAGGCTCTTGGTGATGATGCGCCGAAAAAACAGGTGGCCGCGATTAATAGCAAGTTCTTCCACGGCCTGCAGTTTCAAATGCTCGTTCAGGAGCGCGATATTGAAAAAGTGCTGGATGCTTACAAGGATATTCGCTCATTTAAATATGAGGTGGCCTCGGTCGAGTCTCATCTTAATGACGCAGTGCCTCTACAAGGCTTGGTAACTAAGTCCGTTCATCAAGTAAGGTTTGATGCTGGGGTGGACAAGTCGCGTATTATCCAGGGTATTAGCTTGATGATGCCGATGGTGCGAGAGAGAACAGCTAGAGTTGAGGTTTTGGACGACGAAGATGAACCTTTTTCGTTGAAAATCATGAACGTTCCTGTAAATTATGGTGAAATTGACTATAATTCCTATATGCTGGGGCTAGGTGGTTTTCAGCTTGATAACGTGAAAGGATGCGCTTTATTCAAGGCCCTCAAGCACAAAATCGAAAAGGAATATTCACATGTCTTCTCGAAAACTGTCGCTAAACCATAATAAGGAAATTGGCATAGCTCTCGTAGCCATGCTGATAACCGTAACAATGTATGTCGGTGCGGTCTGTGTTGCGTCAACTCCGCACCATGCTGTCGATTTTTTGTTAGTGGAGCCGGGCACCACAGCAAAGATTTTTGAGTTTTATTCGTCTAATTTAAGGGCAAGCTTTTTTACTGGCTTTTTGGCCCTTGGTGGTTTTTTAATGTCCGCGAAAACTTTTATCATTGTTAATATGAAAAAAGAGGTTTTCGATACCGCGGGCTACGAAAAGGAGTGGAGAGATAGTTATAAGCTGTCCGGTCCAGGGAAGTCAGTGCCATTGTTCTATCCATTGCGCAGATTGAGCAATATCCTTTTCTACACTATTTCGTGCAGCTTTATCACCTCGGTTTCACAGCTCACTTTGGGTCTTTTTTCTACAATTTTTACAACCTTTGTATGTATTTTCTTTGTGGTCGTCACCCTGCTATTTCTCACGCTTACGTTGTTCTTGATCAAGAAGAATCTTGCAACGATGTTTAATCATTTGGATCAAGTTGCTATTCAGAAGGCTGAGAAAGCTTTAGAAGAAGAAGCTTCTGAAGCGTCGACTAATGACGGCTGACCAATTCCTATAGCATCAGATTCGCCTCTACAATCACATACTCGATCCCTTTCTCAACGTGGCCATCTTGATATCGCTCTGTCATTTCAGGTGTTGCGTGGCCCATCAGCGCCTGAACGTATTCCGTAGGGAATTTCTGCTGCTCGTAAAGCCAGGCGCCCAGGGCCCTGATCTCATGGAAAGTTGGGCGCTCTTCGAAGTCTAGGTGGTCGTAGGCCTTCGCGGCGTCCCTGGCCTTCCTGAAGCTCTTGGACAGGTAGTCCGGGGTAACCGCCGTCCAGTGCTCCTTCGCCTCGATCTGGTCCTGACGGCGTGCCTTCGGGCGATAATGGATCAGGAGGGGTGAAATGATTGGCGACCGAAAGCACTCGTTCACCGTCTCGCGCAGAGCCTTGCCCATGATTATCTGCAGGTGAATCGGCGTGTCGTAGTTGTCGGTCTTGCCGGGGGACACCTTGATGGTGTTCTTGATCAGGTCAACTGCCGACTTCTTCCAGGTCACGATGTCTTCACGGCGCTGCAGGCTGGTCAGGCCCAATCGAATGGCGCGCTTTAGCCACGCCGGAGTTGTATCTGCGTCCAGGATCTTCTGTACGCCCTCTAGAGTGTGGCGCTGGCGCTTCTTCTTGGCTTCCTTCTTCAGCAGGGTCATATCGGCGGCGTTGCGCTCCGCCATGCCCTTGGCGATAGCGAATGTCAGCAGGCTAACCAACAGGGCTCTATGCTTCGTGTAGGCATTGTTGCTGAACTGGTCCAGGTATTCCGCTGCCGCCAACACGTCGAACTGCCCCACCAGCATGTGCCCGATGTCCGTCCGGTACCGCTTGAGCTTGTAGCCGATCTCGTCCAGAGACGAACGCGCATAGCCGCGCTCGGGCAGCCATTCGGTTTCGAAGCGATCAATTAGGGCGCCGATAGTGGGCAGGCGGTCCCCGGTGATGGTCGCCAGCATCTCGCCGTTGTCGGTCATCAGGAATGCCAGCTTGGCATTGGCGGCCTTGGCCAGGCGCACGGTCTCGTCATAGGACTTGTTGATGCTCGTCATCTTCCCGGTGATCGGATTCCGGTACCGCCAGTATTTCCCGTTGGGGTACAGGTTCGGCGGGAGTGTTTTGTTCCTGGGGCTGCGTGGTCGTGGCGCCATTTCAAATATCCAGCATCTGAGCCAAGAGTGGGTCGTACGAGCCGATTACGGCGCTTTGAATGTCTACGAAGTACATCCCACCGCGGACTTCGCCCGCCAATTCCCCCTCATCAATCCATTTCTTCAGCTGCTGCAGGCTCGGCTTTCCGCCGGCGTAGCGCAGTTTCCGGTACTCGCCAACCTCTATAAGCCTAGGCAGGTTGACGGTGATCTGAGCTATGACTTTAGCCATGGCTGAGCCTCAATTGTTACTGTGATTCGACGCCTGATGCGTCAGGTTCTGGTTGTCACGCCGATCTGTCACGTCAGCTATCAGCGCGTTACAGCGGCTCACAACTTCATCCAAGGCCTGCTGGCGCTGGGGTCGGTAACCCGCCATGTATTGCCGGTGATGGGCTGCTTCCTCTGCCGCGCTGTCCCGCAGGTCTTCGAACAGGTCCAGGTCACAGATCACCTTCCCGGCCAGTTCATCGCGATAGGCGACAAAGTCAGCAGGCCGGCGCCGCTCGCGCAGGGCATTAACCGCGCGCAGCACCGTGTTGACAGCCGAACTGATCCGCGCCCTCTGCACTTCTGAGAGCTGCTCCGCTGGAGTGTCGGCATAGTTGCTATCCAGATGCAGTGCATCGCATGCCGCCTGGAAGTCCGAGGCGTGCAGATGGCCCTCGGCGCTCTTGGCACGCTGGCGCCAGTACTCGGCTCGGTCACGCAGTGCTTTGTTTTCCGCGAGCAGGCCCAGGATGGTGGCCGGGCAGGCGGCGGCGATGAAGGCCGCATTGGCGCGGCACTCATCGTCCGTTTTCACACGGCAGTTGGCGAATGCCTGGGCAATCATCCCGCTGTTCTCATGCGCCACGTAGGCGTACAGGAGGTGGCCGTGCTCGTTGATGTACTCGCCTTCGGTGACCCACCGGCCTTGGGTGGCTGCCAGCGCAAGGGCTGCCAACCTAGCTTCGTCGATTTTCAAGTTCTATCCTCCCAATCCCAGCTCATCTTCGGGTCAATCGGCGGGTGAGCCTCCAGGGTGTGCAGGTCCAGCAGCGTGAAGTGGCCTTCCATCCAGCCACCGGTGTCGATGTGGTAGACGTTGCCCAGCAAGACCGGGCGTCGCACGGGCGTATGCCCAACCACGACCGCACGCACGCCGCCGACACCGTGGTGTTGCTCGTGGGTGATCCTGCTACGCGACCACTGCACCGCTTCCTCGACGTTGCGCATTCCCGGCATGCAGCCATCTGCCCAAGACTGAAGCATTCCCCAGGCCGGGAATGGACAGTCCGCGTGCACGATGCCTACCAGGCCCCGGGGCGTCATGACCTCGATGATCAGCGGCAAGTCGGCCAGCAGTTCGACGTAGCAGGCCTGCTCAACGGACGATCTGGCATAGAGCCAGGCCCCGCCGTTGGAAAGGTGCACGTCGCCAACCCGGCCGGAAGGATCGAAGCGGTAGGCCTCGACCGCCATCTGTTCGTGGTTGCCGCGCACGGCGTGGAACCATGGCTTGGCCAGCCAGGTGTCGACCTGATCTGACTCTGGGCCGCGATCGACCAGGTCACCCACCGAGAACAGCCGATCAGCATCAGGATCGAAGTTGACTGCATCCAAGGCGCTCTGCAGGCGGGTGAAATGGCCATGGATATCGCCCACGGCGAAGTCGCGGCCGGCGGTGTTGATTGGGAAACGCTGCAAGATGCTCACGACAGCACCCCCGTGGCCCGCGCAGCGGAAGCAACGATGAAGAAGGACACAACGAACGCCGAGGCAGCCATCATGGGATGGCCGCTGTATATCAGCGCATATAGCTGGAATCCCGTGCTTGGCACACTGATCCACCAGTAGCGCAAAATTCGCTCGGCCACTTCACCGGTTACGGTCCCTGATGCCCAGCCGATCCAGGCCATGGCGTTGAAGGCTACAGTGACATAGAAGGCGAAGCGGCTGAGCGGGGCACCTCCGAACAGCAGTGACAGGCTGATGACGGCGCTGATAGCGGTGGAGATAAGGGTCTGGATCATGCCCGACCTCCCGCCAGCGCCGCCAGCTCGGCCACCAGGGCCTCGGTGCGCCCGTAGAACTTGCCGGTTTCCTCGTTCACGAACCGCTCGAGCACGGTGGACACCGCCACCTGGTTGGCCAGGCCGTGCAATGCGGCTGTGTGCATGGCGGTATCGGTCGACGGCGCATGGACGAAGGCGTCCTGGCTGATCAGCAACGTGCGCACCGGGCGAATGCCCTTGCACTTGCTAGCCCAGTTGGTAGTCGGTGTGCACCACGGCAGCATGTGCAGGCACCAGGAGCTGCCGGCGGAGTTCTGCGTGCTGGACCAGTATTCCATGTGGGTGAAGGCCTGGGCCGGGCCGCCAGCACGGTGAGAGCTGTAGTAACGGTCCCAGTCCGGCAGCTGGAGAAGGTTCGCCCGCATAACCTGCAACTGCTCAATGCTCGGCAGATGCCACCCTCGCTGCCCACGGATGGACATTCCAAGAACCTTCCGGGCGATCGCACTGCCGGCCTCTGCCATGGCGCGGGTGTTCTCCAGGCCGTCATGGAACGACAGGGCGCCGCGGACGTTCACGCGCGGGCCGGGTTGCTCCCACCACTGGGCAGCGGTCTCGAACTCACGGCCTGCGTCGATGATTGCGTGCTCGGCGCCGGCGAAGAAGATCCGCCCGGCGAAGAAGCCCCCGCCCAGGGGCTGGCCGATGGCGGGGAGGGCGGCGTGGTTGATTGCTCGGCGCTTGATCATTCTGGCAACCCTCCCGATGCAATCAGGTTTCGCGCAATCGCGACCAGGTCATCGCTCTCGATGCTCTCGGCGTGCTCGGCGTAATCCAGAACGCGCAGGGCCTCGGCCTGATTGCGAGGCTTGATCTCTGCCAGCAGCCCTTGGACAAACCATTCGCGCGCGATGGCCTCGTGCATCCCATCACCCCATTCGCCAGCAGCGTGCCGCAGGGCATACAGCCGATCCCAATACGCGATCTCATGCAGACAGTCGTCGAGGGTGTTCGGCATCAGGTCGGCGTGCTTGCGGAAGCGCTTGGCGACCTCGGCCTTGTCGTTGTCGATGTAGTCCTTGAAACCCTTGCAGCGCTTTAGGGCCTTCTCGCAGAACTGCTCGGCGGGCGTGTCTTCGAAAATCGTCTCGCCCTCGAAGCGGGCCTGCGCCTCAGACGCAAGGGCGGCTTTCTCCAACGAACCCTTGGCCAGCCCTTCAAGGTCAGCAAAACCGAACGAGAACATCACCGCAAAGGGATTGCCCCCGCTGTTACGCTTCACATAGTCGACATACCGCTGCTCAATCTCCTTGAGCGGTGTATTGATCTGCTTGGCTGCGTCCAGGGCGGTCGCGATCGGCCCGGCCTGGCCGGTCTTGATCACTTCACGCAGCCACAGAACTGCATCCACCTCCTTGTCGCCAGTGATGACCTTCTGCTCGGGCAGCACCTGAACTGCTGGCGCCGTCTCCGCGCTTGGCCGGATCGGGGGCAGGGTGAACAGGGCGCGATGTGCCAGGTTGTCAGTCAAATTGATCATGCTATCCCCCGGAAGTGGTCGGCCGGCACTTGGCGCCCGTCCAGGCCGCAAGCGGCAGACAAGTCCAGCACTTGGCCGAAGGTGGTTTGACGCTGCTGCAGGGCATCCCACAGCAGCAAGAGCAGGCCGGCCTGGCTCATGGCTGCTGCTCCTGCACCACCTGCTGCTGCAAGGCCTCCAGGCGCAGGGCGGTGTCGATCTCCTGATCCAGCTCTTCGCCGGAGAGCCAGTTATCGCCGCGCACTACCAGCAGGTCTTCGTCAGGATCTTCGATGCGCTCGCGGTCACGCAGCCAGCGGTAACGGCGCGCATCTGCCGCCAGCTTGACGTGCTCGTCGATGCTGAACGCTGGCGCTTCCTCGACGGTACCTTCAGCCACGCGGCGGGCGTGGATCTCTTCGCGGTCAACGATCACCCCGCGCGGGGCCTCAATCCCCAGGCGAACCTGGCAGCCGTTAACCTGGGCCACGCTGACCCGGATGTTGCCGCCGATGATGACGGCCTTACCGATGTTGCGACTGAGCATAAGCATGTGAATCTCCTTATTTCGGGCAAGCCGGGGGCCTGCCGCGGTTGTTGGCTTTCGCAGAAATCATGAATAGATCAGGTCAGGCGGAGAGCGTCACGCCACCGCCAAGGCGCATTCGGCGCGCCGGGTTGCTACACGGATTTCAACCTTTCGCTCGCCGCTGTTGCCGCCACGACGAACACGCATGGCTTGGTCGTCTCCGATCATGCTGTGGATGGCCATAATCAGGGCCAGTGCAGTTACGGCAGGGCTGATTACGCCACGCTTGAAAGCTTCAGCAACCAGCGCAGCACGACGGGTGACACCCCATTTAGTGCCGAGGGCGATCAAACGCTTCTTGACGCCATCCTCGCTGATGCCCAATGCCCGAGCTGCTTCTTTGCCAGAAGCTCCACCAGCGATGGCCAGCAGGCATTCCAGCTCGCGAGGAGCTGCGCCATGACCAAGAAGGCCCTGCCAGTTGCCGATGGTGATCGAGCTTGCGGTGGTCATGGTGGCGCTCCTTGCTGTTGGGATGAGTTAAATATGGATTAACTCATATTCTTAGTCAAGGTGTTTGCTCATATTTTGGTGCGGATACTCATAAATCTCGCAGCGCGGGCAAAAAAAATCCGGCCAATGGCCGGAATTTCGGTTGCTTGAGTTGGGGCCTATATGGTGGCGGTATACCAGAATACGCGACCGAGAATCTTGAGCTTGCCATCCAATGCTTCGACCAGTGGGTAATCTTCGTCAGGATGGTCCGCTCGGTTGTAGCTCCTTAGCCGAGTCCCATAATCTGGAAGGCTATGTAGCAGCTTCACTCTGAGCTGCCCCCTATGGGCGACTGCGTACATTCTCCCGTCATCACCATCTAAGATCTGGGTGTTTATGGCAACCACGCTACCTGAGGGCAGGACTGGGTCCATCGAGTTTCCGCGCACCTCAATACAAAATGCGCGATCCGGAGTGATTCCTTGTCGGCTGAGAATCTCAGTATCGAATCGCATTTTGCGAGTTTTAGACACTGCGAATCCTGGTGGGAGAACGAGGCCGCTCCTCAGCACAGACTCAGGGGCATCTCGGTCCTCTTCAATGAACCAGAGGAACGTTTCCGAGTCATCCAGCGGCGAATCTACATCCCATGTGTTGAACGGGCGTGTAGTTTTGAATCCATCAGGCACCGGACCGCGAAAAATGACATGGTCCTCAACCATTGGCCCCACGCCAGTCTCCAGCCACACTGGACTTACCCCGCATACGCTAGCAATCGAGACGGTGTGCGAGGAACCCTGAGACTTCCCTCTTTCAAGGTTCGAAATAGAGGTCTGGTCAATTCCCACTTGGCGAGCGAGCTCTGCCTGGGTAAGGCCTGCTTGCTTACGGGCTGCTTTCAAACGTTGGCTGTAGTTCATCTCAATATCTTCAGGGGTTTACCCCTAGGCTTGCAAATGAGTATTCTCATGATATAGCCTAGGGGAAAGCTCATAAAAGGTGTTGGATATGGATCCTCGCATCCAGAAGCTCATAAGCCATTTCGGTACACAGCAGAAGGCAGCTGTGGCTCTGGGTGTCGACCAAACGACGATCTCTGGATGGTTGCGCGGCAAACACTCTATTTCGCCAGCAAATGCACTTCGTATTCAGATCGCCACATCTGGAGCTATCCAGGCTGCTGACGTTTGCTCTGTTCTCGCGGATTTGGCCCCGACCTTGAAGCAAATGGTACCTGCCAACAGCCATCAGCGTAACTCCACTGAGGTGGCTGTGAATCCATCCAGTACCGGAGGTGCGCAGTGAACAACGTGATTCCCTTCACCTATCAAGGGCAGCCGGTGCGCTTCACGACGGATGGCTGGCTTCACATCACCAAGATCGCCGAGCGCTTCGGCAAACGGGTTGATCACTGGCTCGACAACGCTGAGACGCTTGAGTATTTCCGAGCTCTGGATGAGCACCTGGTTGGCCGCGAGTCTGAAGTTCTAGATACCCGGAATTCCGGGTATGTAAAAACCAGTAAGGCACGCGTTGATCGCGGTGGCGGGACTTGGCTTCACCCGAAGCTGGCCGTTTTCTTCGCTCGCTGGCTAAGCGCGAAGTTTGCCGTCTGGTGCGATGAGCGCATCAGTGAACTCCTGCACGGCGCCCCATTAGCGATCGATAACTTCAACCGCGCCTGCAAACGCTTCGACGTGCGCGAATCTAGCGCGAGCGCGGCCGGTCGCGAACTCAACAGTTGGCGCCGCGAAAAGCCAGCGCTGCTGGCTGAGGTAGAGCGTGGGCGCCAGCTCCTGCAAATGACCTTCGGCTTTGGTGACCCTGGTCACCACCCCAAAGAAAGCTGTCATGGGCAAGAAATACATGAGCCTGGAAGGCCGGGGCAAAATTCTTTTCAAGCCAGATCGGCCTCTAGGCCTTGATTCCGACTTTTTCTGTGAGAGCTTTGAAGGCAGGGGGAATTTGAATGATTAGCACAGACACCGCAAAGCCGCCTTAACCGAGCGGCCCCACCAATTTCTGCATATGGCTTAGCCCAAAAAGCAGAAAACCCGCTGCCAGGCGGGCTTCTAGAACCGACCTCTGCCAGGAGGTCTTCGCTTCACATCACCTTGAGATAGGAGGATGCGCTATGTCGCACCCGAAAAATACCACCACGCCATTACCGGCGCAACTGCCACTTCTCCGCCCCATGGATTTCGGCTCGCATGAGCTTGAGGGAGATGCCGTCTTTTCTATCAAAGCCGATGTTGGCTTGATGGAGGGTATTGGACTGGCTGTCGGGCTCACCGAGGGTATTCATCAACTTGCCCATCGCCTTCAGCTGGCGGCGAACATGGGGGAGTGCATTCGCACGAATGAGCTTCGAGCGCTGGCGTTCCTGGCTGATGCGGCGAACACGCTGAACCGTAGCGCGCAAGTTGCCTTGGAGAAATGGGAGGTGCAGCCATGACTGCTACTCCCCAAACGCTCGCCCACGAATTCCATACCCAGGCATTGCATGCGGTATTCGAGGCAGTTGGAGGTATTCCCGTGCATGAGTCACTCGATGCCGCCACTGACCGTCTTGAAGCGGTCGTGGACGGCCTGCGCGAGTTGATGCAAGAGCCATCGGTCACCAATCTCGCAACTCTTGTGTTTTATGCAGCTGAATCGGCGCTGGCTCTGGTTTACGCCGCGCATGCCGGAGTGGCGCCCGACCAGGACGGCGCGCCACAAAACACTGCATCTCCAGTTCGTGGCGCGGAGGCGAACCAATGACCACGACAACCAGTGAATTGGGCGAAAAGGTCATGGCCCGTCTGCGCGTGATCGAGAGCTTCGCCTCCATCCTCATGGAAAACCACGCCTTCAAGGACGACCAGCCGAACGGATTCGAGCCTCAGCTTGATTTCCATGGTGAGTCCGCCATCCACGAAGCGATGTACATGCTGGCCGATCAGGCCCGGGACCAGTTGCTGCAACTGATGAATGCTGCGGGGGATAGCCAATGACCAGCCGACTATCAAAGAAAGCCGCCTCGGCGGTGCCTGATCTGGATGGCAACAAAGACTTGTTCAATCAGCTGATGGCAAAGGTAAGCCTGGCAGCTGGCGCAAAGACCAGCTATTGCGAACTGGTCGTGGTGCAGATGCTTTTCCACTTTGCCCGGGAGGCGTGCACGAGCGATATCCCTCTGTCCTTGCTGAAGGGTGTTGTCGAAGCGGCAGTAGTCGACGTAGAGCAGGCGCTGGTAGCGGGAGGTGCGGCATGAACCTGCCTTCTGCAGCTTTCACCACCATGGATACCACCGAGCTGCTGGTGCTAGTCAACGAGGCGCGGGCTTCGTTCGGCGAAGGATCGGTCCGGCACAACGACTTTGTTGCACGCTGCAAGGACGAGCTCGATGGGGAGCACTACGAAACTTTCGTAGTGCAAAATTTGAACAACACCCAGTCTGAAGGGCTACGCCTTACCGCCGACCAGTGCAAGTTGGTTGCTATGCGTGAGTCGAAGGGTGTTCGCCGTCGCGTGCTTGCCCGCTTGAATGAGCTGGAAGGTCAGCAGGCCCGCCCGATGACCCAGGCTGAGATCACAGCCGCCAACGCCAACCACCTGGTGGCCGTCGAACGGCAGCAGCGTGAGCAGCAGATTGCCTTGGAGCGCATCGAGCGTCGTGTTGATGACCTGAGCCAGACGACCGTCTGGGACCACTGCCCACAGAACTGTCAGTCGCTCACCCGCATCAAGGAAACGATGCTCAAGCGGCACGGGCTGTCCGGCGCGGTTGTGGACTACGTGCTCAAGGTCTGGCCCAACCAGCCAAACCCAGCCGGAATGGTCCGCAACGGTCACGAAGAGGCGCTCGGCTCCCAGTACTTGGTCTGGTCGAAAAGCCACGTAACCGCTGCCTTCCATCGCTTTGTCTCCGAATCCACGATGGTCACCGCCACCCAGGCGACCCACCCATATTTTGAGGGCCGGTTCCGCCTGGTCCAGAAGGTCCAGCCATGAAGAAACCTACCAAACAGCAACTGATCGAGCGCATCGCTGAGCTATCGATTGAGCACTGTCACGCTCATTACGCGGTCACGTGCCTGCGAGAAGACTACAAGGATGAGGTGTTCCGCTACTTCCGGGCTCATGGCGAGCCGTATCCGAACCGTCACGGCATTGACTATTCCGATCCTGCCTACGACGGCGTCATTCGCGCAACCGCTCAAAGCTACGAGCGCATGAGCGAGGCCAAGCGGCATCGGTACAACATCAAACGGCGTATCGACACGGCTGTGCGAAACCTGATGAGCCAATGCGGCGAGCAGTTGAAGCGCCCCGCGCCGGCAGTTGTGAAACGCGCCACGTTGAGCGGGGAAACCCTCCAATGAACCCGTCTGCCCCCCCCCAGGCGCTCCCGCAGCGCACTGGCGCCACGATCATCAATGGACCCTGGCCGACCTATGCCCAATTCCGAAGCCTGCCGGAGCGCGAGCGCTGGACGATCTACGAACTGGCCAAGGCCGGGCGTCAGACGATGGAAGACAAGGGCTTCGAGATGGCCGAAACCTACGACGCTTTCGTGCGACGGGTTACCGAGGAGCTTGAGCTGTGAGTATCCAATCCATGACCTGGGCGCTTGAGCAGCGCTTGGTCACCGACCCCACTTGCCGCCATGTGCTTTTGTGCCTGGCCAACTACGCCGACAAGAACGGGCGCGGGGCGTTTCCTTCAGCGTCGAGCCTGTCGGATGACACCGGTCTCTCCGAGCGGACCATCCGCTACAAGCTTGATGCCCTGGAGGCCGCTGGAGTTATCCGGCGCGGGAACCAGGCGATTGCCGCCGCCTATATCGACCGCTATGACAGGCGCCCGGTGGTGTACGACATGGTCGAAAATCGGGGTGCAGCTGCTGCACCCCGCGATGACGAGGATGCTGAACGGGGTGCAAATGAAGACGCCACGGGGTGCAGCTCACAACAGAACGGGGTGCAAATGACGACAGAACGGGGTGCACCAGCTGCACCCAATCCGTCATCTATCCGTCAGTTATCCGTCAATAAACCAAAGAAGCGTGCAGGCAAGCCTGCTGGGGAGAAGTCAGCCAAGTTTGATCCTCTGAGTGCGAAGCCTGCAAACGTATCGGTTGAGACCTGGGCCGACTGGTGTCAGCACCGCAAAGAGATCCGCAAACCGCTGACCGCAACGAGCTGCAAGCAGCAGGCTGAGGATCTGGCCAACCACCCGAACCCCGATGCTGTGATCAAGCTTTCGATCGGCAAGGGGTGGACAGGGCTCTTCCCTGACAGTGCTCTCCCTGCTCGGGCTGGGACACAGGCCAACGCAAGTGCAGTGCTGCAAGTACCAGCCCACCACCAGGAGATGTACCCTGATGACCTCATCTAAATTTAGGCCAGCCCCAGGCGAGCGGGCCGCCGGCATTGCCAAATGCGAAGCGCCTGGGCATGGGCAGTACGAAACGAAGCAGGTTGAGCAGTTCGATGGCGGGTGGAAGGCAACTGAGTGCCCTCGCTGCCGCTGGGAGGCACTGAATCTCCAGTGCGAAGACAGCGTACGAGACGCTGCGTACGCCAGCAAGGAAGCTGACGAGCTCAATCGCGACCTGTTCGCCACTGGCATAACGCCGCGCTTCCGTGGGTGCACGTTCGACAGCTTCATCACTAACGCCGAATCGGCCAAGGTCCGCGCCCAGTCTATTTGCCGGCGCTACGCCGAAGAGTTCGAAAGCCACTACCGGGCTGGCCGCGCACTGATGCTGCTTGGTGAGGTCGGGAACGGTAAAACCCACCTGGCATGCGCGATCCTGCAGCACGTCGTACGGAAGTACGGCGCCCAGGGTTTGATCGTCACCGCCGAGGCGATCATGCAGGCCGTGACAGACAGCTTCAGGAGCAACGCTGGGCCTTCGAAGTCCGACCTGCTGGCCGAGCTGGCTGCAGTCGACCTGCTGGTGATCGACGAGGTGGGCATGCACACGCCGCGTCTAGGCAAGGATTTCATGCCCAGTCTGCTGCATGAGGTTATCGACCGCCGCTATCAGCTTGTTCGACCGACGATCCTGATCAGCAACCAAGACCGTGAGCAACTGCCGGCCTTCATCGGGCCACGGGCCATGGACCGCCTGCGCGAGAACGGCGGCCTGCTGGCGCCATTCACCTGGTCGTCGGCGCGTGTCGGGGGTGGAGCATGATCAGTCAGGAGTATCTGGATTGCATGCAAGGCGAATCGCGGCTGCACAGCCCTGAATCGGAGCACGCCCTGATCGGCGCTATGATCCACCAGCCAGCGCTCATTGACGACGTGAAGCTTGAGGTCGGGGATTTCTACCAGGCCGACTGCGCGGAGCTGTTCGAGCTGCTGCTGGCGCTCAAAGCGAAGGGCCGGCAGATCGACGTGGTAACTCTGTCCGACGCCCGCCCGGCCTTGGCAGACGGTCGTGGCACGTTGGCAGTGGCTGCTCATATCGCTCACAACACACCCAGCGTGGCGAACTTTGCCGAGTACGCCCGGATCGTGAAGCAGCGGTCGGTGGCCCGCCGGGTTATCGCTGCTGCGCACATCATGTCGGAGCGGTTGAAGGATGGCGACTCGCTGGACGAGGTGTTGGCGCAGGGGCAGCAGGCCTGGATTGCCCTTGAGGCGGAAGGGCTGGATTCCCGCAAGCGGTACCGCTTCGTGGGCGAGATCCTGCCCGAGGCAATCGACGGGATTGATCGCCGTTTCAATCGTGACGTGGTACTGGGCTTTGACACCGGCCTGCCATCGCTCGACAAGTTCATCCCTGGGGTTTGCCCCGGGCACATGGTCGTCATTGCTGGCGCCCCGGGTAGCGGCAAGACGACCTTGGGTTTGGGCATTGCTGAGCGTGTTGCCCTGGTGGCCAAGTCCACATCGCTGGTGTTCAGCCTTGAGATGACCGATGTGGAGCTGACAAACCGCTCCCTGGCTTCTGTTGGCAGCGTGCAGCTCAAGCACATCACCGAGGGCCATTCGATGGCTGACGGCGATTGGCCAGGCCTGACGGCCGCGGTCAGCCGGCTCAATGATGCGCCCCTGATCTTCTGCGATGACGCCTCCCTGACGATGCGGGATATCCGGCAGATCTGCCGGACGGTTAAGCGCGAGCACGGCCTGGGCTCTGTCACGCTGGATTACATCGGCCTGGTCAACGGCGAGAGCAAGTCAGCCAGCAGGTACGAACAGGTCACCGACATCAGCAAGTCGATCAAGCGGCTGGCTAAGGAGCTGAGCGTGCCCGTGATGGTGTTGGCACAGTTGAACCGCGGCCCCAACAACCGCGCAAACAAGCGCCCCACGAAGAGCGACTTGCGTGACTCAGGTCAGATCGAGGCCGACGCCGACGTGGTGGTGCTGGTTCACCGAGACAGTGAATCCGAGGAAGGGCAGTCGGGCGTCACCGAGCTGATCGTGGACAAGAATCGCCATGGTGAAACCGGAATCTGCCGGGTGCAACACCAGGGCGCCTATCACAGGTTCGCCGAGCTGGTTGGGTATCAGCCAAGTAACGAAGAAGTCGAAATGGGCAGGACATTCGCCGGCCGCCACCGCACCAAAGGAGCTCAGTATGAATCTTTCTAACTTCTGGCCGCGCGCTGGCGCTGGCAAATCCGCAACCCCGGTCGTTTCGGTGAGTGTGGCCAGGCGTGCTGGCGCCGAGCAGCCTGTTGCCACTGGCAATACCCCAAAACCTGCAGAACCGCACCCCCGCCTCGTGGGTCCCCGCGAGCTGCCAGAAAGCCTTGAGGCCTGCGAGGCCCTGCACGAGCAGCTGGTGAGTGACGCAATCCGCCTGGAGCTGGCGCTGAGCCAGGCGCAGGAGGGCGCTGTTCAGGGGCGCCCATACGACCGTAGCTGGTACAACCGGGCCAAAGCCGCCCTCAAGCACATCAACCATGACCGCACCCGGCTGCTGTATCGATGCGGCCAGTTGCGCAAGGAGGCCAAGGCGCACACCCAGCAGCAGATGGACCGGGTCATCCTCGACGTGATCAGGGAGGCCATTCCGGCTGACCAGTTCCTGGGCTTTGTTCGAATCGCTGAGGACCGCATGGCCCAAGGAGTCGCTCGATGAGCAACGTTACTGCGGCCCTGCCGCGCAAGAGCCTGACCGCCGTTGAGTGCAAGTTCCTCAAGGTCGGCAACCGCATGCTGCTGGAGCAGAACAATGGCCGCATCGCATCAGCAGCCCTGATGGATATCGTGGCTGACTGGCACGCCGCGCGCGCCAATGTGGGATTCGAGCAGTTCGCCAAGGGCTGGATCACCGAGGGCAATGCCAAAAACAAACACGCTGACAAGCTGCTGCGCGAGCTGTTCGGCCTGGACACCGACCCAACGCCCCGGAGGGCTGCATGAAGAAACGAACCTACGTGGACAAGGCATTGGGTGATACCGAGTACATGCTCGAGCAGTGGGGTTGGTGGCGTATGGAGGGCATGGGGGTTCCCCGGTACGTCTCGCCGCTTTATGCGCTAATGCGCGACAACGTGCCATCTGAAGGGGGGAGTCGGCAGTACGTGATCACGGATGATCTTGCCCTTGCCGTCGATGGCGCGGTTGCGCGGCTAGCCACACGGAATCAGCAGATGGCGGATTTCATCTGGTCGTACTACGGCTACAAGTGGCCAGCGCTGCGTGTGGCTCGTGAGAACAAGATGGGAGAGGCGAAGGCCAGGGAGATCATCAAAGCGGGCGTTGCCTGGATCGACTGCGCTTTGGAGGATCTGCGAGCGGTCGCATAAAAAGTTCTTTCCACGCGGATAAACACCTGTTTTCATAGCAGCGTGTCCAGCTTGCAAGCAACGCGACACAGAGGAACCCCAGACTTTACGCTCTGGGGTTTTTCGTTTCTGCGGATGACCCGCCCAGGCAGCTGGGCTAAGTCGGTAGTGGCGTCGTCTAATCCCGTGCGGACAATGGGCGGCTACGCGATGAGAGTCTGGGGTACGTGACCCATCGATCCAGACCACCAAGCCGGGAAGCACCGGCCCTCCGCACTCACTCCAAGGGCTCGCCATAACGGCGGGCCTTTCTTTTTCTGCTTCCCGCAAGGGAGGAACCCGGATGCCGAACATGCCAGACAAACCAGACACCTGGGCAATTGCCCTTGCGTGGTTGAGCCAGCATTCGCCCCTGCTGTATGCAGCCGGCCTGTCCTGCGCCATGGCTGTACTGCGCATCACATACGGTGGCGGCACTCGCCGGCAGATGCTGGTGGAGGGCGCCATCTGCGGCGGCCTGACCCTGACGATCATCAGCGGCTTCGAATTCTTCGGCTTGCCACAGAGCATGGCTGCCTTCGTTGGCGGGTGGGTTGGCCTGCTTGGCGTCGAAAAGGTACGCGCCATCGCTGACCGAGTAACCGACATCAAGCTGCCAAGTCGCAAAACCGAGTGATTCGCGCCACAAAATCGAGGCAAGCCGTTTCGTGGTTTTTCATTCTGTGCGCAGCAAAGGGAATCGCTCTTCAGGATTGCGTGAACCAGCGTTCAGTTTCTCGCATTCCGCAGCAGCCGCGGTCTTATTAGTGAAGCCTCGCTTCAGCCTTTCCTTTTCTTGATTGTCGTAGATGTCGAAGCCGCCCGAAGTGGTAGCTGCATAGAACCGGTTACCGATTTGGAAGGATTCACCTTCGATAGGTACAGCCGGAACGATGACGAATCGTGGTTGCATGACTTAGGCCTCCCCATGTGAATACCTAAGTATTAGTTCGATTGCAGAAAGCCAGCAATATGACTCATCGAGCCGAATTGATGGCATCCCGCGTCACTAGCACCAGTGGTCATCTATATCCCTAGGCCAGCCCAAGGGTTGACCCTGCATCACAAAATCACCACCCGCCATTCCGTGGCGCGAGGAACCTATGGAAAAGAAACCCCTGATCCTTGGGCAAGAGCTTGGCCAGGCCGTCTGCCAGGTGCTCGGCTTGGACCCTTCGAAGATCACTTCCGTCACCATTCGCATGGAGCCCAACACCGCTGCTTGCGTGGAGGTGGTCAGCACCATCAGCCAGGTCGAGGGCGAGCAGATCGCAGGCGCCTTGGAGGTCTACGGCCTGACCCGCCGTGGCATGTGATGGCCTGCAGTGGATGCGCCGCCCGGCGCGAATGGATCAACAAGTGGATGAAGGTGGCCCGTGAACGAGCAAGCAATCTCTTTGCTCCAGCAGATCCTGGACCAGCAGCAAAAGCAGACCGGCCTGCTCGAACAGATCGCGACCCAGAACATGGCGCTGATCGAAGCCCTGGCTGACGATACGGCTGCCGACCCAGAGGAACTTCCTCGTACGCACTACCTGGATGGCTCGCCATGCCGCTGAGACCCCAGCGTCCATGCCGAGCATCAGGCTGTCGTGCACTGCACCGGAATGCCACCGGCTACTGCGATTCTCATGTCGACCAGCTCAAGAGCTTCGTTCGTGAGAAGCCACGTGAGAGCTCGACGGCCCGCGGCTACGGGTACAAGTGGCAGCAGGCCCGCGCTGGATATCTGGCCAAGCATCCGCTGTGCATCAAGTGTCAGGCTCGCGGTCTCGTGGTAGCGGCCACTGATGTCGACCACATCGAGCCCCATAAGGGCGACATGACACTGTTCTGGGATCGCTCGAACTGGCAGGCCCTGTGCGGACCATGCCACTCGACCAAAACGGCTTCCGAGGACGGTGGATTCGGCAATTCCCGCCGTAAATGATCAGAAAACGATCAAAAATTTCGAAAATGAGAGAAATTATCATTTAAGGGGAGGGGGAGGTCTCAAAGTTCAGGCCTTTTCGCTTCTAGACCGCGCCCTCAGTCGTTTTTTTACACCCGCGAAATTAAAAATTCAGGAGTTGCGCGATGGGAGGCACCGCCAAGGTCGCCGGCCGTGGTCGCAAACCCAAGCCGACGGCCAAGAAAGAGCTAGCCGGCAATCCCGGAAAACGGGCCCTGAACAAGGCCGAGCCGAATTTCTCCACCATCACCAATGTTGACCCGCCTGACTGGCTCAGTGAGCGAGCAGCCACGATGTGGAAGATGCTTGTTCCCGAGTTGCTGCGCGAGAACGTCATCGCGCTGACTGATCTGCACAACGTCGAGGCGTTCTGCACCGCCTACAGCAACTGGCGAATGGCTCAGGAGGCGGTCGACCAGTTCGGCCCTGTGGTCGAGTCGTCGCAAGGCAGCCCCATGAAGAACCCTGCGCTTACCGCGGCCAACGAGGCGATGCGCCAGATCGTGACATTCGGTTCGATGCTTGGCCTGGACCCAGCCAGCCGGACACGCATCATCGGTGGCAACAAGCAGAAATCCACCAACGAGTTTGTAGCCCTACTGAGTTCCTGATGGCCAAGACCAAACACACCAACGTCGACAAGGCGATGGCGTGGGCAAGGTCCGTCCTCAAAGGGAAGTTTCCGGCCTGCCGCTACATCCATCTGGCGATCGAGCGGCACTTCGAGGACGTCACGGCCAGTCGTTCCAAGGCCTTCCCCTACAAGTTCGATCCGGCGAAGGCCGAGAAGAAGTTGCGGCTCATGCAGCTGCTGCCCCATACGAAGGGCGAGTGGGCCTTCAAGCGGCAACTGATCACGCTCGAACCCTGGCAGCTGTTCGGCCTGGCGTGCACATTTGGTTGGGTCAGGAAAAAGGGCGGCCACCGCCGGTTCCGCGAAAGCTACTGGGAGGTTCCACGCAAGAACGGTAAGTCCGTCATTGCTGCGGGTGTTGGCATCGGCATGTTCACCGCTGACAACGAGTTCGGCGCCGAGGTGTATTCCGGCGCAACAACCGAAAAGCAAGCATGGGAGGTGTTCCGTCCGGCGCGGCTGATGGTCAGTCGATCCCCGATGCTGATCGAGGCGGCGGGAATCGAGGTGAATGCCTCGAACCTGAACATCCCGTCCAACGGCAGCCGCTTTGAGCCGCTGATTGGCAACCCGGGTGATGGTGCATCGCCGTCCTGCGCGATCATCGACGAATTCCACGAGCACGACAGCTCGGCCCAGTACGACACGATGCTTACCGGTATGGGCGCCCGGCGACAGCCGCTGATGTTCATCATCACCACCGCCGGGGCGAACATCGAGGGACCTTGTTACGACAAGCGCCGCCAGGTCATCGAGATGCTCGAAGGCAGCGTACCAGATGAAGAACTGTTCGGTTACATCTGGACCCTGGATGAAGGGGACGATTGGACCGACCCGAAGAACCTGGCGAAGGCCAACCCATGCATGGGTGTGTCGGTGTTTCAGGAGTACCTAGAAAGCCAGCTCGCTCGGGCCATGCGGTCGGCGCGGTTCACCAACACTTTCAAGACAAAGCACCTGAATATCTGGGTGAGCGCCAAAGCCAACTTCTTCAACATGGAGAGCTGGAAGGCCTGTGAGGACACGTCGCTTACGCTTGAGCAGTTCGAGGGGCAGGAGTGGATAGCGGCGTTCGACTTGGCGCGCAAGCTCGACATGAACTCCAGGGCCAGGCTGTTCTGGCGAGTCATCGACGGCAAGATCCATTACTACAGCGTTGGCCCCGCTTTCTGGGTGCCGGAGGACACTGCCTACGACCCCGACAATAAACGGATGTCGGAACGCTTTCAGGCCTGGATCAACTCTGGACACCTGTCAGCAACGAACGGCGCCGAGGTGGATTATCGAGAAATCCTCGAAGACACCAAAGACGCGAACCACCTGGCACCAATTCGCGAGAGCCCGATTGACCCGCACGGTGCCACTGGCCTGAGTCACGACCTGGATGACGAAGGGTTCAACCCGGTCACGATCACCCAGAACTACACCAACATGTCGGACGGTATGAAGGAGCTGGAGGCCGCGATCGAGTCGGGTCGCTTCCATCATGACGGAAACCCCATCATGACCTGGTGCATTAGCAACGTTATCGGCAAGCACCTGCCTGGTAACGACGACGTCGTGCGTCCGATCAAGCAGGGCGATGACAACAAGATCGACGGCGCCGTGGCGCTGATCATGGCGGTGGGCGGCGTGATGCGTCTGGCTCATGTGCCCAGCAATGACGGCTTCTTCGAAAACCCCATCATGGTAGGAATCTAATGGCGCGCGATAAGAAACCAGGGCGGGTAAAGACCGCACTGCTGGACTGGCTGGGCGTGCCCATCGGCCTGAACACCGGTGCCTTCTGGCAAGAGTGGTTCGGCAGCTCGGCCAGTGGCAAGCACGTCACCGTAGACAAGGCGCTTCAACTGTCGACGGTGTGGGCATGCGTCAGGCTGCTCTCCGAATCTGTATCCACACTGCCACTCCGGTTCTACCGGCGTCTATCGGACGGATCGAGGGAGCAGGCGAAGGATCACCCGCTGTATCGACTGCTGTGTCGAGTGCCGAATGCCGAAATGACTCCCCAGCGGTTCATGCTGCTGGTGGTGGCAAGCCTGTGCTTGCGGGGTAACGCCTTTGTCGAGAAGAAGATGGTCGGCCAACGAGTAGTGGCCTTGGTGCCGCTGCTTCCTCAATGCGTGACGGTAAAGAGGCTGGACAACGGTCGGCTTCAGTACAAGTACACCGAGAATGGAATCGAGCGGGAGATCCCCGAGAAGAACCTGATGCACATTCGTGCGTTCGGCCTTGATGGCGTTTGCGGGATGCTCCCCATCACCACGGGGCGCGAGATCCTCGGTTCGGCCATGTCGGCTGAGGAGGCAGCCGCAAAGGTCTTCGCCCAGGGCATGCAAGCGTCCGGCATCCTCAGCAGCGACAACGATCTGAAACCTGCTCAGCGAGAGCAGCTGCGCGCGAGCCTTACTGCCTTCATGGGGTCGAACAACGCCGGCAAAATTATGGTCGCTGAAGCTGGCCTGAAGTATCAGGGGATCACGATGAACCCAGAAGCGGCGCAGATGCTGGAGTCGCGGTCGTTCAACGTAGAGGAGATTTGCCGCTGGTTCCGCGTCCCGCCATTCATGGTTGGGCATATGGACAAGCAGTCCAGCTGGGCCTCCTCCGTTGAGGCGCAGAACCTGCACTTCCTCACAAACAGCCTGCGTCCGCTCTTGGTCAATATCGAGCAGGAGATCACCCGATGCCTCATCGGTGAAGTCGATGCAGACGACTACTTCGCAGAGTTCGCTGTGGAAGGGCTGCTTCGAGCCGATAGTGCGGGTCGTGGCGCCTGGTACAACACGGCCCTGCAGAATGGCTGGATGTCTCGGAATGAGGTGCGCCGGCTGGAAAACCTGCCGCCGATCCCTGGTGGCGATACGTATACGGTCCAGTCCGCCTTGGTTCCCTTGGACCAGCTCGGGAAAGCAGCCGCCGGCGTCTCTCCGGCGGCCTCGGCATTCATGCTTCGGCTGGTCTCGGCGCGCAACAACGACGACCGAGAAGCCATCAACAAAGCGGTGCAGATGGCTTCCGAGGCTCTCGAAACCGGTAACCCGGACGGCCCAATGATGGCCCACGCGCTGATATCGATGCCGCTTCTCAAAGCGGCCTGACCTGGAGTAACCCATGACTCTCAAGACACTACCGGCAGCGCCGGCGGTGCGGCCGCACGCGCGCGTCGAATCCGATCTCCTGCCAAAGGCCATGGAGCGCTGGAATCCAGCGATCAAGGCTGCAGCCGGGGACGATTCCACCACCATCACCATGTACGACCCGATCGGCATGGACTGGTGGACGGGCGAGGGCGTTACCGCCAAGCGCGTCAGCGCTGCACTTCGAAGCATCGGCGACAAAGACATCACCGTGAAGATCAACAGCCCAGGCGGAGATGTTTTCGAGGGCTTGGCGATCTACAACCTGCTGCGCGAGCACAAGGGCAAGGTAACCATCCAGGTGCTTGGCCTGGCCGCCTCAGCCGCCTCGTTCATCGCCATGGCCGGCGATGAGATCCAGATCGCCCGAGCTGGTTTCATGATGATCCACAACGCTTGGACCATCGCCGCTGGCGACCGGAACGACTTCACCGAAGTCGCAGACTTCCTCGACCAGATCGACGCGACCCTGGCTGACATCTACTCGGTCAGGACGGGCGATGAAGCGTCGGCGATGCGCGCCCTGATGGACGTTGAAACTTGGATGGGGGGCAGCACGGCCGTGGATGCCGGTTTTGCTGACGGCTTGCTTCCATCGGACGCGGCACAGGAAGACCCGCAAGCCATTGCGCCGCAGCAGGTCGCGGCGCGACGCCTCGACACAATCCTGGCCAAACAGGGCATGCCCCGCTCCGAGCGGCGGTCCCTGATCCAAGAACTCAAAGGTGGTACGCCTGGCGCTGCCCCTTCCGGTACGCGCAGCGCTGCCGACAACCAGGCCGATCTGGCCATCCACTTTGCCGATCTACAAGCCGCGATGTCGCGGTTCTCGGCAGCAGCCCTCAAGTAACCGGAGAAGATCCCATGGCAGAAAATACCGCTGACCTGTTGAAGCAGGTTTCCGCCGAGCTGAAACAGGCCACCAGCGATTTCAGCAAGCAGGCTGAGAACGCACTGGCCGAGGCAAAGAAGGCCGGCAGCCTGTCCGAAGAGACCAAGAACGCAGTCGACGAACTGGCGACCAAGTTCAACAGCCTGACGGAGGCTGAAAAGCAGCTTAAAGCCCAACTGGGCGAACTCGAGCAGGAATTTGCACGCCTGCCCGCGCCTGGTACACCGGCGGCTCGTGATAGTGCTGGCGGCGTGGTGATCAAGAGCGAGGGACTCAAGCAGTTTGCGGCCAACGTCGAGGGCGGCAAGCGCATCAGCGTTCCTGTTCAGGCGGCTCTGCTGAGCGTCAACGTGCCAGGCACCATCGTTGCTCCTGACCGGCTGCCAGGTATCGACGTCGCGCCAAAGCAGCGCCTGTTCATTCGCGACCTGATTGCCCCGGGCCGAACCACATCGAACACCATCTACTGGGTGCAGCAGACCGGGTTCACCAATCGCGCGTCGGTCGTGCCTGAGAACACCACCAAGCCGTACAGCGATATCGCGTTCGCTGAAAAGATCACTCCGGTGCGCACCATCGCCCACATGTTCAAGGCTTCGAAGCAGATCCTCGACGATTTCGCCCAGCTCCAGTCGATGATCGACACCGAGATGCGCTTCGGCCTGAAGTACGTCGAGGAGCAGGAAATTCTGTTCGGCGACGGCACTGGCGCACACCTCGAGGGTATCGTCCCACAGGCCTCGGCGTTCAGTGCCGCATTCGAAGTTGAGCAACAGAACGGCATCGATGACCTTCGTCTGGCTATGCTCCAGGCCCAGCTGGCTCGCCTGC
Organism: Pseudomonas sp. TYF_14; assembly: GCF_043105275.1. Lineage (NCBI taxonomy): Bacteria > Pseudomonadati > Pseudomonadota > Gammaproteobacteria > Pseudomonadales > Pseudomonadaceae > Pseudomonas > Pseudomonas sp. TYF_14. The sequence continues at coordinate 225,417 of NZ_JBICLK010000081.1, forward strand.
CAGCTTCCGGCCACGTCTTGCACTTCATCGACTGGGCGAAGATCGAGCTGACCAAGGACACCCTGGGCCGCTACATCCTGGCGAACCCGCTGGGCCTTGCTGGTCCGGTGCTGTGGGGCCTGCCGGTGGTGGCCACCGAAATCGCCGCTTTCCAGGGCAAGTTCCTGACCGGTGCCTTCCAGACTGGTGCGCAGCTGTTCGACCGTGAAGATGCGAACGTGGTGATCTCCACCGAGAACGCCGACGACTTCGAGCGCAACATGATCTCGATCCGTGGTGAGGAGCGTGTTGCTCTGGCCGTGAAGCGTCCCGAGGCCTTCATCTACGGCAACTTCACCGCGCCGACTACCCCTTGACCCTAAACGGGCCGCCCGCGTGGCGGCCCTGGAGGTAAACATGAAACTGAAAACCCTCAGGCCTCTTTACCTGGGTGGGCAAACGCTGGTGGAAGGAACCCCTTTCGAGACCATCGAGCAGCACGGTCGCGAGCTCATCCTCAAGGGCTACGCCGAACCGGACACTTCTGAAAGTGCAGTTGCGGTAGATTTGACGAAGCCTTTGGCGAATGGCCAAGGGGTACTTACCAGCGAATCTCTGGTCGGGGGAAATCCTAACAGTCCACCGCCTGCAGCAGTACGTGTTCTCAGTCTCAAGCAGGAAGGCCACGGCAAGTGGATCATCATCGGCGAAGACGAGAAGCAGGTAGGCGATTTCGTGGGCAACAAGGCTGACGCCCAGAAGGAACTGGATCGACTGGCTGCTGAGGCCAAGCCGGCGCAGGAGTAAGCCATGTCTGTTATTGCCATCGATATAGCCATGCACCACCTCCTGGCCGAACCTGACGACCAGGTGCTGGTCCAGGCTCAGCTCGATGCGGCGGAGGAGGTGGCGATGCAGTTTCTCAATCGGCGCTTCTACCTGGACCAGGTGGCTCTCGACGAAGCCCGCGCCGGCGTACCAGCGTCCATGCAGCAAGCCAAGGAAGCGAATGCAACGGCGGTCGCTGCTGCGGAGGCGGAGCAAGATCACACCCTGCGATGCCGTTTGCTCGAGCACGCCCGGGAGGCGCTGGCCGAGGCTTATGACCAGGCAGACGCCATCGCCTACGGCATGGTGATCAATCCTGCGATTCAGGCGGCCTGCCTGCTGAAACTTGGCCACCTGTTCGCCAATCGCGAGGAGGTCGTCACCGGCACCATTGCGACTGAGTTGCCGCTGGCTTCCCAGCATCTGCTGATGCCCTACCGCATCCGGATGGGTGTGTGATGCAGGCCGGCAAGCTACGTCACCGGATCGACATCGAGGAGTTCATCGCCGTCCGCGACGAAGAAAGCGGTGAGTTCGGTGAGCCTGACTGGGTGTCGAAGTGGCCGAGGTGCCCGGCCAGGGTTGAGCCGTTATCAGCTCGCGATCTGGTAGCGGCGAAGGCGGCCCAGTCCGAAGCCACGGCGCGTATGGTGATCCGGTATCGCCAAGGCCTGCTGCCCTCTATGCGTATCATCTACCGCGGCGAGGTGTACAGCATCGAAGGCCCGCCCCTAGAAGACGATAAGTCAGGTCAGGAATACCTCACCATCCTCGTGTCGAAAGGGGTGAAAGATGGCTGACAACGTTGAATTCAGCATCACCGGCTTGGATAGCCTGCTGGGGAATCTTGCCTCAGTCAGCTATGACGTTCGTCGAAAGGGTGGACGGGCGGCGTTGCGCAAGGCCGCCCAGGTGGTGATGCAGAAAGCCAAGGACGGCGCCGAGCGGATCGACGACAAGGCAACCGGCCGCTCGATCTCTGACAACATCGCCCTGCGCTGGAACGGCAAGTTGTTCAAGCTGACTGGAGACCTCGGCTTCCGGATCGGTGTGCTGCACGGCGCCGTGCTCAAGGATGGCGGTGACCTCAGCCCGAACTCACCAACGCCGCACTGGCGCCTGATCGAATTCGGTACCGAGAACATGGCAGCTGTTCCTTTCATGCGTCCAGCCCTGGCCAACAGCATCAGTGAGGTGACGGCCACCTTTGTCAGTGAATACGAAAAGGCTATCGACCGCGCCATCCGGCGCGCTGCGAAGAAGGCTGCATACTCATGACACCACCTATTTTTCAGATCTGCTCCCAGGCCACAGGCGTCACTGCGCTGCTCGGTGCTGGCGCGAATCTGCGGCTCTACTCATTTGGCGAGGCCCCGCAGGATGTGGCCAAGCCCTACGCAGTGTGGCAGCTGGTCAATGGAGAACCGGAGAACTACCTGGCCGGCCGGCCAGATGCTGACGGTGTAACGCTGCAGATCGACATTTACGGCACCACCGGCACTTCAGTGCGACAGGTGCGCGATGCCATACGAGACGCCATCGAGTTGCGTGCCTACGTCACCCGGTGGGGCGGCGAGGGTCGCGACCCAACCACAAAGAATTACCGAGCTAGCTTCGATGTGGACTGGATCGTCCACCGGTAGCTGATCAATACCCCAATAGCCCGCCCAGTGCGGGTTTTCTTTTGCCCGCAATTGGAGAAACCCATGGCGATTCTCGCTCAAGGCACCCAGATCTATGCCCTGGTGCCCAAGGTAGGTACCCCATCCCAGTTTGAAGTCATGGAAGTGGAGTGCGCGACCGCCTTCAACCCGGGCGGTAACCCTGCTGACCAAGTCGAGGTTACCTGCCTCAGCGACCGCGTTCGCAAGTACCTGCGCGGTCTGCGCACCCCTGGCCAGGCTTCGCTGACCCTGAACGTCGACCCGCGTAACGCCTCTCACGTGCGCCTCCACCAAATCTCGGAAGATGACTCGATCGAAAGCATCCGATGGGTTGTGGGCTGGTCGGACGGCACCGACATTGCTCCGACTGTTGGCGTTGCCGGCGCACTGGCTGCGATCGAGTTGACCAATGGCGGTACCGGCTATACCACTGCCCCGACCGTCGCGTTCTCGGGGGGTGGAGGCACTGGCGCCGCAGCAACCGCAATCATCGAGGATGGCAAGGTGGTCGGCTTCAACATCACCAATGCCGGCTCCGGCTACACCAGCGCGCCGAGCATCACCCTGACCGGTGGCGCTGGATCTGGCGCGGCGGCCTCCGCAGTCCTGGGCGATGCGGATGATTTCGTCCTGCCCCCGACCCGCACCTGGTTCCTGTTCGACGGCTACGTCTCCGACTTCCCGTTCGACTTCGCGGCCAACGCGGCGGTTACCACCGCGGCGACCATCCAACGTTCGGGCGGTTCTGCCTGGATCCGTAAAACCACCAGCGCCTGAGGCAAGTGATGAAGCTGACGCTCGATTCGTTGAAGAAAACCGGCTCGTTCACTGGCCGGCCCGTGGCAAAGGAAATCACTTGGCGGCAAGGCGACGAGACCTTTACCGCGACTGTGTATGTGCGTCCGTTGGGCTACCAGGCAGCGGTGAGCGATGTTCTGGCGGCTGGCGGCAAGCAAGACAACATTGCCGGCCGCATCGCCGCGGCCATCTGCGATGAGGAAGGCAACACTGTCTTCACTGTGCTGGACATCACCCATGGGCCGCTTGATCCGGTGGAGCTCGCCAAGGATCCAGATAGCACCAAGCGCCTGGGGGCCTTGGACGGCAATCTCACTGTCGCCCTGATGGTGGCGATCAATGAGGTGACCAACATGGGAAAGACACCGAGCTCAGCGACCTCGACGAGTTCTGGCACGAGTTAGTCCTATGCGGCGTCGGGGGCAGGACGATCGCCGAGGCGAAAGAGCGGATCAGCATCCACGAGTTTCGCTCCTGGATGAAGTACCGCAGCCGCCGCGGATCCCTGCACTTGGGAATGCGCTTCGAGCGTGGCACGGCTCTGTTGGCCACGCTTTACGCGAACACCCACACAAAGGACGGCGGCTACACCGTTTACGACTTTATGCCTCACGAGTCCGCGCCTGCGCTGACGCTTGAGGAGGCCATGAAGACATGGGCGTAGTCGAACTCTGAGCCAGCGATCAGCAGGAGAAAGGCATGGCAAGTAAATCGCTGGGTACGCTGACCCTGGACTTGATCGCCAAGATTGGCGGTTTCACAGGGCCGCTTGACCAGGCCAGCCGTGAATCGCAAAAGCGCATGGCTGAGATCAAGAAGTCGGCTGAGAACCTCGGCAAAGGCATCGGTACCGCCTTCGCCGCGGTGCCGGCCATTGTCGCTGGCCTGGTCACCAGTTCGGCCATGGCGGCGAAGGAAATCACCAACCTTTCGAACCTGGCAGGCCTCACCACCACCGAGTTCCAGCGTTACGCTGCCGGCGCTGCTTCAGTCGGAGTAGAGCAGGACAAGCTGTCTGACATCTTCAAGGACACCAACGACAAGATCGGCGACTTTCTGGCTACTGGTGGCGGCGAGCTCAAGAACTTCTTCGAGACCGTCGCGCCAAAGGTCGGCGTGACCGCTGAGCAGTTCCGCAACCTGAACAGCGCCGACGCGCTGCAGCTGTATGTGACCAGCCTGCAGAAGGCGAACGTGAGCCAGGCTCAAATGACCTTCTTCATGGAGGCGATCGCCGACGAAGCCACGGCTCTGGTGCCGCTCCTGGCTGATGGGGGCAAGAAGTTCAAGGAGTACGGGGATGCCGCGCAGCAGGCCGGCATGATCCTGGACGAGCAGACCATCGGCGCTGCTCAGCAATTCAGCACAGAGCTTACGGTTATCGGCCAGTACGCCAATTCTGCGAAGACAGCCCTGGCGGCCGAGTTCATGCCGGTACTGGCCCAACTCGCAAAAGACCTTGCCGGCACCACGAAGGAGGCCGGCGGGCTTCGGAAAGTTGTTGGCGAATTCGCCAACGATTTCATTGAGGTGACCGCCGTTACTGCCAGCTTGGCTGACGGCATCGGCCGGACCTTCAAGGTGGTGGCCGCCGGTATTGTGAGTGGGTTCTCCACCACCATGGCCTATCTGCAGAGCATCGGCGCAACGGCCAACACTTTGCTCGGTGCTGTGACCTTCGGCGACATGTCGAAGGACTTCAAGGCCAACGCTGACAAACTGACAGCGGATGCCATTGACCATGCTCGAACAGCCAGCACCGTCATGGAGGAGGTTGCTGAGGCGTTCAACAAGCCTTGGTCTGGCGACACGATCCGCGCCTATGTGAAGGAAGCCCGAAAGGCTGCCTCCGAGCTTCCCAAGATCGTTCCACCTGGTGGGCAAGGCGCCGGCTTCGTCGGCCAAACGGACGAGCAGAAGGCAGCTCAGAAGGCGGCTGAAGCAGCAGCCAAGAAGCTGAATCAGTCCTTCGAGACCGCTGAGGAGAACCTGAAGCGGCAGATTACGCTGATCAATACCAGCACTGACGCCCGGAAAAACGCTACTGAGGTGGCAAAGCTGCAGTTCGAAATCGAATCTGGGAAGCTGGTCGGGATCAACGCCAAGCAGCAGGAGCGCCTGAACGGTTTAGCGGCTGAGCTTGACCGATTGCAGCAGCTAAAGAAGGCGAACGAGGACGCAGCGAAGGCCCAGGCCTTCGCCGATACGCTGTCTCAAGCGAACAGGACTGCCCGTGAAGGGTTCGACCTCGAGTTAGCGGGCGCTGGGAGCGGTGACAAGCTGAAGGAGCGGCTGAAGGCTGACCTGGCTATCCAGCAGGATTACCAGAGCCAGCTGGCGGACCTGCAGAAGCAGTACAACGGCGGCGATATCAGCGAGGAGCTATACAAGCAGGAAACCGAACTGCTGCGCCAAGCGCTTGAAGAGCGCATGGAGATCCAGCAAGACTATTACGCTCGGCAAGACGAGGCGCAGAACAACTGGCTGGACGGTGTCTCATCTGCTTGGGAGAACTACCGCGATGCCGCGGTAGATTACCAGCAGCAAGCTGCTGATTTCACGGCCAGCACTCTGGACAGCATGACCAGTTCGGTTGGCGACGGCATAGCCTCGATGATCTTGGAGTCGCAGAGCCTGGGTGACGCTTTCGTCAATGTCGCTTCGACCATGGCCAAGAGCATTATCAATGCCTTGGCGCAAATGGCCGCCGAGTGGCTGGTTTATCAAGCGGTTCAGCTGGTGGTGGGCAAAGCAACGCAGGCCAGCGCCGTACCCACCTTGATCGCGAACGCTCAGGCCACGTCTTTCCAGGCTCAGCTGGCTGCGTTCGCAAGCACTGCGGCCATCCCAATTGTCGGCCCAGCGCTTGCGCCTGGCGCGGCATTCGCGGCCGCAGCGGCTACAGCGCCTATGGTTGCGGGCGTGGCCAGCGCTGCGCTGGCCGGCATGGCGCACGACGGTATCGATTCCATCCCAGAGGATGGCACCTGGTTCCTTCAGAAGGGCGAGCGGGTGACCACTGCTGAGACCAGCGCAAAGTTGGATCGCACCTTGGAAGACGTTCGATCCAAGCAGAGCGGCGGCGGGACTGTCGTAAACATCATCGGTGACCGGAGCAAAGCCGGCACGGTGGAGCGAAGAACTAACCCTAATGGGCAAGAGGAGGCAGATGTTTTTGTTTCCGATATTTGGGGTGGCGGCGAGCGCGCGCAAGCACTCGAAGCTGCCTACGGCCTGAAGCGAAGTGCGAGTTAAGCAGAGGTTTTTATGAGCGAAGTAGAGACCCAGCCCGAACAAGGTCTTGAGGAGGTTGCAGATCAGCCTATTCCGGAGCCAGCCGATGAGAAAGAGCAAGCCATTCAGCGCCGGTTTTCCAGAATTGAGGAAGCGCTCGGCCTCAGCCCATTTACTTAATACCAGCCACAACGGATACAGGGGTTGAGGAATGGCCGTCATTGATTACCCCAAGCAACTGCCGACACCGCTGCAAGACGGTTATGCGCTTGATACCCAGGATCCTGTTTCACGCACGCCGATGGTTACTGGGCGGGTCAGGACTCGCATCAGACATAGCTATGTGCCGCTGTATGTCGACGCCACATTGATTTTCAACGGGAAGCAGAAGGCTTTTTTTGAGGCATGGTACAGCCGGATCTTGAAAGAGGGCACCGAGTGGTTCAACTGTCCCCTGAAGATCGACGATGTGGTGCAGATGTACGAGGTCCAATTTGCTCGAATCTACGAAGGTCCGAAGCTAGTTCAATTGTCATTCTGGCGGTACACGTTCCGACTAATGCTACGCAGAAAGCCATTGATTCCAGCTGGATGGGAGCATTTCCCTGAACTCTGGTTTGGTATGGAAATCATCGACTTGGCAATCAACAGGGAGTGGCCAGAAGCATGAGCCTGATCGAGGAGTGTTATGCCTCGGGCAGAGGCGAGCTAGTCGACACCATCGAGGCGCGGAAGGAGGGCGGCACTGTCTCGCACTGCTACTGCGCTGGCTGGGAAGATCGAGTATGCACCACTGAGGACGGTCGCACGTTGACCTTCATCGCTATGGCGATGGACCTAGGCCTACCGAAGAGCGACAACAGTGCGTTCCAGAGCATTGTGCTCGGGATGGATAACGTCACTGGAGAGGTGCAGGAAGTAGTTGAGGGGGCAAAGGAGGACGACGAGCGCTTCATCATCACCATCCGGCGCTATCTCGCCGAAGATCTTTCGTTTCCGCAAGAGCGATATCGGATGACCCTGCTCAGCCGGGAGTATGAAGACGGCATCGCCAAGCTGACTTGCGGCTTTATGGATCTACTCAATACCAACGGCATGCGTGAGTTCCTCACCGCGACAAAAGCCCCTGGCCTGAAGTACCTCTAACCATGATCGAGAAATTCATGCGCGCCCCGTACCGCGAGGGTGCACGGGGGCCTATTGCCTTCGATTGCTGGGGGCTGTGCATCGCCGTGCGTCACGAGGTGTTCGGACTGCCGCTTTTGCCCAGCCTGGGTGCCGTGGGCAAGAACAAGCTCAGGGCCAACACCGAGGCCTATCACGACCTGCGCCAGGGTATGGAGGAATGCTCGCCGGAGCCCGGCGCCATTGCTGCCGTGTTCCGCGGAGCGCTGTGCCTGCATGTGGGCGTGGTGGTGGAAAGCGAAGGGCGCCTGAAGGTGCTGGACACAAACCCCGGCGGCGCATGCCTCCGGACGACAGGCGAGTTCGAAGCCGCTCACCCAAGGGTGGTGTATTACCGATGATCGAATTTTACCCGAATAAGCTGAGCAACACGGCTCCGCTCGGCACCTGGAAGACCGACCGCCGCATGTCGATCGAGGAGTGGCTGAAGTCCCTGGCCCCATCCTACGAGCGCCGGGAAAGCCCGCCAATCAGCATTGTGCTGAACGACGAGGTGATCGCGCAGCACTTGTGGCACAAGGTGAAGTTCAAGCCCGCTGACCTGCTGCAGATCTACCGCGAGCCCAAAGGTACTGACCCGTTCTCCATCACCTTCGCCCTGTTCAAAGGCGCCAAGGCGGTGCTGAAGTCGATCATGCCCAAGATGCCCGGCATGCCATCCAGCGCCGGCACGCAGCAGGGCGACCCGCTGACAGAGGCCAGCGCCAAGGGCAACAAGGTCAAGCTTGGCGAGCCGGTGCGCCAGATCGCCGGCCATCAGCGGGTCTACCCATCGTATCTGACCCAGCCGCGCCGATATCACGTAGCGCCGCGTGACCAGCGCGTTGAAATGCTGCTGTACATCGGTGAGGGCGAATACGAAGTTCCATTGACCAAGGTGAAGGTGGGCGAAACCCCGTTGATTTCCTTGGGCGCCGACGCTTCGTTCACGATCTACCCGCCAGGCGCTGACCTTTCGGCAGATCCGGCCCACATCAACTGGTTCAATGTGCCAGAGGTGGGGGCAAGCTCGAGCGGTTCGGCCGGCCTGGAGCTGACGATGGCTACCGAGCTAACCCGTTCGGCCACGGCCTCCGCCTACCAGTTCGTTGGCGACACCATCAGCGTGCCGGCCGGCTCAGGCCAGTTCCCGGCCGACTGGTCGAACGGGATCATCATCCGCGTGCTTTCGCCATACACCTACACGGTGATCGACGGCGGCGCCGGGCGCGACATCATCCGTGGCCCGCTGGAAATGCTGAACCCCACGGTCGGCATGTCAATCGAGGTTGCTGGGGCAAACGCTGGCCTGTACGTGGTGAACAGCTACACGCCATACAGCCCAGGCGTTCCGGCAAACCCTGGTACCGCGTCCACGCTGACCGGATCGGCCGCGCCAACTCGGTATGACTTCAACGCAACGCCACTGACTTTCAGCCTGGTTCGTGGCGGTTCTTCGTACTCGATTACGCTCAATACGGCGACCACCGACCTCACCGGCTTGGTTTCTGAACTGAACACCCAGCTCAGCGGCAAGCCATTCCAGGCACAGCAAAGCAGCGGGCGCCTGCGCTTCGTCGAGCTGACCCCGTTTGCTGGCCAAGCCATCACTGCGACCGGTGCATCCACCATCCTGGGATCTTCTCCCGCGGGATCGACAGGGGCGGCCACGACCAGCGCAATCCCTGAGCAGCCAGCTGAAATGACGTTGGACTACGACGGCGGCGCGCCTGTGGTTGGGCTTGCGTTGGGTCAGGGCCTGGCTACCATCGGCCCGCGCGGGCTCCGGTATCGGATCACAGCCTTCAGCACCAGCCTCATCGAGGTGGACCGGCTTACCTCGTCGGGCTCGACCGATGCAGGCTGGCCTGGCTTCAACAACATGCAGACGGTCAACGGCCTGGTCACGCTGGACGCTTCTAACCTGCAGGGCGGATACCGCGGCCCGTTCGCCTGCTGCCCTGAAAGCGAGAAGGTCACCGAGCTGGAGTGGACGGTCACCTACGCCAACGGCTTGGCTGGTATCGGCCGGGAAGGGCAGATATACGAGATTCCGACCTACTACGTGTTCGAGTACCGCGACATGGATGTGGCAGGGGCCTGGACGGTTATTGAGCTTGAGAAATTTGGCGGCTCGCTAGACGCCCAAGGATTCACAGAGCGGATTTTCCTGCCCTACGCCATGCGGCCAGAGGCTCGCGTGCGAAAACTTTACAAGGATCGCCCAGGGCGGATAAACGACGAAGCCCGCGACGATGCAACCTGGACAGATCTGCGTGGGCGCATGCTGAACTCCCCCATCAGCTATCCCGGTTTGACTGTGATGACCTGCAACATCAGGGGCGGTGACAGGCTATCTGCGCAGTCCGAGAGTCAGGTGAATGTTGAGGCAACCCGCATCTTGCCGCTTATGGATGCGAGCAAGGGCCCTACCCGGGATATCGCCCCTTGGTGCATCCACCAGCTCAAAGAGCGCGGTTACACCAATGAAGACCTTGATCTGCCTGAATGGCACGCCTTCCACGATCTGTGTGTGGCGAGGGGGGACACCTACGACGAGACGCTGGATTCGACGATCACCGTCAAGGATATGGTGAACAATGCTCTGGCCTGCGGCTTCGCGGAGCTTGTGACTTTCCGGGGCCTGCTGCGTCCGGTTCGTGACAGTGCCCGCGCCGCGTTCGATTTGACCTACGGCCCGAAGACACAGACCTATTCGCCACAGAACATGACCAAGATGCTCAAGATCAGCGGAGCGATGCCGTCGATCAACGACTTCGACGGCGTGGATGTGGAGTTTTTCTCGCGCACCACCTGGGCGTGGGAAACGGTCGAGTGCCGGTGGCCAGGTGACCTTGGCTCCAAGGTCGAGAAGATCAAGATGCCAGGTGTCAGCGACAAGACCAGGGCATGGCGTATCGGCATGCGCCGGCGTGGCCACCAGAAGTTCCGGACCGACATCTACACCTGGGAAACCGAGATGGACGGCAGCAACAGCGGCTACCTGAGCTTCGCAGCCGTTGCAGACGATGCACCTAAGCGTTGCCAGAGTGCGATCCTGCTGGACTTCACTGTAACCGGGTCGGGCACTCTTCTGCACAGTTCGGAGCCAATGGACTTTAGCGCCGGAGGTGAGCACCGCGTCGGCGTGCGCAAGCTAGACGGCACGCTATCTGGTCCCTGGACCGCCACACAGGTGGACCAGTACACGTTGCGGGTGGACGCCCTAGATTTCACGCCAGTGGTGGATGGCCCGCTTGAGCCGCCACATATCCTGTTCGGACCCACCGCTCGCTGGGCTTACCCGACGTTGATCACCAGCTCAGATCCAGGGAAAGACGGCAACGTCGCGATGAAGGGCATGCCCTACGACGCCCGCGTTTATACCTATGACGATCAACTCCCGCCGGTCTGACCGGACCCTGTCGAGCAAGCCCGCCCAGTGCGGGCCTTTTTTTGCCCGGAGATCCCATGCGCTACAACACCAATAACCCGGCTCCCAGCAATGACCCGCGCGATCTAAACGACAACGCCATCGGATTTGATGAGGGTATGGTCAGTCTGGAAGAAACGTTTATAGATAGATTTGGACGTCAGCGATACACGTGGCAGGCCTACCACAACCTGGTTATCGATGCGAAAGCCCAGATTGATCCAACTGTCGAAGCTGCACAGGAGGCGGTCAATTCGACAGCGGCTGCTGCCATCTCCCAGATGGAGGAGACCGCCGCCAACCTTGGCGACGACCTCAACAACAAGCATGCCAGCACCTATGCGCAACTCGTTGCGATGCCCCAGACTCGCGATGGCGTGGTCGGCGTGGTTGATGCGGACCCTGACCAATCCAAAAATGGCTGGTACTACTGGAACAACAATACCAAGGTTTGGGTTTACTTCCAGAACCAGCCAGTTCAGACGATCCAGCTGACAGCCGCAGAGCTTGCGGCCACTTCCGCGAGTCCTGTCTCCGATCTTGCGAACGTGGCTTCATGGTCTGGCGAGGCGACCAATGGCGGAACGCTGGTGCGCCGCTCGAACCGTCCAGTGGGCATCAATGTTCAAGCCGGCAGTGTTGGGGTCGTGAGCTACATTCTGGCCATGCTTCCTACCGCAAGCGTGAACCCGGTGAGCCTGGTAGGAACCACTATTCAGGTCGTAGTGACCGGTCGCTATACGGGTGATTTCGGGGCCGGCATCAAATTCAGAACCGACAGGGCATTTCAGGTTACCCGTTCGGGCGTGGCCACCAACGTCGGTCGAGTTGTCGCTGAGAGTTACGATAACGGGCTCTATCGTCGAGTTGTGGAATACACCGTAACTGCCCAGGATTCACAAATCGGCGTGTTGCTTAGCTTGGCGTCCGGCCCGGCGGCTCTATCTGATAGTCGCGTCGTTATCGATCGTGTTGCGTACGGCATCGTGTCCGTCGCTGCTAGGCTGACACCCTACAACAACGCCAACCTCGAGCGCTCCAAGGCGTTCGATGAGGTGAACGCCTCGGCTGGCCTGTCTTGGAAATGGGAGCCGGCCACAATCACCACCGGCTTTGCCGTATTGTCAAACGGTGCAACCTCTCTGCCTGCGGGCGCGATCGCCCCGAATATCGCCGGCATCCAAATCCCCTCTGGATCTGCTGGCGGCAACTCCCAGTTCTACAATGTGCTGCGACCGGACGCTGATCAGGTAAAAGCCCTGGCAGGATCGACCATCCGTCTCACATCGGTCTACACGGTCACTGATCAGGCGATCAACCTCGTTGACTTCGTGCTGAGCGCAGGTATGCGTGCTGCCCGCGGCTCTGCCACAGGTACATCCGAGGTTACTGCGACGCTGGTTGATATCCGCCAGGAGGGTACGACCCTCACCAAGGTTGTGGATTACATCGTTGACGCGACCGACACCCAATGGGCTGTAAGCCTTGCTGTGCACGGCTCTTCCCCCATTCAAGCATCCGCTGTTCAGCTTCAGTTCAAATCCCTGACGTGGTCCGTCTTAAGCGGTGCCGGCCTGAAGCGTGCGGCAGACGTTGCATTTGACGCCAGGTTCTCTGATTCTTCTAAGGTTGCTGTTGACCCTCTGAGAATCACATCTGGCGATGTCATGAAGAAAACGATCGTGACTGGTGGTGCCGACGTTAACGGCGCAGTGTTGGCCTACGAGAACGGTATTATCGTCGGCTTCGATATACCCGCCGGCAAATCGGGAGCCGGGGTCTACAACCGGATCATGATTCCTTTCGACTCAGCCACGTTGGCGGAAATCGTCGGAAAAACGATAAGGATGACGCTCGAGGCGGAGGTTAGCGCGACTTTCCAGGCTGAGAAACAGCTGCGCACAGACCGAGGCGTCTACGTCGAAGGCGTCGGTAATGCTGGCACCCTCATCAGCGAGAGCTTCACCGGCACTCACTATGTGCGGGTGGTTGAGTATGTCGTCGCAGCGAACGCTGTTACGTTCGGCCCGGTTGTGAGCTACACCGGGAGCTCAGTTTCTGCCAATGCCAACAGCTTCCGCATCAAGGGCCTGCGCTGGTTCGTCAAAGAGGTCAACACCCCGGGCGTAAGCGCGCAGGACGTCATGCTGGACAAGAGGCTGAGCGAGCTGGAGGGTAGACAGTCCGACTCGAACAAGAACTATTCCGGCGCGCTCAAGGTGACAGGAACTACCGAGGACACGGTCTCCATTCTCGGATTCACCGCGACAATCCAAGCGTATAACGTGAGCCGCATGGGGTCGCCGATCAATACCCTGCAACAAAACCTTGCGGTGGACGCTCCTGCGACTGAGGCGGTGACGGATTTCCCGTTCACATTGATCGCAGCGCCCAGCGGAGGCCTGGCGCCCGGTTCGCGCCTGCCACATCAGTATTCGTCCGCGCGCGTCGTCAAGCGAGATTCTGATGGGGTGGTACTCACTGAAGGCGTTGATTATGCAGTGAAGCCAAACACCTGCTACATATACGGTCTGCTCGATATAGCCAACGTTCCGTGCACAATCAGCTATACCGGACACCTTCACCGATATGACCTTGTTTCGCTGAACCCTTCCAATAGCGCCATCGTCCTGACCAAGGGCGCTGGTCGGGCCATTGACCCTGAGGAATACAAGCCCCTTTTGCCGGAAGGAAACATAGCCCTCAACGAGATCTATGTGTACCCAGCTGGCATCGATATCATGCAGACATGGCGCTTCCGTGGGCTTCGTGACCAGCTGGCTTCCCAGGCGTATGAAGACTGGTTAGCGTACTGCAGGTCTGTTCTTCCGAAGACTCTCGCCAAGCTGCGTACCGGGCAGAAAATCCGCCTGATCGGATATGGCTCAAGCTCGGTAGATATGGGGCTCGGCAACCTTTCACCGCTCGTGCCAAACGAAAACCGAGATCTGGCCACATTCTTCGACAGGATTCCGGCTGATACCCGGGCCAAGTATCCGACCTACGACAACACGGACCCCGACTTTGCCTGGTCGACGCGATCGGATCATGTGAAGTTCGGTTTCATGTGGAAGTTGATCGAGGCCATGCGGGAGCGGTGGGGCGCAGATGTGGAGTATCGAAACTGGGGGGTGGGCGGCACCAATTCTTCGAACAGTATCACCAACGGCGTGATGAACGGTGCCTACCCTGACCGTCTGAACGCCATGATTGCAGACAATGGTGATTTGATGGTCCTGGCGTTCGCCAACGGCCTCGGGGCTAGCTACTGGTACAGCTCACACAAAACCATCATCGAGGCCTTCAAGGCTCAAGGAGGGGAGGTGATTGTGCTGACTTCGCCCAGGCTGAACGTGTACGGACAGGCAAGCCCGGGCGACACAAACTGGAAGAAGGCCTACGACGACAGCATCCAAGTGGCTCTGGATACCGGAAGCGCCTACGTGCCTACCAGCCTAATTGAGGGGCCTGGGGTGGAAGGCAATAGCGGTATCAGCGTGCGCAACATGAGCAACGCCAACCTGGTGAACCACGGTGGTCCGATTCAGTTGGAAAACACCGGTCACTTGATGGCGATGATCATCCCGTGATGATGGTCCGGGCTGAAACGCCCGGGCCCATGCCGCACATGCTTAAAATAGAGCCACTAGAGACGCAACCACTGCACTGATCATCGGTGGCACCCAGGACTCTCCAAGAGCTCCGAGGATGTTTCGGATCAATCCCTTGTCTGGGTTGCCTGACTTGAATTGATCAGAAATCTGCTCCAGCGCTTTGATGAGCGCGGCGACCTGTTCTTCCATGGCCTGGTCGCCTGCTCCCCTGGCGAGTTGAACCGAGGAGCCATCGACGGAAACCCTGTTCGCAATGGTTTTGGTTTTATAACCACCGCCGGTAGCGGAAATTATTTGCCCGATCCCCCCGTTCGTGACCGAAACCTGATGACCTACGACTTTGAGCTCGATGCTGAACTGACAGGGTTCGTTCCTCAGACTATCCACCATGCCGTCTATCACGCGCGCTGCAGATTGATGATCCATTGCTTACCTAACCTATTTGGCTTGATTGCCGGATAACTTATTAGCGCAGGTTCGCGCGGTTTTCCACCGATCAGTCTCAACCCACACGGCCCGCCATGCGCGGGCTTTTTTTCGCCTGGAGAAAAGCATGTCCACACCTCGCGGCATCCGTAACAGGAACCCCGGCAACATCGACTACAACCCCCGTAACGACTGGCAAGGCCAGATCGGCAAGGAGCCCGGCGGCCGGTTCGCCATCTTCGACACGCCAGAGAACGGCATCCGTGCCTTGGGCAAGTTGCTGATCAACTACCGGGGCAAGGACGGTATGCCCGGCGTGGGCGGGAAGGGCATCGACACCGTGCTCGAAACCATCAACCGCTGGGCGCCGAGCAACGAGAACGATACTCAGGCCTACGCCAGCGCCGTGGCCAAGCGCTTGGGCGTGCGCACCACCGACCCGATCAATATCAAGGCCGCAGCGACTCTGCGCGGTATGGTGGTGGGCATCATCATCCACGAGAACGGCGGCAACCCGTACCCGCCGGCGATCATCGATGAAGGCGTGCGGCGGGCCCTGGCGTGACCTGGCTCGGCGGGGTACCGGGCTGGTGCTGGTGGCTGATCGCGCTGGTTGTCGTGGCTGGCGGCCAGCAGTACCGGGTGGTGGTCGCCCAGGGCGCTACGGCCCAGGCCCGAAAAGAACTGTCAGATTACCGCCTGCAGGGAGCTGAGCGCGACCGGCGCGCCGCTGCCCAGGCCAGAACCGAAGAACAACGCCGCCAAGCTGTGGCGGACAAGGAGGGCGAGAGTGCACGACAACAACTGGAACTGGCCCAGGGCCGCGCCGCTGCTGCTGAGTCTGCTGCTGGTGGGCTGCGGGGCGAAATCGATCGACTTCGCGCCGGCCGAGCAGCCACCTGCGGTGCCATCGCTACCCAGCAGCGCCAGGCAGGAACCTCTGCCGTCGTGGTGCTCGGGGGACTGCTTGAAGAAGCTGACCGAATGGCGGGTGACCTCGCAGCAGCGCTTGAGCGAAGCCGAATAGCGGGCCTGGCGTGCGAGGCAGTGATCGACGGCATGAAGGCGAGTCGCTGACCGGCTGTTTTCCCGGATCTTGGCGCTATCGCCCAAGGCAAGCTGGCTGAAGCTTAGACAGTGTCAAGATCACCGGTCAGCAATGCGAGAGCGACTACGACTCTCTGATTCGTTCAGCTCGAGGCTGGAGAGAGCCGGACCACTTCGTTGTGATCATTCTCGCGGTAGTGGTAGATTTCCTAGACATACAAGGAGTTGTGCATGCCCACTACAGATACAATCGCGTCCTACATCTCGCTCGCCGTTTGTGCCATTTTGTACCTTCTGCCGGCGATCAATGCCAAGAGCCGAAAGCACCCCAGCGCTGGTGCTGTCTTCCTTCTGAATTTTTTCTTAGGCTGGACTGTGATCGGCTGGCTGGCCGCACTCATCTGGTCGGCAACTGCCACTACAACGCACATCACGCCGGCGAACCCATCTGCGAGAGAGGACAAGTATCAGAAGCTTGAGAGACTTGGAAATCTCAAAGAGAAGGGGCTGATCACAGCAAATGAATACGACGTCGAGAAGAACAAGATCCTGAACGGCTGAGCTGCCCGACGGAAGGCGGTGGCTAGCGCTTAAGCTAAGTGTGGGAGCCGGCCTGGCGTGCGAGTCCATCTATAATGGCCTGACCAAATGAGCAGGTCACCGGAATGGACAAGCGCACCTTCATCGGCATGGTTGAGGCCGGCGAGCCGCTGATTCAGCAGGCCATCGACGCAATGCGGGAGTATCACCAGGCCCAGGACAATGGCGCGCCAGCCGAGGAGGTCGAGCGGCTGCGTCTGCTGGCTGAGTCCCTTTTCCAAGCTGTATCCGACTATCAGCTCAGGGCCGTGGCCAGGGCGCGAGGCAAGGATTTGCCACCACTGCATTAATTTTGCTTTTTGCCTGTGCGGTCCTGCCGACAGAATGCTCTAGCCCCATTCGTCCATCCCCGATAGAACTAGTGCTCCAGATCTGCTGGCGAGTGAACGGCGATGACCAAGGAACATCAGATCCTCCCGCGTATCCTGAGATGCGGGGCAGCTCCTAGTTACCTAGGCATGTGTAGGGACGAATTCAACAAGACGGTACGACCTTATGTCAGAGAGTTCCGTATCGGCGTTCAAGGCGTGGGCTTTGATCGGTACGAACTCGACGATTGGGTTGATGCCTACGTGGCCAAGAACTCGATTGGGGGCAAACCTAGGTTTATAGCGGAATCATTCCCACGCCAGGCGCGTGAAGCGTCAACCTATCAAGGGCTCACTTTTAAAGAGACTCTTGAGTTGGTCGCGCCCAAGAGAAGGAAGAAGGTATGAAAACTGCCTTCATCCTTATGGCCCAGTACGATGGTCTTGCCGTCATACCCCTGGGCCGCGTGTGCGCTGATTATTTTCCGCACCTCAGCCCGACAAAAATGAAGATCAAGATCGCCCGCGGTGAAATTCGCTTGCCACTTATCGCCATGGAGCGCAGCCAAAAGTCATCTCGGGGCGTGCACGTGACTGACTTGGCAGAGTACATTGATGCCCGCCGTGCAGAGGCCCAGAAAGGGATGTAAAAGGGTCGCTGCGGGGCCTTTTACATTCGTGCAGCGAAGCGCGGGCCGTGATCATGATGATTCCCGCAGCGACCGAATCCATCATAACGTTGGTTTACAGTCGGCCATTTTCAGCCGACGAAGTGCTGTCAACAACGGACGACATCCATTCCGAGATAGTAGACTGAAGCCAGGCAACGGAGTTGGGGCCGAGCCGAACCTGTCGCGGAAACGTACCCTCGCGCATCCGCCGGTAGATGGTGTTCCTTCCCATCCCCGTCACGGATATCACCTCATCAATCCGCATGAAGCGATCAGTCGCTGCTGAAATCATGCTGACCTCCAGTCCCGAGCCGCTATCTCACGCTGGTAAGCGTTGGCGGAGGTTTCCGCTTGCGTCCAGGCTTCGATTGCTGCCCGCCGCGTTGCTCCCAATCTTTGAGAAACTCTCTAACAGATTCGAGCCGCCAACAGATCCGCCGACCCTGCCTGAAGAAAGGGGGTAGCCATGCTGCCCGAGTTTGCAGGGCGCTTCGTATGGCGGATTCGGAGCGGCCGAGTAGTTTGGCCAGCTCAGGAATGTGGAGAATCTCAGGATCCATGGCAGGCTGCTCAAATGACCTGGTGGCTGTCTGGAGCGCTATCTCCAGTCTGCGCCGAGCCCCCAGTAGCTGCAATATTTTTGGCGTGCCGATTGGGTAAGATCGGCGCCAAGAAGGGTCTACGAGGGCTTCGTAAATACCCGCGCCACAGAATGGCGTGTCTCGCGTTAGTGGCGCGGGCGCTGCGTGAAATATTTTTTACGCAGGCCGATTTGCAAAACCCCATGCTAACTTATTGATTGTTATAGCCTTATTTTGGACTTTTTCGGGCAGGCCGCAGCCAAATTAATCCGATGTAAATCAATGACTTAGCATTTTTTCAGCCACCACCTTGACATGGTGGGGGTCGTTGGTTCGAGTCCAATTGTGCCTACCAAATCGAAAAAGGGGTGATCCGAAAGGGTCACCCCTTTTTTCATTGTCCATTGCCGCGCGAGCGGGAATACCGCGGCATGGACGCAAAGCGCTTTCATTCGAAAGTTTTTGATTTTTCTCAAAAAAAAGCTTTACAGGTACGCATCGGGCCACTAATATGCGCACCACACGACAGGCACATAGCTCAGTTGGTTAGAGCACCACCTTGACATGGTGGGGGTCGTTGGTTCGAGTCCAATTGTGCCTACCAAATCGAAAAAGGGCGATCAGAAATGATCGCCCTTTTTGCATTTGCGCCCGAAGCAGCGTGTAACGTTTGGTCGCGGTTCGGGGCATACCCGACGTGCTAGAATCCGCCCCTTCGAATCTGGAGGTACACGCGTGCGCAAACTGGCTGTGGTAATGGCAGTGCTCGCCCTGGCGGGCTGTGAGAACGAGGTCGAAGGCGTGCACAAGCAGGTGGCCGAACACCTGCATAACCCCAAGACCGCCAAGTTCGGCAACGTGCGGATCGACACCCAGGGCACCATCTGCGGTCAGGTCCGC
Organism: Pseudomonas sp. TYF_14; assembly: GCF_043105275.1. NCBI lineage: Bacteria > Pseudomonadati > Pseudomonadota > Gammaproteobacteria > Pseudomonadales > Pseudomonadaceae > Pseudomonas > Pseudomonas sp. TYF_14. The sequence goes on from NZ_JBICLK010000081.1 coordinate 244,664, forward strand.
GGCAAGGACGATGCCGGGCAGTACGAAGCCTACCGCAGCTACGTGGCGATCAAGCGCGATGGCCAGTACGACATCATCGTTGACGATACCGGCAACAACCTGCGTATCCGTGAACTCTGCGGCGGAGCCGACCTGCAGCGCCGTGCCGAGGCGCTGGCAGACCAGCCGGCGCCACAGGGGTGGGATGTGGAAGTGGTACAGGGCGCCAACATGGGCGCACTCAGCGATATGACGGCGCGCCTGATCGAAAAGGGCATCCCCTCTTCGGTGGAGTACCGTGACGGCAAGCCGGTGGTGCTGATGGGGCCGTTCCCCACCCGCGAAGAAGCGCAAGCGCGCAGGGATGAAGTGATGGCCAAGCTTGGTACCGATTCGGTGGTCATCCAGCACGGCGCAGCACGCTAAACCAGTAAAAGTGGCGCCGCAGCCAAGGCTTGTGTCAGGCGCCGTTCACACAAGTTTGGCTATGCTTGGGGTGGTAGCTGCCAAACGGGGAGGGCCTCATGTCTACACTGGAGCGGGCCATTGCCGTGGCCGCCAGGGCGCATGAAGGGCAATACGATAAGGGTGGGGCGGCTTATATCCTCCACCCTTTGCGCGTGATGATGCGGGTTTCCACACCTGAACAGCGGATTGTGGCGGTGCTTCACGATGTGATCGAGGACACCCCGCTGACCCTGTCCGACCTGGCGCGTGAGGGCTTCGCGCTGAAAATCCTGGCTGCGTTGCTGGCGCTTAGTCGCCGCGAAGGCGAGCCTTACCAGGATTTCGTAGTGCGCCTGGGCGACGACCCGCTGGCGCGCACCGTCAAGCTGGCCGATCTGGCCGACAACAGCGACCTCTCGCGCATCCCTTGCCCGGGCCCCGCCGACCTGGCTCGGCTGGCCCGTTACCGGGAAGCCAGCGCCTATTTGCAGGCGTTGGTCTGAGGATCAGCCGCACGCCTTGAGGTTGACCGGCCCCACGAACGCGTTTCCTCGCCCCATCACGCAGGCGACCTGTTGGTTGCGTTGCTGCTCCCAGGCTTGCGGCGGGTAGGTCTTGTTCCAGGCTTCGAACAGCTGGCGGTCCTGTTTGGACAGGCGCAGGTTGTACTGCTTGCTCATGTAGAAGTAGGTGCGGGCGATCATGCCGCGGATCGACGGGCGCGGCATCACCTTCCTCGCCTTGAAGTCGACCTGGGTCAGGCAGCGGCCATACTGGCCGCGTTGTTCTGGTAGCCAGCCGAAACTGAAGTTGCTGCGGTCGCCGTTGACCTCACCGATGCTGGGCACCAGGTTGTGCAGGTCGGCTTCGGCGCGTTGGTACACTTCGTCATGCTGCGAGCACTGCTTGCGTCCGCCACTCTGCCAGCACTGGCGCTGATGGCCGATCTGCCAGGCGGGTACGATGTGCTCCCACTCGATGCGTGACGCGCGCTGGGCATTCTTGCGTGGGGCATAGCCGCAGGAGGCCAGGTTGACCTTGTTGCCCTTGTATTTACAGCCGCAATAAAACTCGGTCGATTGTGGTGCATAGAGCTTCCAGGCGACCTTCTTGGCCTCCTGGAAGGTGCGCGGGGCGTCGGCTTGAGCAAGCGGAGTGGTCAGTAACAGGCAGGCTGCTGCGAAAAGCGAAACTCTCATGCGCAGTCAATCTTCCTTCGGTACGGTCCAGAAAATCTGCACACCGCCATCGTCGCGATGGGCGAGGGTGACGTTATCGTTTTCTGCGATCTCCTGAAGCAGGGTCTCCCAGTCATCCGGGCTTTCCTGTTCCAGGCGGAAGATCAGCGCCGCACGGCTGCGCTGGGCGGTGGGGCTGTTGATGATCTTCTGGATGCGTACACCCAGCTGTTCATAGCTGCTCGGGGTGGCGGAGGCGGTGCTGGACACAGGAATTCCCTTGTTTTTGCTGTATGCACATACAGTATTTCACTGTAAGTAAATTCGCAACAGCTTGTCAGGAGAAATCCAGCGTTGGCCTGTAAACCATGAGGCCGGTCAGAAAGGTAAACGATGTCGCCGGTTTGTAACCTCTGTGTCTACGCGGTTGAGGAATTGGCAACGAGGCCCTCAGAGCCGGCGCACCGGCCCTGAGGGGGAAGCACTCAGTACTCCCAGAAGATCCGCTGCAGCTCTTTGCTGTCCTGGGTCTTGGTCATCGCTACCATCGCCAGGATCCGCGCTTTTTGCGGGTTCAGGTCGTGAGCCACGACCCAGTCGTTCTTGTCATCCGGCTGTTCGGCATTACGCAGTACGAAACCACCCTGGTTGACATGCGACGAGCGGATGATCTGCACGCCGTTCTTGCGCAGTTCTTGCAGCGCCGGGACTACCCGCGACGATACCGAACCGTTGCCGGTACCGGCATGGATCAGCGCCTTGGCGCCGTTCTGTGCCAGGGCCTTGTAGGCGGTGTCGGTGACGTTGCCATAGCCATACGCAATGTCTACCTGCGGCAGGCTGCTGATCTGCTTGATATCGAACTCGGAATTGACCGTATGGCGCTTGGCCGGCAGGCGGAACCAGTACGATTTGCCTTCCACCACCATGCCCATCGGGCCCCAGGCGCTCTTGAAGGCTTCGGTCTTGATGTTGACCGCCTTGCTCACATCGCGGCCGGACTGGATCTCGTCGTTCATGGTCACCAGCACGCCCTTGCCACGCGACTGCTTGTCGCTGGCTACGGCCACGGCGTTGTACAGGTTGAGCATGCCGTCGGCGGACATGGCGGTACCCGGACGCATCGAGCCGACCACCACGATTGGCTTGTCGGTCTTCTCTACCAGGTTGAGGAAGTAGGCGGTTTCTTCGAGGGTGTCGGTGCCGTGGGTGATGACGATGCCGTCCACGTCCTTGCTTTCGGCCAGCTCGGCGACGCGCTTGCCCAGCTTCAGCAGGTCGTCATTGCTGATGCTCTCGGAGGCGATCTGCATCACTTGCTCGCCACGGACATTGGCGATGTCGGCCAGTTCCGGCACGCCGGCGATGAGCTTGTCGACGCCCAGCTTGGCAGCCTGGTAAGTGGCGCTGTTGGCAGCGCTGGCACCGGCGCCGGCAATGGTGCCGCCGGTGGCGAGGATGACCACGTTGGCCAGCTTCTGTTGGGTTTCGGCTTCTTTGGCCGAGGCGCTGGATGGCAGAATCAGCAGCAGGGCGAGTGCGCTGGGGGCGAAGGTTTTCAGTGCGGCATTCATCGTTATTGTTCTCGCTTCCTAGTGAGTTAGTTATTGAGTCGCGCAGGGCTACAGGCATTTTCCGTACCAAGGCACCACGCGTTGCCCGGGTTGGAGCGGCCTTGCGTTGCAATGGGCTGTGTAGCAGCCCCCGGCAATGTGTGGTGTTGCACCGAACCGCGCCTGCCAAAAGCGGCATTTCATTCGTAATACCGAACAAAAAAAGGAAAAGGGTTCGGTTTTCCGTAAAAGCCTGCATAATCGGCCCCAGCAGCACGCTGGCCTCCGACAGCCATGCGGATTTGACAAACAACGGTCCTGTTACCATAGTTGGTCAACGCAAACGTTTGCGATCCGACAAAAAACACAAGATTCGGAGTCATCGTTCATGAAGCTGCCGTTCCCCGGTCGTCTGCTGGCCCTCGCTGTCATTTCCTCGCTTAGCCTCGCCTTGCCATTGTCTGCCGCCCACGCTGAAGACAAGCCCAAGGTCGCCCTTGTCATGAAGTCGCTGGCCAACGAGTTCTTCCGCACCATGGAAGACGGCGCCAAGGACTACCAGAAAACCCATGCCGACGAGTTCGAGCTGATCGCCAACGGCATCAAGAACGAGACCGACACTGGCGAGCAGATCCGCATCGTCGAGCAGATGGTCAATGCCGGCGCCAAAGCGCTGGTGATTGCCCCGGCTGATTCCAAGGCGCTTGTGTCGGCGGTGAAGAAGGCCATGGACCAGGGCGTGGTGGTGATCAACATCGACAACCGTCTGGACCCTGATCTGCTAAAGAGCAAAGGCATCAGCGTTCCCTTCGTCGGCCCCGACAACCGCAAGGGCGCGCGCCTGGTTGGCGATTACCTGGCCAGCCAGAAGCTCAAGGCCGGCGACCAGGTGGGCATTATCGAAGGCGTGTCGACCACCACCAATGCCCAGCAGCGCACCGCCGGCTTCAAGGACGCCATGGACGCCGCGCAGATGAAAGTCGTCTCGGTACAAAGCGGCAATTGGGAGATCGACAAAGGCAACGCCGTCGCCGCCTCCATGCTCAACGAATACCCCGACCTGAAGGCCTTGCTGGCCGGCAACGACAGCATGGCCCTGGGCGCTGTGTCCGCCGTGCGTGCCGCTGGCAAGACCGGCCAGGTGCAAGTGGTGGGCTATGACAACATCAATGCCATCAAGCCAATGCTTGAAGACGGTCGGGTGCTTGCCACCCTCGACCAGGCGGCCAGCCAGCAGGCGGTGTATGGCATTCAGGCGGCGCTGAAAATGGTCAAGGGCGAAAAGCCTGATGTGGATGCCGACAACGTCATCCAGACCCCGGTCGAACTCATCACCAAGAAGCCCTGATGCTGCCAGGAGAATCGGCCATGCCTGCATTGGCCAATGAAGTGGTGCTTGCCGCCAGCGGCCTGGGCAAGACCTATGCCCAGCCCGTACTCGGCGAGGTCAGCCTGAGCCTGCGCGCGGGCGAAGTGCTGGCCCTGACCGGCGAGAACGGCGCAGGCAAGAGTACGTTGTCCAAGCTTATCAGCGGCCTGGAGGTGCCCACCACCGGTCACATGACCTACCGCGGCCAGGCCTACGCGCCCGGCAGCCGCGGCGAGGCCGAACGCCTTGGGGTGCGCATGGTCATGCAGGAGCTGAACCTGCTGCCGACGCTGACCGTGGCGGAAAACCTGTTTCTCGACAACCTGCCCAGCCGCTTCGGCTGGATCAGCCACAAGCGTTTGCGCCAGCTGGCAACGGCTGCCATGGCTCGGGTCGGGCTCGACGCCATTGACCCGGACACCCCTGTCGGCGAACTGGGCATCGGCCATCAGCAAATGGTCGAGATTGCCCGCAACCTGATCGGTGACTGCCATGTGCTGATCCTGGACGAGCCCACTGCCATGCTCACTGCGCGCGAGGTGGCGTTGCTGTTCATCCAGATCGAGCGCCTGCGCGCGCGCGGCGTGGCCATCGTCTATATCTCGCATCGCCTGGAAGAGTTGCAGCGTGTGGCCCAACGCATCGTTGTGCTGCGCGATGGCAAGCTGGTGTGCGACGAGCCGATCCAGCGTTACAGCAGCGCCGAGCTGGTCAACCTGATGGTCGGCCGCGAGCTGGGCGAGCATATCGACCTGGGTCGACGGCAGTTGGGTGCACCGCTGCTCAAGGTCGACAAACTGTGCCGTGGCGACAAGGTGCGCGAGGTGTCGTTCGAAGTCAGGGCAGGGGAGATTTTTGGCATCTCCGGCCTGATCGGCGCCGGCCGTACCGAGCTGCTGCGCCTGATCTACGGTGCCGATCGCGCCGACAGCGGCGGTATCGCGCTCGGCCAGCCGCCACAGGCGGTCAGCATCGACTCGCCCAAGGCTGCAGTGCGTGCCGGTATCGCGCTGATAACCGAAGACCGAAAAGGCGAGGGCCTGCTGTTGACGCAGTCGATCAGCGCCAACATTGCGTTGGGCAACCTGGGCGCGGTATCGCGGGCCGGTGTGCTCGATAGCGAAGCGGAAAAGGCCTTGGCCGAACGCCAGATCCAGGCCATGCGCATTCGCAGTGCTGGCGCGCAGCAAGTGGTGGGCGAGCTGTCTGGCGGTAACCAGCAGAAGGTGGTGATCGGCCGCTGGCTGGAGCGCGATTGCCAGGTGCTGCTGTTCGACGAACCCACGCGTGGCATCGATGTGGGCGCCAAGTTCGACATTTATGGCCTGCTGGCCGAGCTGGCGCGCCAAGGCAAGGCCTTGGTGGTGGTGTCCAGTGACCTGCGCGAACTGATGCTGATTTGCGACCGCATCGCCGTGCTGTCCGCTGGCCGCCTGATCGACACCTTCGCGCGTGATCATTGGAGCCAGGACCAGTTGCTTGCCGCCGCCTTCGCCGGTTATCAGAAACGTGACGCGCTGCTGCATGATGCAGCCCCCAGGATGGATGCATGAAAACCACCCCGCTCAACAACCAGGACGCCGCCCCCGTGCGCCGCAGCGGTACGTACTTTGGCCTGGGCACCTACCTGGGCCTGGCTGGCGCCTTGCTGGCGATGATCGTGCTGTTCTCGTTCCTCAGCAGCCACTTCTGGTCGTATGGCACCTTCAGCACGCTGGCCAACCAGATCCCGGACCTGATGGTGCTGGCGGTGGGCATGACCTTCGTGCTGATCATCGGCGGCATCGACCTGTCGGTGGGCTCGGTGCTGGCGCTGGCCGCCTCGACGGTGAGCGTGGCGATACTCGGCTGGGGCTGGGGCGTGCTGCCCTCGGCGCTGCTGGGCATGGCTGTGGCCGCATTGGCCGGCAGCATTACCGGTGGCGTCACCGTGGCCTGGCGCATCCCGTCGTTCATCGTCTCGCTTGGTGTGTTGGAGATGGCCCGTGGCCTGGCCTATCAGTTCACCGACTCGCGCACCGCCTATATCGGCGACGCCTATGCCTGGTTCTCCAACCCGGTCGCCTTTGGTGTTTCGCCAGCGTTCATCATCGCCTTGCTGGTGATCGTGCTCGCCCAGTTGGTACTGACGCGCACGGTGTTCGGCCGTTACCTGATCGGTATCGGCACCAACGAAGAGGCCGTGCGCCTGGCCGGTATCGATCCGCGCCCTTACAAAGTGCTGGTGTTCGCCCTGATGGGCCTGCTCGCCGGCCTGGCCGGACTGTTCCAGATCTCGCGGCTGGAAGCCGCCGACCCCAATGCCGGCTCTGGCCTGGAGCTGCAGGTCATTGCCGCCGTCGTGATCGGCGGCACCAGCCTGATGGGTGGGCGTGGCTCGGTCATCAGCACCTTCTTTGGCGTACTGATCATTTCCGTATTGGCCGCCGGGCTGGCGCAGATCGGTGCCAGCGAGCCGACCAAACGCATCATCACCGGGGCGGTGATCGTCATCGCCGTGGTGCTCGACACTTACCGTAGCCGGCGCGCAGGCCGGCGGAACTGACAACATGGCAACCATCAAAGACGTCGCGGCACTGGCGGGTATTTCCTACACCACCGTGTCCCATGTACTCAACAAGACCCGTCCGGTCAGCGAGCAGGTGCGGCTGAAAGTGGAAGCCGCCATCATCGAACTGGATTACGTGCCCAGTGCGGTGGCGCGCTCGCTGAAAGCGCGCAGCACGGCCACCATCGGCCTGTTGGTGCCCAACAGCGTCAACCCGTACTTCGCCGAGCTGGCGCGGGGTATCGAAGACGCCTGCGAGCGCAACGGCTATTGCGTGATCCTGTGCAACTCCGACGACAACCCGCAGAAGCAGCGCAGCTACCTGCGCGTGCTGCTGGAAAAGCGCATCGACGGCCTGGTAGTGGCCTCGGTGGGCCAGGACGACGACTTGCTGCAAAGCCTGGCCAGTGTGCGCACGCCAATGGTCATCGTCGACCGTGAGCTGGAAGGCGTCGATGCCGACCTGGTGCGCATTGACCACGAGCAGGGGGCGTACCTGGCCACCCGGCATCTGCTGGAGCTTGGCCATCGCGACGTCGCCTATATCGGTGGCCCCGCCGAAACCGGGGTTACCCAGCTGCGCCTGAGCGGTTTCCGCCGTGCCATGGCCGAAGCCGGTGCGCCCGTGCCGGGCAGCCGTGTACTGCACTGCGACTTCACCAGCCCGGGTGGCCATGCAGCGGCGGCGCAGGTGCTGGAAGGCAAGCGGCCCTCGGCGATTTTTGCCGGCAACGACATGATCGGCTTTGGTGTGCTGCGCGCTGCAGCCGAACGCAATATCAGCGTACCCGGCGAGCTGTCGGTGATCGGCTTCGATGACATCGAACTGAGCCGCTACGTGTACCCATCACTGACCACCGTGGGCCAGTCGATCCGCGAACTGGGCGAGAGCGCTGCCTCGTTGCTGCTGACGCGTATCGCTACGCCCCGGCAAGGCGCGGCGGAGCAGCGCATTGTCGCCCCGCGTATCGTCTTGCGTGAGTCCACCGGGCCGCGCCCGGACCTGTTCAATGATTACCGCTAACGCTAAGGAAACGTCATGAATGCCAAGGTTGTGGTGGTTGGCAGCCTCAACATGGACCTGGTGGTCCGCGCCCAGCGCCTGCCGCGGGCCGGCGAAACACTCCCCGGCGATAGCTTTTTCACGGTGCCGGGCGGCAAGGGTGCCAACCAGGCGGTGGCAGTGGCGCGGCTGGGCGGCAGCGTGGCTATGATCGGCAATGTGGGGGATGACGACTACGGGCGGCAACTGCACCGGGCCTTGTATGTCGAGGGGATCGACTGTCAGGGCGTCAGCACCTGTCCAGCCATGTCCAGCGGTGTGGCGCTGATCACGGTGGATGCTGCCAGCCAGAACTGTATTGTCATCATTCCCGGCGCCAACGGCCTGCTGACGCCGCAGTCGGTGCGGCGCTTCGATGCGTTGCTGCAGGCTGCCGAGGTAATCATCTGCCAGTTGGAAGTGCCAGCCAGCACCGTGGCCTGGACACTGGCCAGAGGGCACGAGCTGGGCAAGCAGGTGATCCTGAACCCAGCACCCGTTACCGGCCCCTTGCCAGCGGACTGGTTTGCGCATATCGATTACCTTACCCCTAACGAAAGTGAGGCCGAAGCCTTGACCGGTGTGGTGGTGACCGACCAGGACAGTGCCCGGCGCGCGGGCGAGCGCTTGCTGCAGCTGGGGGCAGGCAAAGTGATCATCACCTTGGGTGCGCAAGGTGCCTTGCTGGTTACTGCCCAAGGTCATCAGCACTATCCGGCGCCGCACGTGCAACCGCTGGACACCACCGCTGCCGGCGATACCTTCATCGGTGGCTTTGCTGCCGGCCTGGTGCGTGGGCTGGAGGAGGGGGAGGCGATCGCCTTTGGCCAGCGTGCTGCAGCATTGTCGGTTACCCGTGCCGGTGCCCAACCGTCGATTCCCTACCTGGCAGAGCTGACGCCATGAAGAAAACCCCGCTGTTGAACGTTGCCCTGTCGCGGGTCATTGCCGGTATGGGGCATGGCGATATCCTGGTGATTGGCGATGCCGGGCTGCCGGTGCCGCCGGGTGTGGAACTGATCGACCTGGCCATTACGCCTGGCCTGCCGGACTTCGCCAGCGTGCTGCGGGTGGTGCTGAGCGAATTGCAGGTTGAGCGGCATGTGCTGGCTGAAGAAATGCAAAAAGTGGTGCCGCCCGCGCTGGTCGAAATCGAGCGACTGAAGGGCAAGCTGGGCAAGCGCGAATGGCTGACCCACGAGGATTTCAAAGTGCTGTCGCGCAGTGCCCGTGCGGTGGTGCGTACAGGCGAGTGCCAGCCCTACAGCAACATTGCCCTCATCTCCGGCGTCACCTTCTAGCCGCTTCCGCAAAGGACGCCGGGCTGTGTAAACGCATGATTCATAGGCAACAGGAGTGCCACCCATGCTCAAGTCCCTGCTACAAGGAGTCGTCTTCATGGCCGCAGCCTCCACCCTCCAGGCCGCACCCATCGACCTGATCATCGACACCGATCCCGGCGCCGACGATGTGGTGGCGCTGTTTCTGGCCATGGCTTCGCCCCACGAACTCAGTATCCGCGCCATCACCACCGTGGCCGGCAACGTTCGCCTGGACAAGACCTCGCGCAATGCCCGCCTGGCCCGCGAATGGGCGGGGCGTGAAGACATCCCGGTGTACGCTGGTGCCGGCCGCCCATTGGTGCGCACGCCGATCTACGCCGCCGACGTTCATGGCGAAGAAGGCCTCACCGGCGTACAGGTGCACGAGCCGAAAGCGCCCCTGGCCCAGGGCAATGCCGTGCAATACCTGGTCGATACCCTCGGCGCAGCCGAACCACACAGCATCACCGTCGCCATGCTCGGCCCGCAGACCAACCTGGCCCTGGCGCTGATCCAGCGCCCGAGCATCGTCAAAGGCATCAAGGAGGTGGTGGTCATGGGGGGAGCGCATTTCAACGGCGGCAACATCACCCCGGTGGCGGAGTTCAACCTCTACGCCGACCCGCACGCCGCCGAAGTGGTGCTGGCCAGCGGCGTGCAGCTGACCTACCTGCCGCTGGATGTCACGCACAAGCTGCTGACCAGTAACGCCCGCCTGAAGCAGTTGGCAGCCGTGAACAACCAGGCGAGCAAGCGCGTGGTGGATATCCTCAATGCCTACATCACCCACGACATGGACGTGTATGGCATACCTGGCGGCCCTGTGCACGACGCCAGCGTCATCGCCTACCTGTTAAAGCCCGAGCTGTTCAGCGGCCGGCGTATCCACATGAGCATCGACAGCCGCGAAGGACCCACTTTCGGCCAGACAATTGCAGACTGGTACGGTGTGCTCAAGCGGCCGGCGAATGTGCTGTGGGTGGAGCAGGGTGATGCCCAGGGGCTGTTCGACCTGCTCAGTGCCCGTCTGGCGCGATTGGAATAGCCGCGTGCGGCGCGTAGCGCTCGAACACCTGGTCGATGAAGCTGCGTGCCGCCTCGGCACCGTTGTCGCGCACCAACAGGTCGATGGCGATCAGCAGCAACTCTTCCGGTGTGCCAGGGCTGTACGCGCTCTGGCCCTCGGCCCATTTGACCTTGATATCGGCATCGATGCTGTGGGTGCTCATGAAAAGCTCTCGCTGGGGGCCCGGAACGAAGGGGGAACACCTGACCCTGGTGTTCGATGGAGGCGGGATGCGCTCCACTTCTTGCAGCAAATCATGGCTTTGCGCCGGTGACCGTGCGAGCTAAGCATATGGCAAACGCAGCGTGTTGTGCAAAATCCGGTCACGATTGCTTTTCGCCTCGCCGCTGCAGTTCAGGCAGACTTGACCGGTTTTGCAACAAATGATGAGCGGAGCTGTCGGATCAGGCAGTTCCCGGACCGATTTAGGAGGCTTCATGTTCCGTACCCGTGCTTACCTGGCAACTCTGGCTGTGGCTGCTGTCCTGGCGGGTTGCAGCACTGGTGGCAATGCTGATGGCGGTGGTGCGCCGGCCGCGTCAGCGGGCAACGATGGCCGCTGCGAAGCCAGTGGTGCCGACTTTGCCATGGGCAAGCAGGCCAGCGCCGAATTGCTGGAGCAGGCACGCAAGGCCAGCGGCTCGCAGATGGCGCGCATTCTCAAGCCGCACGACGTGGTCACCCTGGAGTACCGCTCCGAGCGCCTGAACCTGAACGTGGACGAGCAGGGCAGGGTAACCCGCGTCAACTGCGGTTGATGCACGCGGGGGCAACTGCCTTGCGCAAAATGTGAAAAGCCTGCGCGGTCGCC